>NZ_JBIUAG010000029.1:0-130048 GCF_044547355.1 Kutzneria sp. NPDC052558
CCGCCTGCCTCGATACGCAAGAAGCTTATGCCATCGCCCCCCTCCACACAAAATCCACCCTCCGATTGTCGAAGTGGAAAGTCTGTGTTGCCAGTCGCTTTCGCAGGTTACCGGCTTTGTGTTGTTGGAGGGGGAGTTTCGGTCCGCTGTGGAATTGTCAAAGAACGAGTGCGACGGGGGGCGGTAGGGCGGGGTGGGACTGCGTGGTGGTCAGTACTGGTGGGGTTGGGTGGTGTAGTGGCGGCCCTGGGGAGTGACCCAGTGCAGGGTGCCGTCCTCATCCAAGGTGACGGTGTGGTTGCCGTGTTTGATGTGGTGGTGGTGTTGGCAGTAGCCCTTGAGCTGGTCCGGGTTCGTCTTGCCTTTCGGCCAGGGGATGGTGTGGTCGATTTCTTGGATGGGGTTGATGCAGCCGGGGGCGCAGCAGGTGCCGCCGTCGCGGAGTTTGGTGAACTCGCGGCAGCGGGCTGGGGGTTTGTAGAGGTGGGTGGCCATCGCAGCGGCCCGCTGGTACTCATCGAGCAGGACCCCGCGCCACGGGCCGAGCATCGCCAGTTCGCGGGCGGAGTCGGCGGCGATGGGGCCGTAGCCATCCAGCAGGCCCGGGTCCTCGGTCAGGCCCATCAACGTCTCCATGGACAGGGTGACGTGGACCTGGACTTTGCGGTCGATGCCGTAGCCCAGGAACCGGTCCAGGAAGGCGTCGACTCGTTTCTGGTCGGTGGTGCGGCAGTCCTTGCACAGGGCGCGGGCATCAGCGGTGGCGATGTCGTAGCACTGGCGGGCGTCGATCGCGGACATGCGGATCCGCAGCTCGGCCATGCCGTTGGGCAGGGGGTAGAACTCGATCCGGCGTTCCTTGTCGCGGGCCTTCTGGCGGCGCTGCTCGTAGCCGAGCGGGTCGGCCTCGGCGACCAGCTTGGTGGTCCGGCGGGCCAACTGGGTGCGGGTCAGCTCAGCAGCAACATCCACCAGCTGGTCTTCGATCTGGGGGATCGTGGCGGGGTCGAGGTGGACCACCCGCTCGTCCACGGTCTCCAGGCGGCGCAGGTCGATCTCCCCGCGTCGCAGCTGCTCACACAGCCGAGGCAGCCGGTCCAGGACCTGGGCGCGCTCCTGCTGTCGGAACAGGGACTGTTCGGACTCGTGGGTGGCCATGGACATCTCGGCCAGGTCGTCGAAATTCCGGAGAATGCACAGCCGAGCGTGGTCGGCAACCGCCGTGATCTTGCGGGCCATGACGAACGCGGTGACTTGTTGCTCGGGTGTGAGGGTGGAGAGATCCGCGCCAAGGAGCAGGTCCAGTATCGCTCCCGAAGGCTCAGCGGATTCCAGCTCTCGGGTGATTTCTTCCATGCCTCAATCATACGCCCGGTCAAGATCCAAATCGAACCACTAATGGGTGAAGTCCCGTTTCATGCATAATCGCGACGACCCCCTAAACAGCATCACGACCCCACAAACAGCATCACGACGACCCCACCCACAGCACCACGGCGACAATGATCTACACCTTCAGGCTCCGGAGGGTGGATTTTGCGCGGAGGGGGGCGATGGCATAAGCTTCTTGCGTATCGAGGCAGGCGGAGCCTGCCCGATAGCGCCTTGATACGCCATCGCCCAGAGGTCTCCGCGCAAAATCCACCCGGAGTCACTAACCAAACTGCCCCCGGAGTAGCCTGGATAACGCCCCCCTCAAACACCCCTCACCCCATCCCCAATCCGCCGCTTCGACCACCAAGGTCACATCGGCGGCACGAGCGTGAAATAGCGGTTGAGCACCGCGCGGGTTCCGACTATGCCGTGAAGGTCGTCGGCGGGGATTCGGCGCCAGAGGAAGAGCATCAGGTCCGAGGCGGTGCCGAACAGTTCGACGTGGCGGGGCTCGGTGGGGTCGATGAGGCGGACGGCGTCGCCGTCGAACTGCACGGTCCAGACGTCCGGGCCGTCGGTACGGCGGAAGCGGAGGGTTTCGCCCAGCCCGGCCGGGGCCTCGGATTGGGCGCGCCGGAACGCGGCCATGACGGTGAAGGTGTGCTCGATGGCGTCGGCGGCGAGGTCGCCGTCGATCGGCTGGGCCGCCCCGATGGCGTTCTCGGCGTCCCAACGGTGCACGGCCGCTTCGATGGTCTGCATCCGTGACCAGAAGCCGACGGTCCCCTCCGGCGACCACGTCCACACCGGCTCGTCCGGGTCGCGGCTGCTGAACAGCGTTTCCAGCGTCGAGGCCCCGTCTGCGAACCAGTCGACCAGGCCTGGCGGCACGGGACCCTGGTTGGGCGCATGCTCCGGCGCGGGCCAGCCGCTGGTGTCGGCGGGCAGGTTGAGGATGGCGCGGTCGGCCGGGTCGGGGGGCGCGGCCAGCCGCCGCTCGATGATGTGGATCACGAATCGTTGCACGCGGCCCAGGTGTGCCAGCAGGTCCGACGTCGACCAGCCGGGGCAGGACGGGACCGGGGGAGCGCCATCGGCGCCCGCCCGGCGGATCGCGTCCTGGAAGGCCGCGATCTCCCGTCTGAAGTGGGGGACGTAGTCCATGGACATCACTCTGCCACTCGCGCGGTCTCCAACTCGCGCAGGCAAACGGCTCGGCGCGCGGTGATGTCCTGGGGTCGGGTCAGCGCTCGCGGAGCGCCGGAAGCAGTTCCTGCTGGGCGAAGGTGAAGAAGTCGTCCTGGTGGTCGCCGCCGATCTGGACCAGGGCCACGTCGGTGAAGCCGGCGTCGAGGAACGTCGACACGGCGTCGACGATCGGCTTGACTTCCGGTCCGCACGGGATCGAGGCGGCGACGTCCTCGGGGCGCACGTGCTGGGTGGCGCCGGCGAAAGCGGTCGGCCCGGGCAGTTCGGAGTTGACCTTCCAGCCGCCGCTGAACCAGCGGAACTGCTCGTGGGCGCGCTGGACGGCCGCGGCCTCGTCCCGGTCGAAGCAGACGGGCACCTGGCCGATGATCCGGTCGGCGTCCGGCGCGGCCTGCCGCCAGGCCTGGCACAGCGCCTCGTCGGGCTCGACGGCGATCATCAGGTCGGCGCTGGGCGCGAACAGCTCCACCGACTGCTGGCCCGACACCGCGACGCCGACCGGCACGCGCTGCTCGGGCAGGTCCCACAGCTTGGCCGAGTCGACCCGGAAGTGTCGCCCGGCGAAGTCGAGGTGGCCGCCGTTGAACAGGCGGGAGATGATCTCCAGCGCTTCGCTGAGCATCTCGTGCCGCACGTTGACCGGCGGCCATCCCCGGCCGGTCACGTGCTCGTTGAGGTTCTCCCCGGAGCCGAGCCCGAGCGTGAACCGGTTGTCGGACAACAGTTGCACGGTCGCGGCCTGCTGGGCGACGACGGCGGGGTGGTAGCGCATGGTGGGGCAGGTGACGTAGGTCATCAGCCGAACGCGTTCGGTGGCCTGGGCGACCGCGCCGAGCACCGCCCACGCGTTGGGGGCGTGTCCCTGCTCGGCCAGCCATGGGGAGTAGTGGTCGCTGATCACTTCGAAGTCGAAACCCGCCCGCTCGGCGCGGACCGCGTGTTCGACCAGGTCACGCGGGCCGGCCTGTTCGGTCATCAGGGTGTAGCCGATCATGATCAGTGTCTCCTCCGATGGCGAGGGTGTGGTAGCCGTACGTCATTTCGCCGCGATCCCGCGCTTGCGCTGCGCGGCGGTCGCGCCCACGGTGATGGCGATGACCAGTGCGACGACGGCGATGCCCAGGTGCAGCCAGGAGTCGGCCTGGTTGAACTGCCAGCCGTCCGGGGTGCGCTGGCCCTGGATGTTGGCCCCGTAGAGAAAAGCGGCGCCGTAGGCCAGCAGTTGCAGCACGGCGAAGGGAAGGACGAGTCGGCGGCGCACGCTCACCAGCACGGCGAGCAGGCCGGTGATGGCGAGGGCGATCGCGTGCAGTTGGTTGATCTGGAAGCCGGCGACGACGGCGACGTCCCCGGGCGGGGTCGGCACGAACCCCGCTACGACGCCGAGCAGCATCAGCAGGATCCCCTCTGCCAGCAGGATGAGCCGGCTCGCGTCGGCGCGGCTGCGGAAGCTCGTCTCGGTCATGACGGGGGCTACCCGCTTCCGTTCGGGTTATCCGGGTTGTGACGGGGTAGTGCCAGTGGAGGGGAAGCCGACGTCGCCCCGACCAGTGGACTACGACAACGCGAAGGATGCCGGCGATGACTCGGGAACAGAACGTGCGGACCCTCCGGCTGCTGCTGGACCTGGTGAACAGGCAGGCGTTCGACCGCCTCGACGAGGTGTACGCCTACGACCTGGTCGACCACGACCCGGCGCCGGACCACGGCGGCGGTTTCGAGGGCCTGCGGCGGTCGTTTGTCGGTTTGAGCGAGTGCTTTCCGGATCTGCACCTGGAGGAGGACGTCGTCATCGCCGACGGCGAGTTCGTGGCGATGGTGTACCGGCTGAGCGGGACCCAGCGCGGCCGCTTCCACGGCGTGGCCGCCACCGGACACCGGGTGGAGACCCGGGGCATGGTGATGGCGCGGTTCGCCGACGGGAAGATCGCCGAGCGCTGGGGCGCCGTCGACGATCTGGCCATCCTGGGCCGCCTCAACGTCTCCGTCCCGTCATGAGCGCTCGCCGTCGAACGTCTTCGGCCAGGCGAACCACAGCAGGGCGAACAGCAGCCCGATGACCCCGCCGAGCACGGCGCCGACGATCCCGCCGAACACGACGTAGCCGATCAGCAGCACGGCGCCGGACATGGCCGCGGCCAACAGGATCAGGCCGATCACGACGAATCTGCTCGCGTGGTTGACGATGGACTCGCGGGCGCCCCGTCGGAACAGCAGTCGGTGCCAGGCGGCCGGGGCGATGAGGAAGCCGACCGAGGCGGCGGTGAGCAGCACGACAACCACGTGCGTGACGTGCACGAAGTCGCCGGCCTTGCGGTAGCTGTCGGTGAACACGACCGACAGCAGGAAACCGAACAGGACCTGCACGCCGTTCTGGGCGACGCGCAGCTCCTGCAACAGTTCGCCGACGTTGCGGGCCAGACGCTGCTGGGTGTCCCGTTCCGGGCTGCTCTCGCTGGTCATGGGCCTCCTCCGGGGTTGCCGGCCGGATACCCGCTGCGCGTGGCTTCTCACCCGCTGGGGAGGCGGGCGGCGCTCGCTCGGGCGTTTCGGATCGTTCGAACCGGGCAATTCCCTGACCGGGCCCCGCCGCCCACCGATCCGCTCCGACCGGCGACGGCGGGGCTTGTCGACTTTCGGGAGGAGTCAACCGTGACCACCGACGCCATCGTGTTGCTGAAGGAAGACCACAAGACCGTCGAGGGCCTGTTCAAGAAGTTCGAGCAGGCCGGCGACCGAGCGTTCGTCACCAAGCGGCGGCTGGTCGACTCCATCGTCAGGGAGCTGACCACGCACGCCTACATCGAGGAGACGATCTTCTATCCGGCCGCCAGGGAGGCGGTGCCGGAAACCGAGGATCACGTGCTGGAGAGCGTCGAGGAGCACCATGTGGTGATGTGGATGCTCTCGGAGCTGGACAAGCTGGCGCCCGAGGCGGAGAACTTCGACGCCAAGGTGACGGTGCTGATCGAGAACGTCCGCCACCACGTCGAGGAGGAGGAGCAGGACTGGTTCCCCCAGGTGCGCAAGGCCATGGGGCGCAAGCAGTTGCAGGAACTGGGCGCACGCATGGCCGACGCCAAGGCGGCCGCGCCGAGCGACCCGCTGGCAGTGGGGAGCGCGTGACGAATCGCCCCATGAGGACCGGAGTCGGCGTCACGATTTCTGTGGCGTGACGGTGTATTTCGGGTCCTCGGCCGACTGCACGCCGGCTTGGAACACTCCGAGCCGGGTGCAGACGGAACCGGCCAGCAGGGCGGCGCCGGCGACGGCGGCGGCGAGGCGACTGCGGCGGCCCAGCACGGCGCCGGTGACCGCGCCGCCGATCGTCAGCACCTCGGCGGCCTTGAGCAGTTTCCCGGCGGCGCCCTGGTGGTGGGTCTCGGCGATCATGCCCAGGCTCGACCGCATCCGGTGCATGGCAACGGTTTCGAGAGCCGCGCCGAACACCGCCGCGCGGCGGGCCGGACCGGCCTCGGCGGGGCCGGCGGTGATCATGCCGAGCCCGGCGGCGGCCGCTGCGGCCGAGCCGACGAACACGAACGGCATCTCCCGGTAGCCGCCGTGCCAGGCGGGCGTCGCGGTGTCGGAGATCAGCACCGCCGTGTACGAGGCGACCGCCGGCCCGAGCAGGGCCGCGCCGACGGTGGCGGCGCGGCCGACGCCGGGGAACAGGCCGGTGACCGAGGTCGCCGCCGCCACACCGGCCGCCGGGCCGTAGCCGGCGAGCAGCCAGGAGCCGACGCTCATCGGCGAGGTCGGCTTGAGGACCCGGAGCATGTTGACGAACCGGGCCGGCCGGCCGAGGTCGTGCACCAACGCCGCCGCCGAGGCCGAGATTGCCCCGAGCGCGGCGATCTTCCCGGCGCGTGCCAGCACCGGCCGGCCGGTGAGGTCGGCCCCGGCGGCGAGCACCGAGGACGCGCCGGCCAGGCCGCCGAGGAACAGGTAGCCGCCGATGTCGACCGGGGACCAGACGGCCGCCTTCACCACCGGTCGGCCGTAGTAGGAGTCCGGCGTGGCCGGCTGCCGGAACGGGCTGTGGTCCCTCATCGCCGGCCTCCGAAGAACGTCGCCGCCAGGCCGGCCAGCAGAGTCGCCGCGGCCACGCCCGCGTGCCGCCACATCGACGGCAGATCCCGGGTCGTGACAACGGGATCCGGCGGCAGTCCGTACACCTCGGGCTCGTCCAGCAGCAGGAAGAACGCGCCGGCCCCGCCGACCCCGTCGTCCGGGCTCTCGCCGTACAGCCGGGCCTGCTCGACCCCCTGCGCACGCAGTTCTTCGACGCGGGCGGCGGCCCGGTCGCGCAGCTCGTCGAGCGGGCCGAACTGAATGGACTCGGTAGGGCATGTCTTGGCGCAGGCCGGTTCCTGGCCGGCGCCGAGCCGGTCGTAGCACATCGTGCACTTGAAGACGCGGCCGTCGTCCTCCCGCTTGTCGATCACCCCGTAGGGGCAGGCCGGCACGCAGTAGCCGCAGCCGTTGCAGACGTCCTGCTGCACCACGACGGTGCCGAACTCGGTGCGGAACAGCGCGCCGGTCGGGCACACGTCCAGACAGGCGGCGTGGGTGCAGTGCTTGCACACATCGGAGGACATCAGCCACTGGAAGTCCGGAGTGGACTGTCCGATCGTCGGCATGCCCAGGTCCACGGCCGGTTTCTCGACGAACGCCACGTGCCGCCAGGTGTCGGCGCTCAGCCCGCCGGTGTTGTCGAAGGAGTTGCCGGTGAAGGAAAGGCCGTCCTCCGGCACCGCGTTCCACTCCTTGCACGCCACCTCACAGGCCTTGCATCCGATGCAGACGCTGGTGTCGGTGAAGAAGCCCATCCGCTCCATGCTCACACCTCCATGCCGGTGTGGTCGGTGATGCCGGCCTGCCGCTGGTATTCGCGGACGAGATCCAGGCGGGCCCGTCCGCGCGGGCGGCGGCCGGGCTGGATGTCGGCGGTCAGCGCCTTGTCCTCCTGGATGTGCGCGTTGGGGTCCAGGGCGATGGCGGTCAGCTCGTTGGCCGCGTCGCCGGTCGTGAGGCCGTTGGGGCCCCAGTGGTACGGCAGGCCGATCTGGTGCACCTCGCGCCCCTGCACGGTCAGCGTGGGGACGCGATCGGTCACCAGCACCCGCGCCTCGATGGCGTTGCGGGCGGTGACGATCGTCGCCCACCCGCCGTGCTCGAGGCCGCGTTCCTCAGCCAGCCGCGGCGACACCTCGCAGAAGAACTCCGGTTGCAGCTCGGCCAGATACGGTGTCCACCGGGTCATGCCGCCGGCGGTGAAGTGCTCGGTGAGCCGATATGTCGTGACCACGTAAGGGAAAACCGGCGACCCGGTGGGGTGGTAGCGGTTGTGTTCGCTGTCGAGCACCAGCCGGCTCGGGTCGCGCTGCTGCGGGTAGAGGGCATTGACGAACGGCGAGTCCTGGGGCTCGTAGTGGGTGGGCAGCGGGCCGTCGTCCAGGCCGGCCGGGGCGTACAGCCAGGCCTTGCCGTCACCCTGCATGATGAACGGATCCCGGCCGCCGAGGGCGTCCGCGCCCCGGGCGTCCTCAGGCGGCTCGTAGTCGGGCCGCTTGTCGGCGTCGAAGTCGGGCACGTCGTGGCCGGTCCACTTCCCGCCGTCCCACCAGATCAGGCGTTTCCTTTCGCTCCAGGGCTTTCCGTCCGGATCGGCGGACGCCCGGTTGTAGAGGATCCGCCGGTTGGCCGGCCACGCCCACGCCCACTGCGCCGCGATCCAGTCCTGCTCGTGGCCGGGCTTGCGGCGGGCGGCCTGGTTGACGCCGTCAGCGTGCACCCCGCAGTAGATCCAGCAGCCGCACGAGGTCGAGCCGTCGTCCTTGAGTTCCTTGTAGGAGCCCAGATGCCTGCCGTCGGCGTCGAAGCCGTTGATCTCGGCCAGCACCGCGGCGGCGTCCGGCTCCGCCTGCTCGCCCAGCAGCGGGTAGTCCCAGGTGAGGTCCAGCACCGGGCGGTCGCGGGGATCGGTGGACCCGGCCAGCTTCTCCCGGATGATCCGGCCGAGGTGGAACATGAACCACAGGTCGCTGCGGGCGTCGCCGGCCGGCTCGACGGCCTGCTCGTGCCACTGCACCCAGCGGTTGGTGTTGGTGAACGTGCCGGACTTCTCGGTGTGCGCGGCGGCCGGGAAGAAGAACACCTCGGCCCCGATGTCGGCGGTGCGCAGCTCGCCGGACTCGATCTCGGGGCCGTCCTGCCACCAGGTGGCGCTCTCGATCAGCGAGAAGTCCCGCACCACCAGCCACTCCAGGTTGGCCATGCCCAGCCGCTGCATCTTGGCGTTGGCCGAGCCGACGGCCGGGTTCTCGCCCATCAGGAAGTAGCCCTTGCAGTTGCCGGCGATCTGCTCCATGACCGTGTCGTACGTGGCGTGCGAGCCGGTGATGCGCGGCAGGTAGTCGAAGCAGAAGTCGTTGTCCGGCTGGGCTTTGTCGCCCCACCAGGCCTTGAGCAGGCTCACCAGGTAGGAGCGCATGTAGGCCCAGTAGCCGGTCTCGGCGGCGTCGGCCTCGACGAAGTCGTCCAGCGTCTCGTCGGCGTGCGCGTGGGGCATCGGGATGTAGCCGGGCAGCAGGTTGAACAACGTGGGGATGTCGCTGGAGCCCTGGATGCTGGCGTGCCCGCGCAACGCCTGGATGCCGCCGCCGGGCCGGCCGATGTTGCCCAGCAGCAGTTGCAGGATCGAGGCGGTGCGGATGTATTGGGAGCCAACGGTGTGCTGGGTCCAGCCGACGGCGTAGGCGAAGGCGCTGGTGCGGTCGCGGCCGGAGTTCTCGGTGAGCGCGTCGCAGACGGCATGGAACTTCTCGATCGGCGTGCCGCAGATCTCGGAGACCAGCTCGGGCGTGTAGCGGGCGTAGTGGCGTTTGAGGATCTGGAAGACACAGCGCGGGTTCTGCAGCGTCGGATCGGTCTGCGGCCTGCCGGTCAGGCCGACGCCGCCGGAACCCCGGCCCTCGGCCTTGCCGGCGCGGTGCTGGCTCTCACCGCCGCTGCTGTGCTCGTTGTAGCCCTGGTCGCGATCACCGGTGGCGGCGGTCATCTCCACGCCCTCGTACTGCCAGGTGTCGAAGTCGTAGTGCCGCGTCTGCTCGTTGAAGCCGGAGAACACGCCGTCGAGGTCCTCGGTGTCGCGGAAGTCCTCCCGCACGATGGTGGCGGCGTTGGTGTAGTTGACCACGTAGTCGTGGAAGTGCTTGCCGGTGCTGAGCACGTGGTTGATGACGCCGCCGAGGAAGGCGATGTCGGTGCCCGGCCGGATCGGCACGAACAGGTCGGCCAGCGCGCTGGTCCGGCTGAACCGGGGATCGACGTGGATGATCTTCGCGCCGCGGGCCTTGGCCGCCATCACCCACTGGAAGCCGACCGGGTGCGCCTCGGCGAAGTTCGAGCCCTGGATGACGATGCAGTCCGAGTGCTGGAGGTCCTGGAGGAACATCGTCGCCCCACCCCGGCCGAACGAGGTGCCGAGGCCGGCGACGGTGGCGCTGTGGCAGACCCGGGCCTGGTTCTCCACCTGGACCACGCCCAGCGCCGTGAGGAGCTTCTTGATCAGGTAGTTCTCCTCGTTGTCCAGCGTGGCCCCGCCGAGGCTGGCCAGCCCCATCGTGCGCGCCACCCGGACGCCGTCCTGCTCGTCCTGCCACCCCTGCGCCCGCGCCTTGAGCACACGGTCGGCGACCATCTCCATGGCCTGGTCCAGGGGGATCTCCGCCCAGTCGGCGGCGTGCGGGGCGCGGTAGAGCACCTTGTGCCGACGGGACTCGCCGGTGGTGAGCTGGAGGCTGGCCGCCCCCTTGGGGCACAGCCGGCCGCGACTGACCGGGGAATCGGGATTGCCCTCGATCTGCACGACCTTGTCGTCCTTGACGTACACGTTCTGGCCGCACCCCACCGCGCAATACGGGCATACCGACTTGGCCACGCGGTCGGCCGTCTCGGTCCGGGCGGTCAGGCCACGCGTGGCGGGGGAGGTGACTGCCGAACCGCGGCCCAGCGGGTCGTCGCCGTGCAGCTGCCGGTACACCGGCCAGGACCCGATCCACCGGCGAACGCCCACTGTTGGCTCCTCGGGTTCGACAACCGATGACTCCGGCTACCCGGCGCGCCGGCGGACTATGCGGGCAACGCTGCCCGGGATCCGGTCACGCCGGGTGCAGCGCGGCGCTCACGGTCTCCTCGAGCTGCCCCCAGCTCTGCTCGAACTTGGCCACGCCTTCCTGTTCGAGCTGGTCGGCGACCTTGTCGACGTCGATGCCGTAACGGGTCAACAGGTCCAGCAGATGCCGGGCCTCGTCGTAGTGCGGCCGGATGGTGTCGCCGAGGACGCGGCCGTGGTCGGCGAAGGCCTCCAGGGTCGCGCCCGGCATGGTGTTCACGGTGTCCGGCGCGACCAGTTCGGTGACGTACATGGTGTCGGGGTAGGCGGGGTCCTTGACACCGGTCGATGCCCACAGTGGACGTTGCGGATTCGCGCCCAGCTCCGCCAGCGCGCGCCAGCGGTCGGAGGCGAGCAGGTCTTCGTAGGCCTGGTACGCCACGCGTGCGTTGGCGATCGCCGCTCGGCCGCGCAGTTCCTGCGCCCGCGGGTCGTTCGTGCGGTCCAGCCGGGCGTCGATCTCGGTGTCGACGCGGGAGACGAAGAACGACGCGACCGACCGGATGCCGCCGAGGCTGATCCCGGCCTCGTGGGCCCGTTCCAGCCCGGTCAGGTAGGCGTCGACGACCGCGAGGTACCTGGCCACGGAGAAGATCAGCGTCACGTTGACGCTGATGCCCGCCGCCGTGGCCTCGGTGATCGCCGGCAGGCCCTCGTCCGTGGCCGGAATCTTGACGAACAGGTTCTCCCGGTCGACGGCTCGCCACAGCAGCCGGGCCATCTCCACCGTCGCGTCGGTGTCGTGGGCCAGGCGGGGAGCCACCTCGATCGACACCCGGCCGTCCTTGCCGCCGGTGCGCAGGTAGGTGTCGACGAGGGCGTCGCAGCCGGCGCGCACGTCGTCGGTGGTGATGGTGAAGATCGCCTCGTCCGCGCTGACCCCGAGCTTGGCGAGCTCGCGCAGCTGGTCGTCGTAGCGCTCGCCCCGGGACAGCGCGGAGGCGAAGATGGTGGGGTTGGTGGTGACGCCGACGACGTGCCGGTCGGCGATCAGCGAGGCCAGCCGGCCGCCGGCGAGCAGCTCCCGGGACAGGTCGTCGAGCCAGACGGAGACGCCCTCGGCCGACAGGTCGGCCAGTGGGTCATGGATACCGGTCATGGCTATGGGCTGCCCCGGACAGTCGGGCCGAAACCGCCCCTCCCTACGAGACGAGCTGGCGGCGCCACACCGAGGTGCCCACCGCCGACCCGCGGGGCCAGGCCCTGCACGACTTCGCGCCGTTCCTCGGCGACCTGCTGCTCAAGACCGGCCTGACCAGCAGCCTGGCCGTGCTCAAGGGTTCGATGGTGGTATTCACGCATCGCGTGCACGGCCACGGCGGGGCGTGGACGCCCAGCGACGAGAACGGCTGCGAGCGGGCCGCCGACACCGCGGCCGGCCGGTTGCTGCTGGCCTACAGCACCGAGGCGTCGCGGCGCCAGTTCGACGATTGGGGCGACAATTCGGATCAATCCGCACAATTGGTCCGGCACTTGCGCAAGATTCAACAGCAGCCCTACTCGGTGCGGGTCGGGGCCACCACCACCTGCCTGGCCGTGCCGCTGTACCGCAACGACGAGGCCCCCGACGTCGCGCTCGTGGTCAAGGGCCGCAGCAAGGACTTCGACCAGCGCCACGTCCTGTCGCAGCTGCTGCTCGTGGCCGACGCCGCGGCCAAGTCCGTGCGGGCCCGCTGCTAGTCGGGTGAGTGTCGCTCAGCCGCCGGCCGGCGCGTCCCGATCGGGATCGGCCATTGCTGGACTGCCGTCCTGACGATAGTGTGGACACGTGTCCAGTCAGATGTGTACGAAGCGATGAGGTTCCAGCATCCCGACCGCCGGCCGGCCGTGGTCACCGGGGCGTCCTCGGGTATCGGCGCCGCCGCCGCGCTGGCCCTGGCGGCCGCCGGGTGCCCGATCGCCCTGGGCGCCCGGCGCGTGGACCGGTGCGCCGAGGTGGCCGAGCGGATTCGGGCCGCCGGCGGCGAGGCCGTCGTGCACGCCCTCGACGTCACCGACCCGGACTCGGTCAAGGCCTTCGCCGAGCAGTCGACCCGGTCGCTCGGCGACATCGAGGTCGTCGTGAGCAACGCCGGCGGCCTCGCGGTGGGCGCGGTCCACGAGGTCGACACCGACGAGTTCGGCCGCGAGATCGACGTGAACCTGATGGGCGCGCACCGGTTGGTCCGCGCGTTCGTGCCAGCCATGGTGGGCCGCCGGCGCGGCGACATCGTGTTCGTCTCCTCCGACGTTGCGCGACGGGCCCGGCCGTTCACGTCGGCCTACACCGCGTCGAAGTGGGGCCTGGAGGGCATGGCCCACGCGATGCAGATGGAGCTGGAGGGCACCGGCGTGCGCGCGTCGATCGTGCGTCCCGGGCCGACACGCAGCGAGATGGGCACCGGCTTCTCGGCCGAGGAGTTCGAGTTCCTCATCGCCAAGTGGCAGGTGTGGGGCCACGCCCGCCATCCCCGGGCGCTGCGGGCGTCGGCCATCGCCGACGCCATCGTGTCGGTGGTGTCCGCGCCGCGGGGCGTTCACCTCAACGCGGTCGAGATCTCGCCCGAAGCCTCCGTCGTCGACCCGGAAGAGCCGTGACCCGTGGGCCGCGCCTGGCCTGGTGCGAGGACGGCGACACCGATCCGTGTCGCTCAGGTGGGCACCGGGAACGCCGGCCGGCTGGCGCTGGCCTAGCTCATCGAGGACCCGAGGTTCGACCTCACCGGGGTCTGCGTGTCCGCCGAGGCCAAGGCCGGCCAGGACGCGGCCGCGCTCGCCGGCCTCGACGCCGCCACCGGCGTAGAGGCGACGCTCGACCTCGCCGCCGTGCTGGCCGCCGAACCGGACTGCGTCGTCTACTGCGCCTTGGGAGACAACAGGCTTGCGGCGGCCCTGGCCGACTGCCGGCAGATCCTGGCGGCCGGCTGCAACGTCGTGGGAACCGCGCCGACCGTGCTCGTCCACCCCTGGGGCGTTCTTCCCGACGAGTACGTCGAACCCCTGGAATCCGCCGCACGGGCGGGCGGTGCGAGCCTGTTCGTCAGCGGCGTGGATCCGGGATTCGCCAACGACCTGATCCCGTTCGCGCTCACCGGCACGTGCCGGCTGGTCGAACAGGTGCGTTGCCTGGAGATCGCCGACTACGCGAGCTACGACGGCGCAGCCGTGCTGTTCGACGTCATGGGCTTCGGCGCGCCGCCGGAGCGGACGCCGATGCTGCTGCGTCCCGGCGTGCTCAGCCTCGCCTGGGGCGTGACCATCCGCCAGCTGGCGGCCGGTCTCGGCGTCGAACTCGATGACGTTGTCGAGTCCTACCAGCGTGAGCCGGCGCCGGAAGCCTTCGACGTCGCCGCCGGCCACATCCCCGAGGGCGGGCTCGCCGCCCTCCGGTTCGAGGTCTGCGGCATGGTGAACGGACGGCCCGCCGTCATCGTCGAGCATGTGACGCGATTGCGCGGGGATCTCCGTCCCGACTGGGCTCAGCCGGCCCGGCCGGGCGGCTCCTACCGGGTCGAGATCGTGGGAGAGCCCTCCTACACGGTGGACATCTGTCCCAGCAGTCGCTTCGGCGACCACAACTACGCCGCCATCCTGGCGGGTGTGGGCCGGGTCGTGAACGCGATTCCCGCGGTGGTGGCGGCCGAGCCCGGCATCCGCACGACGCTCGATCTGCCGCTGGTCACCGGCAACGGGCTGTTCGTCGACAACGAGAGGTGAAGGTCATGGGACGTGTTGGCGGCAAGGTCGCCCTGATCAGCGGCGGAGCGCGGGGCATCGGCGCGGCGGACGCCCGCCTGCTCGTCGCCGAGGGCGCCAAGGTGGTGATCGGCGACATCCTCGACGACGAGGGGAAGGCGCTGGCCGAGGAGCTTGGGCCCGACACGCGCCACGTCCATCTCGACGTGACCCGACCCGACCAGTGGGCGGCCGCGGTCGACGCGGCGGTGGGGGAGTTCGGGAAGCTGGACGTCCTGGTCAACAACGCCGGCATCGTCAACGGAAGCTCGCTCCAGAAGTTCGACCTCGGCCAGTGGCGGCGGATCATCGACGTGAACCTCACCGGCACGTTCCTGGGCATGCGGGCCGCCGCCGACGCGATCATCGCGGCCGGCGGCGGCTCGATCGTCAACGTCTCGTCCATCGAGGGCCTGCGGGGGACGCCCTGGGCCCACGGCTACGTGGCGTCGAAGTGGGCGGTGCGCGGCCTGACCAAGTCGGTGGCCCTGGAACTGGCGCCGCACGGCGTGCGGGTCAACTCGATCCACCCCGGCCTGGTCCGCACGCCGCTGACCGAGGGCATCCCGGACGACATGATCACCATTCCGCTCGGCCGGCCCGGCCAGCCGGCGGACGTCGCCAACTTCGTGCTGTTCCTGGCCAGTGACGAGTCCTCGTACGCGACCGGCGCCGAATTCGTCGTGGACGGCGGCGCCGTGCAGTGCATCCCGCACAAGGCGGGATAGCGACGGGGACGAGGCCGCGGCCACCGGTCTAGGAGTCCGTGTCTCCTGTCCACTGCCGGATCACCTCGGCCAGCGCCGCGGTCCGCGAACCAGGCGGTGTGGGCTGCGCACAACGACTTCGGCCGAACATCTGGGCCGGCATCGTCTGGGCCGGCATCGTGTGGGCCGGCATCGTGTGGGGCGGATCGGCGAAGAGCCGCCGATGACGAAGCTGTTGTTCTTCGAGGGCGTCGTCCATCGACAGCACGGGAGTGAGGCAGGCGTCGGCGCCGGCGAACCGCGCGCACCAGGTGTCCCGTGGCTCGGCCTTGAAGGTCTGGGCGAATATCTGCCGCAGTTCGGGCCAGCGGCGGCGGTCATCGCGGTCGGGAAGCGCGGCGGCGTCGAGTCCGAGGCCGGCCACGAGGATCTCGTAGAACTTGTGTTCCAGGGCTCCGACCGCGACGAATTCCCCGTCGGCGCACTCGTACACGCCGTAGAAGGGGGCGCCGCCGTCGATGAGGTTGGCTGACCGCTGCGGCTCCCACACGCCCATGGCGCGCAGGCTCCAGATCTGCTGCGCCAAGGTGCTGATCCCGTCGACCATGGCCACGTCCAGCACCTGCCCGAGCCCGGACCGCGTTCGCTCGTGCAGCGCGGCGAGGATGCCGGCGAGCAGGAACAGCGAGCCCCCGCTGAGATCGCCGATCAGGTTGAGCGGCACCGACGGCCGGTCAGGTTCGCCGATCGCGGCCAGCACCCCGGTGACGGAGACGTAGTTGATGTCGTGGCCCGCGGTCGCGGCGCGCGGACCGTCCTGGCCCCAGCCCGTGATGCGCGCGTAGATCAGCTGTGGGTTGACGGTGGTGACGGTCCGCGGGCCCAATCCGAGCTTCTCGACGGTTCCCGGCCGGAAACCCTCGATGAGCACATCGGCGAACCGAAGCAGGTCAAGGGTTTCCGCCACGTCGTCCGGACTCTTCAGATCCGCCGCGACCACCGTCCGGTTCCGCAGCTGCGCGTCCCCGACCAGGTCCTGCGGTGTCCCGTCGGCGGCCTTGCGGACGATGCGGACGACGTCGGCGCCCCAGTCGCCGAGCATCATCGCCGCGTGCGGCCCCGGTCCGAACCCGGCCAGTTCCACGACCCGGACTCCTGCGAGTGGTCCCATGGTCACCCCTCGACAAGTCGTTGCCGCACCGCGAACCGGTGGATCTTCTCGCTGGCGTTGCGCGGCAGCGGCGTGTCGGTCAACGTGATGTGTTTGGGCACCTTGAACTTCGGCAGCACCGTGCGCAGGTGCCGGCGCAGCTCCGCTTCGGTCAGATCGCAGTCCGCGAACGGGTGGCAGACCATCGCGAGTTCCTCGCCCATGGCGTCGTCGGGGACGCCGACGACGGCCACCTCCTTGACCCCGGGATGCAGGTACGCGGCGTTCTCGACCTCGACGGGCGCGATGTTCTCGCCGCCGCGGATGACGATCTCCTTGCTGCGCCCGCTGATGTGGAGGAACCCGTCGTCGTCCAGGTGTCCGAGATCGCCAGTGCGCAGCCAGCCGTCGCTGGTGAACGCGTCGCGGGTCAGCGCGTCCGCTCGCCAGTACCCCGGCGTCACCGTGACGCCGCGCAGCTGGATCTCGCCGTCTCCGGACAGCGCCGGCGATCGATCGTCGAGCGGCTCGACGCGGATTTCGATGATGGGGGAGGGGATCCCGCACGACAGGGGTTTGAGATCGAACACCGCGCCGCTCATCGTCGCGCCCACGGTGGTGGTCTCGGTCAGGCCGTAGCCCGCGGCCCGCGCGACGATGCCCAGTTTGTCGCGCAGCAGGTCGGGCAGGTCGACCGGGGTGGCGGCGCCGGCGGCGGACACGCGGATGAGCGTCGAGAGGTCGTGGCGCGCGACCGCCGGGTGGGTCAGCAGGTCCTTGACTATCGCGGGCACACTCGACAGCGTCGTCACGCCCTCGGTCTGGATGAGCGTCAACGCGGTCGCGGCGTCCCACTTGCGCATGAGCACCACCTTGTGCCCGAGCACGCACGGCAGCAGCAGGCCGCTGAACAGCCCGGTCGCGTGGAACAACGGCACCGTGATCAGCTGCGCCTCGCCGCCGGGGCTGCCCAGTCCGCCGGCTCCACCGAGCCGCATGTTCACGAACCCGGTGAGAAGCATGTTCATCAGGGTTTGACCCGCGACGACATTGCGGTACACGACGCCCTTGGGACGGCCCGTGCTGCCCGAGGTGTAGAGCAGCATCGCCACATCCGCGGGGTCCGCGACCACCCGCGGGACGGCCCCGTCCGAGCCGGTGGTGATCAGCTCGCGGATCGGCGGCAGAGTCAGGCCGGACCGCGCGGCGGGCCCGTCGACCGCGCTGAACAACACCGGAATCGCGGCGGCGACCGGCGAATCGGCGATCAGCTCGGCTCTGCGCAGATCCACGGCCAGCACCGATGCGGCGCAGTCGTCCAAGGTGTACTCGAGCTCCGCCCGCGAGCCCCAGCTGTTGATCAGGACGACCACCGCGCCCACCTGCACGGCCGCGGCGAAGACGATCAGCCAGTCGGGACAGTTGCGCATCGCGATGGCGACCCGGTCGCCTGGCGCCACGGCGAGGCGGTCGTGCAGCACGGTGGCCAGCGCGTCCACGGCGGCGAAGAACTGCTCGAAGGTCCAGCGTTCGTCCTCGAAGACCAGGAAGTCGGCCGCGCCGCGGCCGCGTCCCGCGTCCAGCACATCGAGGACGGTGGCCGGCGCGTTCGTGTAGGCGCGGTAGGTGCTGCCGTCAAGCTGAGTCTCGCTCACCTCGAACGCCGCGCCCGATGCGGTCAACTCCGCGATGATGTCGTGCACCAGTGCCGCGGTGACGGTCGGTTGGCTGGTGTCCGGTGCGGTCATCGCCTTGCTCTCCCTTCGATCGTCAGGAGGGGCCGTCGTCCGCGCGGAACGCGGCGAACGCGTCCGCCAGGTCGCCGGTGCAGGTGCACATGACCTGGGTCCGGTTCTCCACGTCGAGGGCGTGCCGGAGGCTGGGGGCGTCGACGTTCTGCCACATGGTCTCCTTGGTCATCCACACCGCGAACGGCGGGTGGCCGGCGATCTCACGGGCCTTGTCGATCGCGCGCTCGACGAGTCCTTCGCCGTCGACCACCTCCAACACCAGGCCGATGGCAGCGGCTTCGGCCGCGTCGAAGACCCGCCCGGTGAGCATCAGCTCAGCGGCCCGGGAGGCGCCCACCAGCCGCGGGAGGTGATAGCTGGTGCCCATGTCGCACGCCGAGACGCCGTAGCGGATGAACACCGCGCCGAAGCTGGCGTTGGCGCTGGCATAGCGGATGTCGCACGCCAGCGCGAGCGCGAAGCCGCCGCCGACGGCGGCGCCGTTCACGGCGGCGATCACGGGCTGGCGCAGGCGATGGATCTTCTCGAACGCGGAGGCCATCAACTCCTGCGCGGCCATCGTGACGACAACGGGCGCGGCGGCGCGAGCCTGGAGCGACGCGTGCGGGGTGGCATCGGTGTCGGTGAAGTCCTCGGCCGCGGCCTTGATGTCGGCCCCGGCGCAGAACACCGTGCCGTTGCCGGTCACCACGACGGCGCGGACCGCGGGGTCGCCGTTGATCGAGTCGAGGGTTCGGTGCAGCGCGGCCAGCGTCTGGGAGTCCAGCGCGTTGCCGCGTCGTGGTCGGTCGATGGTCAGGACGGCGATGGCGCCGCCGTCGAGACGCTCGACCGTGATCGCGGAGGACATCAGCAGGCCGCCGTCGGTGCTGGCTTGTCCACTATCGCATCCTTCCCATCGATTTCGCGGCTTTCCTCGATCGCACGGAAGCGACGACGCCGCCGTCGACCAACAGATCGGCGCCGGTGATGAAACCCGCGTGCGGCCCGAGCAGGAACGCGGCCGCGTCGGCGATGTCGTCGGGGGTGCCGGCCCGGCCGGCGGCGGAGTCGTCGATCATCCGGCGCATGACATCGCCCTGCTCGCCCGCCAACTCCTCGTGGCTCATCGCGGTGAAGACGATGCCGGGGCTGATGGAGTTCACCCGCGCCCGTCGCGCGCCCCAGCGCACGGCCGCGTGCTGAACGCGCAACATGTTGCCGCGCTTGGCAATGCCATAGGCGGCCGCGGGGTGGTCGATCCGATCGGGCCCGAGGAACTCCAGGGCGAGCAGTTCGGAGGTCGGCGTGATGGCCAGGGCTCGTTCGTGCTCCTTCGGCAAGGGCGGCAGGAGGTGACCGGCCATGCTCGCCACCACCACGGCGGCGCCGCCGGGTGCGACGACCCGGGCGAATTCGTCCAGCACGAGCGCGGTGCCGACCAGGTCGACGCGGAGGATGACGTCGACCGGCGCCTGGGCCGGCGACAGGGCCGCCGTGTGCGCGATGGCGGTGACCGGGCCGAGTTCGGCCGCCGCGTCCGCGAGGGCGGCTACCGACTCCGGCGTCGACACATCCACGGCGCGAACGTGCACACTGTGGCCTTCGCCGCGAAGCGCCTGGGCCGCCCGGTCCAGCGTCTCCGGGTTGGCGTCGCCCAGCAGCAAGGTCTTTCCGCTGCCGAGCCGGCGGGCGATGGCCAGGCCCATGCCGCCAGTGCCGATGATCACGACGATCTCTCGCCGCATGACGCCCCTTCCGCTGATCAAGAGACCGGACCTGGACACGTGGTCGACGATCCCGGGATCCGAAGCCACCGCCCGAGGGAGAAATCTCGGCCGACTGCGATACGCCGCACGTCCGGAACGGTGGTTGGACAGTTGTCTGGACAGTACTGCGGTCCACTGCCCGTCACAAGAGTCCACTCAGGAGCAGCGGGCCATCGCGCCGTCGAGGCCGGTGGTGACGAAATCCAGGCAGGCGCCGACGTAACGCTCGCGGGACGCGTCGTCGTCGGCCGGCGCCATGGCGAGCACCTGCGTCAGCGTGGCGAAGGCGATCGCGAAGCGCAGCAGCCGATCGCCGTCCGGCACGTCCGGGTAGGCGCGGGACAGCAGCCGCACCTGCATCTCCCGCATCTCGGGCCAGATCCTGGACGAGTCACGCCAGGTCAAGGTGGAAACCACCTTGAGCCAGCGCGGGCCTCGCACCGGGTCCGCGGTGACGGCCGCCAGCAGCGGCGTCGCGGCCAGGTCGACCAGCTCACGCGACGTGGGCGGCTCCGCGCGGTCCAGCAGCGCCTTGGCCTCCACGGCGATGGCCTCGTTGACTGCCGTGCCGAGCCGGCCGATGACCGCGTCGAGCAGCGTCTGCTTCGAGCCGAAGTGGTAGTGCACCGCGGAGGGCGCCAGCCCGGCGTGCCGGTTGACCTCGCGGATGGAGACCGAATCCACGCCACGTTCGGCGAACAGCTGCTCGGCCGACTCGACCAGCCGCGCCCGGGTCCGGTCGCCGTCCCAACCGGTGCCGCCCTTCGACAACGAGCCACTCCTCCCGAACCGACCACACAGGTCACCAGTATCACCCACATCCCGGCACAGCGACGTCGACCGCGCCGACGAAGCCCGTCGGCTCGGTCAGGGGCGCGTAGAAGTCCAGGTTCGCCGTCGCCACCACGTACAGCGTCCGGCGGTGCGTCCCGCCGAGGGCGACCGCCAGCGGGTGGCCGCCGTCGATCGGGAACGCGTCGGTGAGCCGCCCCCGCGCGTCGATCCGAACCACCCTGGCCCCGATCGGATCGGCGATCCACAGCGCGCCTTCGACGTCCAGGGCGATGCCGTCCGGCACGCCGAAGGGGAGCTGACTGCCGGGCGCGGGCGGCACCCGCACATGCTCGCCGTGATCCACCACCGCGCCGGCGTCGTCGAACCGGAGGAAATACACCCGG
Organism: Kutzneria sp. NPDC052558; assembly: GCF_044547355.1. Classification (NCBI taxonomy): domain Bacteria; kingdom Bacillati; phylum Actinomycetota; class Actinomycetes; order Pseudonocardiales; family Pseudonocardiaceae; genus Kutzneria; species Kutzneria sp. NPDC052558. The sequence continues at coordinate 21,011 of NZ_JBIUAG010000029.1, forward strand.
CCGGCAGCGGGTTCGGCGACGTACACCGTCTTCTCGTCCCGGCTGAGCACGATCCCGTTGGGGCCCATCAGGTCCGGGCCGACGGTGTCGACCTTGCCGTTCGGACGCACCCGGATGACCGGCACCGCGCGCGGCGGCTCGCCCTTCCAGTGGTCGTTGCCCAGTTGCGTGACGTACGCCGTGCCGTCGCGGGCAACGGCCATGTCGTTGCAGAACGACGGCGAGTACGGGGAAAGGTCGGCGACCACCTCGACGCCGTCGCCGATCGCGAGCAGCCGCCGCCCCGGCATGTCCACCGCCAGCAGCCGGCCGTCGGGGGCGAAGCCGATGCCGGACGGTTCGGTGTCCAGCCGGGCGAATTCCTCGCCCGAACCGTCCTCGAGGTACCGTCGCACGACCCGGCCCGTGATGTCCACGACCCACAGGCGACCGTCGTGCCAGCGCGGCGACTCGGGAAAGAACAGTCCGTCAGCGAATCTCAGGATCTCAGCCACGTTGCTGAACCCCTTTCACGGTGGGCCGTCAGACGCCGAGCGCTCGTCCGATCGCGTCGCGGTGCCGCGCCGGGTCGCCGAACATCAGCTCCGAGCTCTTGGCGCGCTTGAGGTACAGGTGTGCCGGGTGCTCCCAGGTGAACCCGATCCCACCGTGGATCTGGATGTTCTCGTTCGCGACCCGGGTGTAGGCGGTCGAGCAGAACGCCTTGGCCAGGCCGGCCGCCAGCCGGAGGTCGTCCGCGTCGGTCGCGGAGGCCGCGATCGCGTGGTAGGCGACAGCCTTCGCCTGTTCCACCAGCACGAGCATGTCCGCGCACCGGTGCTTGACCGCCTGGAAGGAGCCGATCGCGCGGCCGAACTGGAACCGGCTCTTCGCATGGTCCACGGCGAGTTCCAGCACCCGCGCCGCCCCGCCGGCCTGTTCCATGGCGAGTGCGGCGGCGGCGTGGTCGAGCACGGTGCGCATCACCTCCCCGGCGAATGCCGGGTCGCCGACCGGCGTGGCCGCAACCGCGTGAAAACTCATGCGCGCCAGCCGCCTCGTCCGGTCCAGCACGGGAAGGCTCTCCCGCACCAGTCCGGGCGCGTCCGTGTCGACGGCGAACATGCCGAGGCCCTGCGGCGTTCGCGCCAGCGTGAACACCACGTCCGCGTCCATGCCGTCCAGCACATAGCTTTTCGTCCCGGTGAGCGACCATCCGGGTGTCGCGGCGAGCGTGACGGCATCCCAGCCCTCGTCCTCGGCGACGGCGACCGTGGCGACGAGTTCGCCGGACACGATCGCCGGCAGATACCGTTGCTGCGCGGCCCGATCGCCGCTGCCGAGCAGCGCCTGGCGCGCGAGCACCGCGGTGGCGAAGAACGGCGCGCACACCAGCGCGCGGCCCATTTCCTCCAGCACGACGCCCAACTCGACGGCGGAACCGCCCGCGCCGCCGAACTCCTCCGGCACCGCGAGCCCCAACAGCCCGAGCTGCTTGGCCATCAGCCGCCATGCGTCGCGGTCGAACCCGGAGTCGGCCGCCATCCACTCACGGACCCGGGCCTGCGGGGAAGTGGCGGCCAGGAACTCGCGCACCGTGGCCCGCAGGGCCTCGTGTTCTGCCGACAGGACCAGTGTCACGACGCGCTCCCCGGTGTCGGGCGCGCGCGGCGCGGCCGGTTCTCGGACGTCATCCTCGCCGCCTTCGTCTATCGGGGAATCTCGTTCCAGGGCACGTCCTTGTCGAGCCGGACCTCGCCGGGCAGGCCGAGGATCCGCTCGCCGACCGTGGTGCGCATCATCTCGGACGTCCCGCCCTCGATGGTGAAAGCCCTGGTGCGCAAGTACTTCTTCGACGGGGACCGCAGGTCGTGGCCCTCGGCCCGGCGCATCGGGTAGCCGTCCGGGTGCAGCAGGCCGGCCGGGCCCTGGAGATCGAGGATGGCCTCGGCCACGCGCTGGCCCATCTCGGCGGACGCCAGCTTCGCGACGGCGCCCTCCGGCCCCTGGACGCCGGCGTTGCTCATCGCCGCGGCCCGCTGCACCGACAGCCGGACCGCCTCCGCCTCGACCCAGAGCCGTAGCACGCGGTCCCGCACGGCCGCGTCCACCGCCGGCTCGGTCCGCTTCCGCTGCCGCCACGCGTCCAGCAGCTCGGCCGGCTGGGACACGTCGGCGCCGCCGATGGCGGCACGCTCGTTGGCCAGCGTGGTGATCGCGACCCGCCAGCCGTCACCCTCGGCGCCGAGCAGTTGGGCGGCGGGGACCCGCACCTGGTCGAGGAAGACCTCGTTGAACTCGGCCTCGCCGGTCAGCTGGTACAGCGGCCGGACCTCGATGCCCGGCGATCGCATGTCCACGAAGAAGTACGACAGCCCACGGTGTTTGGGCCGCGTCGGATCGGTTCTGGCCAGCAGCAGCCCGTAGCGGGCCCGGTGCGCCAGGGTGGTCCAGACCTTCTGGCCGGTGATCACCCAGTCATCGCCGTCGCGGACCGCCCTGGTCGCGACGCCCGCGATGTCCGAGCCCGCGCCCGGCTCGGAGAACATCTGGCACCAGACGTCCTCGCCGGTGAAGATGCGCCGCAGCAGTCCCGGCCGGAACTGCTCGGCGGCCCACTCCCGCAGGGTGGGGGCGGCCATGCCGAGCCCGATCGGGTTCACCACCAGGTCGAGCGGCGGGATCCCGTTGGCGTGGAAGGCGTTCGCGATCACGGCCTGCGCGGCCCGGTCCAGCCCCAGCCCGCCGAGGCCGACCGGGAAGTGCGCCCAGGCCAGTCCCGCGTCGAACTGCGCGCCGCGGAACCGGACCCGGTCGGCGTGGTAGTCGTGGGTGGCGAGCAGGTCCTCGACCCTGTGCTCCAGCTCCACAATGGACTCCTCTGGAGTGTCCGCGGAACATCGGGAAGTCGTCGGTCGGTGATCCATGTCACGTTAACAAGAGCACTTGATTGAGTCAACTGATTGGATCACTTGATACAGAGGGCGTGGAGCGGCGCCCGCGTCGCCGGCGGCGACCTGGCGCCCGCGGATCACCGCGTCACCGCGCGCACCGGCAGCGCGGCGAAACCGCGGACGTTGGTGGAGTGCACGCGCACCGCCCGGGACTCATCGATGTCCAAAGAGGACACTCGGGACACCAGTTCGGTGAGGGCGACCCGGGCCTCCAGTCGGGCGAGGTGCGCGCCGAGGCAGAAGTGGGGGCCGCCGCCGAAGCTGGCCAGTTGCGTCGGCTGGCCGCGGTCGATGTCGTAGGTGTCGGCGGCGGGGAAGACGCGGCTGTCGCGGTTGGCCGACCCGAGCAGCAGCAGGAGTCGCGCACCGGCCGGCACGGTCCGACCGTGGTACTCGACCTCCGTGGCGACGGTGCGCGCGATGAGCTGGCTGGAGGTGTCGTACCGCAGCGTTTCCTCGATCCAGTCGGGGATTCGCCCCGGATCGGCGAACGGCTTGGCCAGCTGGTCGGGATGCCGCCAGCCCCAGTACACGGCGTTGCCGAGCAGCTTGGTCGTGGTCTCGTTGCCGGCGACCACCATCAGGAACAGGAAGCCGATGATCTCCTCGTCGGTCAGCCGGTCGCCGTCGATCTCGGCGTCCAGCAGCGCGGAGGTGAGGTCCTCGGTGCGGGTCCGCCGCCGTTCGGCCAGCATCTCCAGGTAGTACCCGACCAGATCCAGCGCGGCCGTCATCGCCGCCGGCGGCACGTCGAGCACGCCCTCCTCGCGGTGCATCACGACGTCGGCCAGGCCGCGCAGCCGGTCGCGGTCGGCCGGCGGCACGCCGATGAGCTCGGAGATCACGTCCATCGGCAGCTTGCCGGCGAAGTCGGCGATGAAGTCGAACTCGCCCCCGGCGAGCGCGGCGTCGAGGTGCTGCCGAGTGAGTTCCAGGACGCGGTCTTCGAGGCGTTGCACGCGGCGCGGCGTGAAGCCCTGGGACACCAGCAGCCGCAGCCGCATGTGCCGTGGATCGTCCATGGCGAGGAACGACATGGTCCTGTGCGCGTTCGGCCCGTACGCGGCGGGGTCGAGCGAGACGCCGTTCGCGCTGGACAGCCTGGCGCTGTCGCGGAAGGCGGCCAGCACGTCGTCATGCCGGGACAGGGCCCAGAAGTCCAGTTCCTCGTTGCGGTACAGCGGCGCCTCGTCGCGCAGCCGAGCGTACGTGGGGTACGGATCCTCGTGGAACCGGTAGTCGTACGGATTGAACTCGATCGCCCGAATCTCGCTGGACATGTGTCTAGACGCTAGTGCAGGTGTGGCGACGCCGCAACCTTGTCGATGGTGTGGACAGCTGTCTAGACTGGTGTTCATGGGCCTCGTGAAGGAGTGCCACCGGCTCCGGGTCGCCGAGGTGGTCGCCGAGACCGCGGACGCCGTCTCCCTGGTGTTCGAGCTGACGGCCCGGCAGCGGGAGCGGTTCGCCTACCGGCCGGGCCAGTTCCTGACGCTGCGGCTGCCCACCGCGGCCGGCCCGGTCGCCCGCTGCTACTCGCTGGCCAGCTCGCCGGACACCGACCCGCTGCCCAAGGTCACCGTCAAACGGGTCCCCGGCGGGGCGGCGTCGAACTGGATCTGCGACAACGTCCGCCCCGGCGTCGAACTGGACGTGCTCGAACCGTCCGGCACGTTCACGCCCGGCTCGCTGGACGACGACCTGCTGCTCGTCGCCGGCGGCAGCGGCGTCACCCCGGTCATGTCCATCGCCAAGTCGGTGCTCGCGGCGGGCGCCGGCGCCATCGTGTTCTGCTACGCCAACCGCGACGAGCAGGCGGTGATCTTCCGCGACGAGCTGCGCGAGCTGGCTGCCGGGCACGCGGACCGGCTCGTGCTGCTGCACTGGCTGGAATCGCTCCAGGGCGTCCCGACGCCGGACGGCCTGACCGCGCTGGTGCGTGGGCGGCGGTTCGCCGAGGCGTTCGTCTGCGGCCCCACTCCGTTCATGGACATCGTCCGGACGGTGCTGCGCGACCTCGGCCTGCCGCGGTCCCGGCTCCACGTCGAACGGTTCACCTCCCTGGCCGGCGATCCGTTCCAGAGCGCGATCGCGGCCCAGGGATCACGCCGGACGGCGGCGTTGACCGTCGAGATCGGCGGCGGTCGGCGCGAGCTCGCGTGGCCGGTCGACACCCCGTTGCTCGACGTGCTCGCCGCGAACGGGGTGAGCGCGCCGGCGTCCTGCGGCGAGGGAGTGTGCGCTTCCTGTGAATGCCGTGTCGTGCGAGGAGAAGTACGTATGATCAACAACCAGGCGCTCGCCGACGAGGACATCGCCGACGGCTACGCGCTGGCCTGCCAGGCCCTGCCGGTGACGGAGACCGTCCATGTCGCTTTCTGACACGCAGATCCCGGTCGAGCTGATGGCCAGGGCGGTCGCGGCGAGCGGCTTCATGCCGGTCCACGAGGGGCTGGCGCTCTACGCGGCGGTCCGGGACCACGTCGGCGCCGGGCTGGTCGTGGAGATCGGCAGCTACTGCGGCAAGTCCACGATCTTCCTCGCCGCGGCGGCCCGGCTGACCGGGGCCACGATCGTCACGGTGGACCACCACCGTGGCTCGGAGGAGCACCAGCCCGGCTGGCAGTACCACGATCCGTCGCTGGTCGAGCCGCTGTCCGGCCGGCTGGACACGCTGTTCCGGTTCCGGCGGACGATCGCCGAGGCCGGGCTGGAGGAGCAGGTCGTGGCGGTGGTCGGCCGATCGGCCGCCGTCGCGTCGTTCTGGCGGAGTCCGCTGACCATGCTGTTCGTCGACGGCGGCCACACCGACGATGCCGCGCGGGCCGACTACGAGGGCTGGGCGCCGTGGCTGGTCGCCGGCGGCGTGCTGGCCATCCACGACGTCTTCGAGGACCCGAGGGACGGTGGCCAGGCGCCGTACCGAATCTTCCGGCGGGCGGTCGACGGGGGAGAGTTCGAGCAGTTCCGGCGGGTCGGCTCGCTGCGACTGCTCCGCCGGGTCAGCGGTCGCCTCGGGGCGCCAGCCCGCTGAGCCGGCAGCCGCACACGCTGTCGTCCACCGGCAGACCGGTCGGGAGCCCCTCGGCGCGGAAGATGCCGCTCCCGTCGGTGGTCCGGGACAGGGCGTCCGCCGCCAGCACCACCGCGGCGGCGGTCCATGTCGTCCGTTCGACCGGCCACCGCTTGCCGTCCGAGAACACCAGTCCGGTCCAATAGGACCCGTCGCGCTCGCGGAGGTGCTGCATCGCCGCGAAAAGCTCGCGCGCGGCGCGCTGCTCGCCGAGCGCGTCAAGCGCCAGCACAAGTTCGCAGGTTTCGGCGCCAGTGGCCCAGGGCTGGTCGTTGACGCAGCGCACGCCGATGCCGCCGACCACGAACTCCCGCCAGCCGCGAGCAATCCTCATGCGGCCGGCCCGGCCGCGCAGCACGCCCCCGAGCACCGGGTAGTACCAGTCCATCGAGTACCGGGACTTCGGCTGGAACGCCTCGGGATGGACCTCGACGACGTGGGCGAGCCGCCCCAGGCCGACCTCCCAGTCCGGCTGCTGCTCGCCGACGACCTCGGACAGCGCCAACGCGCAGCGCAGGCTGTGGTGGATGCTGGCGCAGCCGGTCAGCAGCGCCGCCGGCACGGCGGAACCGTCGGCCGCGCGGGCCCAGTGGACCTCGCCGCGGGGCGTCTGGAGATCGAGCACGAAGTCGATCGCCTTGCGCACCACCGGCCACATCCCGGCCGCGAACGCGGTGTCGCCGGTGACCGTGTAGTGGTGCCAGACGCCGACGGCCAGGTAGGCGCAGAAGTTGCTGTCCGCGGCGGCGTCCTCGACCCGGCCGTCGGTGATCTTCATCGGCCACGACCCGTCGGCCCGCTGGCTGCGCCGCGACCAGTCGTAGGCCGCCTCGGCCTCGGCGATCAGCCCGGTCGCGGACAGCGCCATCGCGGCCTCGACGTGATCCCACGGATCGGTGTGGCCGCCGTCGAACCAGGCAATCGCGCCGGAGGACTCCTGGGCCCGTGCGATGGCACGCCCGGTGCGGAGCACGTCGGCGGCGGACAGCACGCCCGGCACGGCGGGAACGTCACGCCGCGCCATCGACCACCGCCGGCTTGCGCAGGTACAGGACGACGCTCTTGCCGATCAACGGATCGAGCAGCCGCTCGGTGACGCGGGTCGGCCACGGCCGCCGCATCAGGTCCCACACCAGGAGCCGGTGATAGGCGCGCACCAAAGGGTTTTTGTCCTTGGCGACGCATTTGAGCCACCAGTACGGGGCGTGCAGGGCGTGCGCGTGGTGGCGGTGCGCCAGCCGCAGCCCGGTGTCGCTGAGCTTGGCCACGAGTTCGTCGGCGCGGTAGATCCGGACGTGGCCGCCCTCCACCTCGTGATAGGCGTCCGAGAGTGCCCAGCAGATCCGCTCCGGCAGCCAACGCGGCACGGAGACCGCCACGATGCCGCCCGGCTTCACCACTCGGGCCAGCTCCCACATCGCCTTCTCGTCCTCGACGATGTGCTCCAGCACCTCGGCGGCGATGACGCAGTCGAAGGTGGCGTCCGGAAAGTCGAGAGCCAACGCGTCGCCGACCACCGTGGTCGCCCGGGCGCCCGGGGGAGCCTCGCCGGCCTCAGCCATCGCGGCGAACATGGCCGCCACGCCGTCGAGTTCCGCCGCGCTCTGGTCCAGGGCGACGACGTCGCCGCCGCGCCGGTACGCCTCGAACGCGTGCCGGCCCGCGCCGCAGCCGACGTCGAGCACGCGGCAGCCCGGCCGGACACCGAGCCGGTCGAAGTCCATCGTCAGCATCGCGGCTTGCCTCCCGTTCGCTCGATGGCGGCGGCGTATCGCTCGGCCGTCGCCGCGGCCACCGAGGTCCAGCTGTACTTGCGCAGCGCGCGACGGCGGCCGGCCTCGCCCATGCGGGCCCGGCGGACCGGGTCGTCGAGCAGCGCCGCGAGGCTGCGCGCGAGCGCCTCGGCGTCGCCCGGCGGGACGAGGACCGCGCATTTGGCGTCCGGGCCGACCACCTCGGGCAGCGCGCCGGCCCGGCTCGCCACCAGCGGGGTCCCGCAGGCCATCGCCTCCACCGCGGGAAGCGAGAATCCCTCGTACAGCGAGGGCACGCACGCCACCTCGGCCGAGGCCAGCAAGGCGGCCAGCTCGCCGTCGGAGATGCCGCTGACCGTGCGGACGACGTCCTCGATGGACAGTTCCGAGATCAGCCGGCGGCTCGGCCCGCCGTCGGCGAGCCGGGCGACCAGGACCAGTTCGATCTCGCGCTCGGTGCGCAGCTTCGCCACGGCCTCCAGCAGATGCCTTACGCCCTTGACCGTCGAGTCGGCACTCGCGACCGCGACGATGCGGCCCGGCGCCCGCGGTGATCTCGGCGGCGTGAACACCGCGGTGTCCACGCCGAGCGGCACCACCTGGATGCGGTCGGCCGGGACGTGGAAGTCGGCGGCGATGTCGGCGGCCGATGCCCGCGACACGGTGAGCAACTCGGGCAGGCGACGAGCGACCCTCGCCTGCATGCGGGCGAAGCCGTACCACCGGCGCAGGGTCAGCCGGCGGGACCCGGTCGCCGCGGCGAGCTCCGTGGCCCGATCCCGCGTGATGGGGTGGTGGACCGTGGCCACGAGCGGAAAACCGGCACGGGACAAGGAAAGCAGGCCGTAGCCGAGGCACTGGTTGTCGTGCACGACGTCGAACTCCCCGCGGCGGGCACGCAGCAGCTTGGCGACCCGGAGGCTGAACGTCAGCGGTTCGGGGAAGCCGGCCGTCCACATGGTGGCGACCTCGATCAGGTCGACGACGCCGCGCAGCTCGCCGAGGCTCGGCGTGCGGAACGGATCGGGTTCGCGGTACAGGTCGAGGCTGGGCGCCTTGGTCAGGCCGACACCGGGATCGAGCACCGGGTACGGCTGCCCGGAGAACACCTCGACCTGGTGGCCGAGCTCGGTCAGGCCGTGGCTGAGGCGCCGGACGTAGACGCCCTGCCCGCCGCAGTGCGGCTCACTTCGGTAGGACAGGAGCGCTACTCGCACTGGTCCCTCCGGGCTCTCGGGTTGCGCGAACGGCAATGTAACACCATCATTGGACAAGTGTCTAGAAACATGTCCGACCAGGTTGGCGACGAGCGCGCGGTCGAGTCCACCCGGCGGCGGCTGACCAAGCGCCAGGCCGACACGGTTCGCGGCCTCACCGATGTCGCGGTCGAGGAGCTGCGTGAGGTCGGCTACGCCGGTCTCACGATCCGTGGCGTCGCCGCGCGCCAGGGCGTCGCGCCGGCGACCGTGTACGCCTACTTCTCCTCGAAGAACCACCTTGTCACGGAGATCTTCTGGCGCCGGTTGCGGGAGCTGCCGGAGACGGCCACGGCGGGGTCGCCGGTGGAGCGCGTGGTGCGCGCGCTGCGGGACATCGCGTCGCTGGTGTCGGCGGAGCCGGAGCTGGCGGCGGCCTGCACGGCCGCGATGCTCGGCGACGATCCCGATGTCCGGTATCTGCGTGAGCGCATCGGGTTGGAGTGGCGCCGCCGGCTGGGCGCCGCGCTCGGCTCGGCGGCGCGGCCGGAAGTGTTGCCGGCGCTGGAGATCTCGCTCGGCGGCGCGCTGCTGCACGCCGGCCTCGGCTACGGCTCGTACGACCGGATGGCCGACCTGCTGGAATCCTCGGCCCGGCTCATCGTGCGCTGACATCGTCCTTGTCAGTGCCGCCCGGACGGTTCTATGGTGGACACATGTCCAGTCGGATGTCAGGAGAGATTCCCGAGGTGTCCCGGGCCCATCCCGACGACCCGCACGGCCATCTGCGGGAGCTGCGCACCGACCCGATCGCGCTGCTGCACCGGGTGCGGGCCGAGTGCGGCGACATCGGCCGGTTCCGGCTCGCCGACCGGGAAGTGGCCCTGGTCAGCGGGTCCCGGCTGAACGAGGCGTTCTTCCGCGCCCCGGACGAGGTGCTCGACCAGGGCGAGGCGTACCCGTTCATGACCCCGGTGTTCGGCAAGGGCGTCATCTTCGACGCGACGCCGCAGCGGCGGCGGGAGATGCTGAAGAGCTCGGCCCTGCGCGGCGAGCAGATGCGCGGCCACGCCGCCACCATCGAGGCCGAGGTCGACCGGATGGTCGCGGACTGGGGCGAGGCGGGCGAGATCGACCTGCTCGACTGGTTCGCCGAGCTGACGATCTACACCACGTCCGCGTGCCTGATCGGCAAGTCCTTCCGCGAGGAGCTGGACTCCCGGTTCGCCCATCTCTACCACGACCTCGAACGCGGCACCGACGCACTGGCCTTTGTGGACCCCTACGCCGAGATCGACAGCTTCCGCCGGCGCGACCAGGCGCGGCGGGAACTCGTCGACCTGGTGCAGGACATCATGAATCGGCGCGAGGCCCGCGGCGCGGCGCCCCGCGACGAGCGCGACCTGCTCGACGTGCTGATGTCGCTGCGCGGCGAGGACGGCGAACCGCAGTTCTCCGCCGACCAGATCACCGGCATGTTCATCTCGATGATGTTCGCCGGGCACCACACCAGCTCCGGCACCGCCGCCTGGGCGTTGATCGAGCTGATGCGCCACCCCGACGTGCTGCGCGAGGTCGTCGCCGAGCTCGACACGCTCTACGCCGACGGCTCCTCGGTGTCCTTCCAGGCCCTGCGGTCGATCCCGGCGCTGGAGTCGGCGCTCAAGGAGACGCTGCGGCTGCATCCGCCGCTGATCCTGCTGCTGCGGGTGGTCAAGGAGGACATCCGGTTCGACGAGTTCGTGATCCCGGCCGGGATGATGGTCGGCGCGACGCCCCGGGTGTCCAACCGCGTCGCCGAGGACTTCCCGAACCCGGAGAGCTTCGACCCGGGCCGGTACCTCGATCCCCGCCAGGAGGACCTGGTCAACCGGTGGACGTGGATCCCGTTCGGCGCGGGGCGGCACCGCTGCGTCGGCTCGGCGTTCGCGATGATGCAGCTCAAGGCGATCTTCTCGGTGTTGTTGCGGGACTTCGAGTTCAGCATGGCGCAGCCGCCGGAGTCCTATCGGGACGACTGCTCGAAGATGGTCATCCAGCTCGAACGGCCGTGCCGCGCCCGCTACCGCCGACGGCCGGGGCGGTGACCCGATGCGGGTGACGGCCGATCTCGACCTGTGCCAGGGCCACGCCATGTGTGTGGTGGAGGCGCCCGATGTCTTCGCCTACGACAAGGCCGAGAACAAGGTGCGGGTCCTCGACGAGCGACCCGACGAGTCCCGGCGCGCAGCCGTGCTCGACGCCGTGAGGTACTGCCCGACCGGGGCGCTCTCGCTCGACGACGGAACGGAGAACACCGCATGAACCCGCCGACCCGCGCCGTGCTCGCGGGGTTCTGGGCCTCCTGGCTGGATGCCAACCGGGAGGCCGAGCGGACGCGGAACTGGGCCCCGCTCGCCGACTTCTACGCCGAGGACGCCACGTACGGCTGGATGTACAGCCCGGACGAGCACTTCATGGCCGTCGGCCGCGAGGAGATCCGCCGCCACGCGCTCGTCGCCGAGATGGCCGGCATGGAAGGCTGGCACTACGACTACATGGCCACCGTCATCGACGAGGCCACCAGCATGATCGTCGGCTTCTGGAAGCAGCGCAGCGGCGTTCCCGACGATGCCGGCGGCGAGTACGAGGTGCTGGGCATCGGCGGCAGCTGGTTCGGCGTCGGCCTCGACGCGGCCGGCGGGCTCAGCATCAGCTGGCAGCGCGACTGGTTCGACTTCGGCTCGACCGCGCACACGTTCATGGAGATCGCCGGCTCCGGCCGGGCGCCGCGGGGCCTGCTGGACCGGATGGCCCTCGACGGCCGCAAGCAGCCAGGGCACTACCGCCGCAAGGACCTGCCGTCGACCGTCTGGCCGCCGCCGGTCGAGGAAGGCCGCTACGTCATCCGGGAGGACCAGTGACCGTGCCGCCCGCCAAGCTGCTCGTCGACGGCAAGCTCTGCGCCGCGAGCGACGGTTCGGCCTTCCCGATCCTCAATCCCGCCACTGGCAAGGAAATCGGCCGTGCCCCGGACGCGACGGCCGGCGACGTGGACGCCGCGATCGCCGCCGCCCGCCGGGCCTTCGACGAGACCGACTGGCCGAACGACCACGCGTTTCGCGTCCACTGCCTGCGCCAGCTGCACCGGGCGCTGGTCGAGCACGGCCCGGCGATGCGCGAGCTGACCACCGCGGAGGCTGGCGCGCCGGCGTTCCTCACCACCGGACCGCAGTACGACATGCCGGTCGACACGCTGCGGTGGACCACGGATCTGGCCGAGTCCTACGCGTGGGAGACCGATCTCGGCTTCGCCGAGCCGATGGGAATCCGCACGCTGCGCACGATCCGGCGCGAGCCCGTCGGCGTGGTCGCCGCGATCACCCCGTGGAACTTCCCGAACCAGATGAACCTGACCAAGCTCGGGGCCGCGCTGGCCGCCGGCAACACGGTGGTGCTCAAGCCCGCGCCGGACACTCCGTGGGTCGCCTGCGAGCTGGGCCGGCTGATCGCCGAGCACACCGACATCCCGCCGGGCGTGGTCAACGTCGTGTCCCCGCGCGACAACGCGGTTGCCGCGCTGCTGACCACCGACCCCCGGGTGGACCTGGTGTCGTTCACCGGATCCACCGCCACCGGCCGCATGATCATGGCCGCGGCCGCGCCGACGTTGAAGAAGGTTTTCCTTGAGCTGGGTGGGAAATCCGCGGCGGTCGTGCTCGACGACGCCGATCTGGCCGCCGCCGTCGGGATGACCGCCTTCGGCGTCTGCGTGCACGCGGGCCAGGGCTGCGCGCTGTCCACCCGGCTGGTCGTGCCCCGCGCTCGCTACGACGACGCGGTGCAGATCGCCGCGTCCACCATGGCCGGGATCGGCTGCGGCGACCCGAGCGACGCCGGCACGATCTGCGGCCCGGTCGTCTCGGCGGCGCAGCGCGACCGGGTCAAGTCCTATTTGGACATCGCGGTGGCCGAGGGCGGGCGGTTCGCCACGGGCGGCGACGTCGACCGCAAGGACGGCGAGCTCGCCGGCGGGTTCTGGATCCGGCCCACGGTGATCGCCGGCCTCGACAACACGGCGCGGGTGGCCCGCGAGGAGATCTTCGGCCCGGTGCTGGTGGTCATCCCGCACGACGGGGACGACGACGCCGTCCGGATCGCCAACGACTCGCCGTACGGCCTGTCCGGCGCGGTGAACTCGGGCTCGCCGGAGCGGGCGCGGGCGGTGGCGGCGCGGATCCGCACCGGGACGCTGTCGGTCAACGGCGGCGTCTGGTTCGGCGCGGACGCCCCGTTCGGCGGCTACAAGCAGTCCGGCATCGGCCGCGAGATGGGCGTCGCGGGGTTCGAGGAGTACCTGGAGACCAAGCTGGTGGCCGAGGCCGCCTGAAGCGGAGTGCGGATGCGGTTCGAGGGCAAGGTCGCCGTCGTCACCGGCGCGGCGCAGGGCATCGGCGAGGCGTACGCCCGGGGGCTGGCCGCGGAGGGCGCGGCGGTCGTGGTCGCCGATCTGAAGGACGGCCAGGCGGTGGCCGAGGCGATCACGGCGGCGGGCGGCGACGCGATGTTCGTCCGCTGCGACGTGTCGTCGGCCGAGTCGGCGGGTGCGCTGGCGGACGCGGTCGTCGACCGCTACGGCGGGATCGACCTGCTGGTCAACAATGCCGCGATCTACGGCGACATGGAGTTCGACCTGCTGCTCACCGTCGACTGGGACTACTACCGCCGGTTCATGGCGGTGAACATGGACGGCGCGCTGGTCATGACCCGGGCGGTGTACCCGTCCATGAAGCGGCGCGGCGGGGGAGCCATCGTCAACCAGAGCTCCACCGGCGCCTACCTGTACTCCGGCTTCTACGGCCTGGCCAAGTCGGGCGTCAACGGCCTCACCCTGCAACTGGCCCACGAGCTCGGCGGCATGGGCATCAGGGTCAACGCGATAGCCCCCGGCCCGACCGACACCGCGGCGACCCGGAAACAGGCCGGCGAGGCCGCCGCCGAGCTCGTGAAGGGCATGGCGATCAAGCGGCTGGGCCGGCCGGACGACATGGTCGGCGCCTGCCTGTACCTGTTGTCCGACCAGGCTTCCTGGGTGACCGGGCAGATCATCGCGGTGGACGGGGGACAGATATGCCGGCCGTGACGGGCTTTGTCGGGCTCGGCAACATCGGCCGGCCGATGGCGTCACGACTGGCCCGGGCCCGCGACGACCTGGTCGTGTTCGACGTCGCCGCCGAGCCGGTGGCCGAAATGGTCGGCGCGGGGGCCAAGGCCGCCGACAGTGTCTCCGAGCTCGCCGGCCTGGTCGACGTGCTGTGCGTGATGGTCCGTGATGACAACCAGGTGCGCGAGGTGGTCGGCGAGGCGCTGGGCGCGGCCCGCGACGGGCTCACCATCGCGATCCATTCCACGGTCGCCCCCGATACGCCCGCCGACCTGGCCGACACCGCGGCCCGGCACGGCGTCCGCATCGTCGACGCCCCGGTGAGCGGCGGCGCCATGGGCGCGGCGGACGGCACGCTGGCGATCATGGCCGGCGGCACGGCGGATGCCTTCGCGGCCTGCCGTCCGGTGTTGGCGGACATGGCCGGCCTGGTGGTGCACGCCGGCCCGATCGGCGCCGGCACCCGGATGAAACTGGCCCGCAACCTCCTGCACTTCGTGGCCTTCACGGCCGCGACCGAGGCGCAGCGGCTGGCCGAGGCGGCCGGACTCGACCTGGTCGCCCTCGGCGCCGTCGTCCGGCACACCGACGCGATCACCGGCGGACCGGGCGCGATCATGCACCGTGCGACCACCAGGCCGATCGACCGCGGCGACTTCTGGCACGGCGTGTTCGACCATGTGCGGACGCTGGGGGAGAAGGACCTGGCCTTCGCGATCGCCCTGGCCGACGAGCTCGGCGTGGACGTGCCGCTGGCGCGGCAGGCGATCGGCCGGCTCGCGGCCGGTCTCGGCCTGGAGGAGACCGGATGACCGACAAGTTCGACGACCTGCCCGCGATCCGTCGTGCGGGCCTGGAGCGGATGGAGCAGGTCTACGGCTTCGACATGGCGGACGCGCCCGGGGACTTCTTCCGCTACACCGCCGACCACCTGTTCGCCGACATCTGGAACCGGCCGGGCCTGACCGACCGGGACCGGCGGCTGCTGCTGATCGGCGCGCTTGCCGCCACCGGCGCGGCCGACGTGCTCGGCATTCAGGTGCCGGCGGCGCACGCCAACGGCGAGCTGTCGGCCGAGCAGCTCCGAGAGATCGTCATCTTCCTCAGCCACTACGCGGGTTGGCAGAACGGGGCGCGGTTGAACACGATCGTGGAGGACACCATCGCCAAGTCGCGGAAGCAGCGATGACGGCGCTGCCGGAGGTGTTCGACGCGGCGGTGCTCGCCGACGCCGAGTCGTACGACGTGGTCGTGGTGGGCTTCGGCATCGCCGGCGGGTGCGCCGCGCTGGAGGCGGCGCGGGCCGGCGCGCGGGTGCTGCTGCTCGAACGGGCGGCCGTGCACGGCGGCACCACCTGCATGGCCGGCGGCCACTTCTACCTCGGCGGCGGCACCGCCGTGCAGGAGGCGACCGGCCACCGCGATTCGCCGCAGGCGATGTACGACTTCCTCGTGTCCACCTCGCGCGACCCGGATCGAGCCAAGATCCGTGCCTACTGCGAGGGCTCGGTGGCGCACTTCGACTGGCTTGAGGCGCTCGGGTTCGCGTTCGAGCGGTCCTACTTCTCGGGCAAGGCCGTGATCCAGCCGGGCACCGAGGGCCTGATGTTCACCGGCAACGAGAAGGTGTGGCCGCACATCGCCGTCACACCGCCCGCGCCGCGCGGCCACAAGGTGCCGGTGCCGGGCGACACGCAGGGCGCCAAGCTGGTCATGGACCTGCTCCGGGACCGGGTCGAGGACATCGGGATCGAGGTCCGCTACGAGACCGGCGCCACCAACCTCGTCACCGACGGCGACGGCGCGGTGGTCGGCCTGGCGTGGCGGCGGTTCCAGACCACCGGCCTGGTGCGGGCCTCGGCGGTGGTGCTCGCGGCCGGCGGTTTCGTGATGAATCCCGAGATGGTCGCCGCGCACACCCCGGCCCTGGGCGCGAAGCTGTTCACCCTCGGCTCCACTCACGACGACGGCCTGGGCATCCGGCTGGGCGCGTCGGTCGGGGCCGCGCTCGAACGAATGGACGAGCCGTTCATCACCGCGCCGTTCTATCCGCCGTCCCTGCTGGTCAAGGGCCTGATCGTGAACAAGGACGGGCAGCGTTTCGTCGCCGAGGACAGCTACCACGCCCGCACCTCGTACCACGTGCTGCGGCAACGGGACTCGGCCGCGTATCTGGTCGTCGACAGCAACCATGCCGAACGCCCGGCCATGCCGCTGGTGCCCTTCATCGACGGCTGGGAGACGGTCGAGGAGATGGCCGCCGGGCTGGGCCTGCCCGTGGACGCCTTTCGGTCGACCCTGGACCGCTACAACGCCCACGCCGCACGCGGCGAGGACCCGGACTTCCACAAGCAGCCCGAATGGCTGGCGCCCCAGGACTCGGGGCCTTGGGCCGCCTACGACCTGAGTCTCGGCAAGGCCCTCTACGCGGGCTTCACCCTCGGCGGGATCAGCACCACAGTGGACGGACAGGCCCGCCGGGCCGACGGCTCGGCGGTGCGCGGCCTGTATGCGGCCGGGGCGTGCGCCTCCGGCATCGCCCAGGACGGCCAGGGCTACTGCTCGGGGCTCCAGCTCGGTGAGGGCTCGTTCTTCGGCCGGCGGGCGGGCCGGCACGCCGCCACCGGTGCATGAGTGTCTGGTCAGGTTTCCAGAGGGGTGTGTTGTTACGATCGACGCATGGAGCCGGTGCGTCGTATCGTGGACGGTCGTCGGGCGGACACCGTGCAGCGGTTGCTGGACGCGGCGCTGGAGGAGGTCCGCGAGGTCGACTACGGCGATCTCACGGTCCGCACGGTCGCCAAGCGGGCCGAGGTCTCGCCGGCCACCGCGTACACCTACTTCTCCTCGAAGGACCACCTGATCAGCTCGGTGGTGTGGCGGGAGATGCAGGACGTGCTCGGCTCGGTCGCCGAGGCCGCCTCGCTGGCGGAGATCGTCAACGGCATCACCACGTTCTTCGCCGAGGAGCCCGAGCTCAGCCGCGCCTGCACGACCGCGCTGCTGGCCGACGATCCGGAGGTCGCTCGCCTGCGGGACGAGATGACCGGCGTCGTCGTGCGGGCGTTCGCTCACGCGTTGGGCGAGGTCACGCGGACGACGATGGACGCGGTGTCGATGGCGTTCGTCGGCGGAATGGTGTTGGCGGGCCAGGGATACCTCGGCTTCGACGAGATCGCCGACCGCCTGACCGCCATCGTCGGCCAGCTCAGCCCGGCCCCGGCGAAGCGGACGCGCAAGCGCTGAGCCGAGACGTCGAGCGGGAGGTGCCGGATGTCGGCGAACCGGCCGCTGACCTCGCCGATCTCCCCGGTCCCGGTCCCGGTCGAGGCCAGGGCCTCCCGCGCATCGGGTGTTGTGACCGGCTGCCCGTGGCGATGTCGCCTGAACCGGAAAGCACTGCGGTCCAGCACGGCCTCACCCGATAGCGGATGCGCCGTTCCCTCTTCAGGGTGACCTCGACAGTCCGTGCAAGACACTCAACGCACAAACTGGTCTTCCATTCCCCCGTTCGATTGAGGGCCGGCTGCTCGGACTTCGAGTTGCGGATGGACCCTTCCCGCCCTAATCTGTCGCCGAACCATGAAATGAGGTAGCCCGTGGCTCACGCAGACGTCCGGATCGAGCAAGGCTCTGACAGTCACGAGAAGGCTCCCACCCCACCGTGGCGCGCGGCCATGAGCGGACTGGCGCTACCGGTCTTCTTCGTCGTCATGTTCTCCCTGTGCTATATCAGCGCGTTCCACAGTCCACAGCCGAACCATATGCCCGTCATTCTGGTCGGCTCGACCCAGGAAACGCAGGCGGTTGTGGCGAAGGTCGCGGCGTCGAACGGGGGCAAGTTCGATTTCACCGAAACCACGGACCCGAACATCGCGCAGTCCCAGGTCATGTCGCGGGAGGTTGTCGGGGCCATCGTGCTGGGCGACCAGGCGAAGACCTACGTCGCGACCGCGGGAGGGCCCACCGCCGCCACCGTGGTGCGCGGCCTGGCCGCCTCTCTCACTCCCCAGGGCACGACACCGGAGGTCGTGGACCTGCGCCCGTTGCCGGCCGGCGACCCGGGCGGCACCTCGCTGTTCTATTTCGTGATCATCTGCACGCTCGCCGGGTATCTCACGATCACCGTGCTCTCCCAAGCCGCACCCGGCCTGGGCATCGGCGGCACAATAGGATTTCTGGCGATCATGGCCGTTGTCGCCCCGGTGCTGGTGTACCTGATCGGAGGCGTCGGTTTCGGCGCCTACAGCGGCTCGGCCTCGGCCATCTGGTCGATGCTCGGCATCGGCGCGCTCTACGCTTTCCTCATCGGACTCGTCGCCATGGACTGCACTCTGCTGCTGGGCCCCGGCTCGATCTTCGCAATGTTGACGATATTCGTCTTCATCAACTTCCCGAGTTCCGGCGGCGCGATTCCGGCGTCGATGCTGCCGTCGTTCTGGGCGTTCTTCAACCATTTCTGGGCCGGGGCCAGCGCGGTGAACGCCGTTCGATCCGTGCTCTATTTCGACGGCAGCGGAGCGGGACAGGCGCTGCTGGTGCTGTGGGCATGGGCGGCGGCATGGCTGCTTCTCCTGGTCGCCCCGGTGGCGATGCGCGTCAAGCGGCGCCGAGCCGGCGCACTGGAGAATGCGGTCGCCCCGTTGTAGCCCACAGTCGACGACGCTCTCGATCGCACCGAACGCCCGCGTCCACGGCGTGCCGTTCGGTCAGGAACGGCACAACGCTCGCCCTCTCCGCGACCGATCGCCACTCCCGCTCATCGCTCGACCGTCGCCAGGCGCCGGCCTCCGCGCATCGCACTGCGAGGGGCGCGGCCTGTCCGACGTGCAGCTGGTGGCGACCGGGCAGGGCCTGTTGGTCGCGGGCCATGAGACGACGGCGAACATGATCGCCAAGATGACGGCCATGCTGCTGGCCGACCGCACCCGGTGGGAACGGCTGCTGGCCGATCGCTGGTGCGCTCGGCCGTGGAGGAAGCGTTCGCCCACTCGTGGCCATCGTGTCTCCAGGCGGATTCAGAAGCTCGTCAGCGCGCGCAGCCGGTCGGCCCGCGAGCGCAGCACGACGTCGGCATCGGCGGAGATGTGCTCGAACCCGTGTGGACAACCCGGATGCACGTGCAGCTCGACGGACGTGCCGGCGAGGGCGATGCGGCGGGCGTACTCGATCGACTCGTCGCGGAAGATGTCCAATTCCCCCACCTCCACATAGGTCGGTGGCAGGCCGGACAGGTCGCGGGCCCGCGCCGGGGCGGCGGCCGCGGCCACGTCCGGGCCACCGATCGCGGCGCCGAGCAGGGCGTGCCAGCCGGTGTGGTTGTCGTCGTAGGACCAGGCCGCGAACGGGGCCAGCGCCGGATCGGGCTCGGTGTTGCGGTCGTCCAGCATCGGGTAGACGAGGATCTGTCTGGCCACCGGCAGGCCACGGTCCCTGGCCAGCAGGACAGTCCCGGCGGCCAGTCCGCCGCCGCCGCTCTCGCCCATCACCGCGATCCGGGCGGGATCGACGCCCAGTTCGGCGGCGTGCTCGCTCAGCCAGGCCAGGCCGGCGTAGCCGTCCTCGACCGGCGCGGGGTGCGGGTCCTCCGGCGCGCGACGGTAGTCGACGGCGAGCAGCGGGACCCCGCTGTCACCCGCGTATGCGGCGATCAAGCGGTCATGCAGCGCCACCGTGCCCGCGATCATGCCGCCACCGTGCAGAAACACCGCCGCCGATCCGGCGCCCCCGCCTTCGGGCAGGTACCAGCGGGCCACCACCTCCACGCCGTCGTACGATCCGATCCGATACTCCGCCCGCGTGACGTCGGCCCGCTCGGGCAGGTTTGCGTCCATTGTGGACAATGTGTGCTCGATGTTGTCCCGCAAGGCCTTCCAGTCATCCCGGCGGGCCGGCTCGGGTCGAACCAGCCCGTCATGGGCCATCGCCGCCCGCACACTCGCCATCAGCTGCGCGTCATACGCGAAGGGCATGCGCTTCTCCTTATCCCGTAGCCGGACCTCACGCGTCGCCTTGAGGAGTTTCACGGTCTGCTCAGCGGCGTCCAGGTCGCGGTCGACAACGAGGACACGGGCGCCTTCGCGGGCGTAGGTCAGGCATGCCGCGCGCCCGGAGTCTGGCCGCCGCCCACGACGATCGCCACTCGGCCGGCCAGCTTGCCGCGCGAGGTGAGTGGCGTGCTCACGAATCCTCCATGGACGTCCTAATTTACGAAACGTATAGTAACGTATATGGGCGATTCGGAGTCAGAACCAGCACCGCGAGGTCGACCCCGCACCGCCGAGAAGGACCGCGCGATCCTCGCGGCGACCTGCGAACTGCTGCTGGCCCGCGGCTATGGGCGGCTGTCGATGGAGGCGGTGGCGGTGCACAGTGGCGTGGGCAAGCCGACCCTGTACCGACGCTGGCCGAGCAAGGCGGCCCTGGTGGCGGACGCGGTGGTGACGGGGTTGTCGGTCCGCGCAGCGCCAACCGCCGTCAGCACCCCCCTGGACACCGGCGACATCGCCCGCGACCTGCACGAGTGGGTGGACGCCTACACCAGCGTCACCATCGATCCACACAACGCCGCCCTGATCCAGGCCCTGATCGCCGCCTCCGCCGAGAACCCGACCGAGGCGGAGTCCCTCTACGGACACCTCACCTCTGCGCGACGCCAGGCCCTGGCCGGCCGCCTGGGCGCCGCCGTGGCCAAGGGTCAGGTCCGCGCGGACGCCGACCTCGACATGATTGCCCAGACACTGATCGGCTCGGTTGTCATGCAACTGCTCCACGGCCACGCCGACCGGGCACGTGAGCACGCGCATGGACTGTTGGACGTCGTCCTGCGCGGCCTGCGGCCGGACGGCTGAGACCTCTCAGTCGAACACCGCGTGGTTGATTGACGTGAGGAGTGAACCTTCATGGAGTACGTGAACGTGGGCCGAAGCGGGCTCACGGTTTCCCGGGTCATCCTGGGCTGCATGAGCTACGGCGCCCCGCAAGCCAACGGCGGCGGCTGGACGCTGGGGCTCGACGACGCTCGGCCGCTCTTCCGCGAGGCGATCGAGGCGGGCATCACCACCTTCGACACCGCCAACGCCTACGGCGGCGGCAGCAGTGAGGAGATCACCGGGAAGCTGCTCGGCGAGCTGGCCAAGCGGGACGAGGTGGTCATCGCGACCAAGGTGCACTTCGCGATGGGGCCTGGGCCCAACGGGGCCGGACTGTCCCGTGGCGCGATCATGACCCAGATCGACAACAGCCTGCGGCGGCTCGGCACCGACTACGTCGACCTCTACCAGATCCACCGGCACGACCCCAGGACGCCGATCGAGGAGACCATGCAGGCCCTGCACGATCTCGTCCGGGCCGGCAAGGTCCGCTACATCGGGGCCTCCTCGATGTGGACATGGCAGTTCGTCAAGGCTCAGTGCCTCGCGGATCTCCACGGGTGGACTCGGTTCGTCTCCATGCAGGACCAGTACAACCTGATCCAGCGCGAGGAGGAACGGGAGATGCACCCCTACTGCGTCGAGGAGAACATCGGCGTGTTGCCGTGGAGCCCACTCGCTCGCGGCAAGCTGAGCAGGGACTGGGAGGCGTCCACCGCGCGTGGCGACGTCGACACCCGGGCGCCTGTTCTGTACGGACAGGCGGTCGCCGCCGATCGGAAGGTCGCCGCCACAGTCGCTGAGGTCGCACAGGAGCGTGAGGTCTCGCGGGCGCAGGTCGCCCTGGCCTGGATGTTGCACAAACCGGCTGTCACCGCGCCGATCTTCGGCGCCACCAAACCTGGACACATCGCGGACGCGGTCGCGGCGACGCGGCTTTCGCTCAGTGACAAGGAGATCGAGCGCCTTGAGGCGGACTACGTGCCACACCGGCCGACCGGATTCTGACGTGGGGCATGTGGCCGGTCACTCGGACTGGTTGCCGACGTCCGCCGTGTCGCCGGCGCCCGGGTTCGCAGTGCGCTGAGTGACTCGTTGGCGATCGCGGCCCTCACGGCAGCTCCGGATACGTGATGCCGTCGACGCCGGGCACGACGATGGCGGTCGGGTCGTTGCCGTGGCGCACCAGTTGGTCGGCCATGTAGTCGGTGACGCCGCTGGCCAGCAGTTGGCGCGGGTCCTCGAGCGCGAGCCGCTGGCGGGCGATCATCACGGTCCAGTCGTGTGGGCCGGTGATCCGCGGCATTTCGGTGATCTGTGTGGTGTCCTTGGTCAGGTCGGGGCCGTAGACCGGTGGTGGCACGAAGCGTGGCGAGTCGGGGAACAGCACCGGGGCCAGTTCGACGGCGGCCATCACTCGGGCGATCGTCCAGCGCAGTGGCTGTTCGACGGCGGCGATCTCGTGGTTGTTGGCGCCGTTGGGGTCGGGGAACGCGGGGGCGTGGGGGGCGATGAAGATGCGTTCGTCGGCCAGTCGGCCGCGTGAGGCGATGCGCAGGATTCGGCCCAGGCTGTTGGAGCCGAGTGTGACTCCGGAGGTGGGTCGGCCCTGGCGGCCGACCAGCATCAGGATGACGTGTTCCCAGTCCAGGCCGACCGAGTCGAACCAGCGGATCATGCGGGCCGAATTGTTGGCGCCGACCAGCGCGAAGGTGCCGATGACGACTCGACCGAAGCCGATCGGCAGCTCGTCGGCGCCGCTGCCGGTCATCAGGTCGTCCCGCAGGGTCTCGGCGGAGAAGCACTCCGGGTCGGCGAGTCCTCGGCGCAGGTAGCGGGCCGTGACCGCGCAGCCGTAGTCCACCATCCGGAAGATCGATTCTTCCCGACCCCCGAACGCTTCGGCGTGGATGTCCTCGCGCCACAGGTCGACGGTGTTCGCGGCGCGGACGGCGTCGATGTCGGAGAGCAACCGAGCGGCATCCCGCAGCGCGACCTCCTGCCGGCCGAGTTCTTTCAGCCGGATCAGGCTGGCGATCGCCGGCGCGAGATGCGAGACGCCGGCGAGTTCCTTGAAGCCCAGGGTGGTGTGCCGGAACCCCTTGGTGATCGGCGGCGCGTCGTTGCCCGGGAACAGCCCGACATGGCGGTTGGTGACGGCCAGCAGCGGATGGCCGTAGTTGTCCTCGTACGAGGCCCGGCTCAGGTGGTCGCCGGTGCTGTCCCGCTCCGGCGCGCCGGGATTGGTGTAGGTCCGGAACAGCCTGACCATCTCGGCGCTCTCGTGCACTGCGGTCATGCCCCCTCCTTCTCAGTCACAGCCGGCCCGTCGGGTCGAATCGGTAGATCGTGGACTCGGAGGCGAAGCCGACCCGCGCGTTGAGGCCGCTGGAGGTGGCGACCCCGATGCCGCCGTCGGGCAGCGGGAAGTGGGTCACGTCGCAGGCGCCGCAGGTGTCGAACTCCTGCACCACCGCCAGCTTCCCGGCGACCAGGCGGTAGACCTGGGACTTCATCGGCGGATGCGGGTTCTGCGGCCCGCCGGCGATGAAGTTGACCCGCACCACGAACGTGCCCTGGTCGGTTTCGATCACGGTCAGCTCGCGGCCGCCCTCGCCGCCGTCGAGCACCTGGTGCTCGACGAACTTCCCGCCGTCCCACCGCAACAGCAGCGAGTCGTGCCTGATGTTGGCCACCGCGAGATAGGTGCCGGTGTCGTCGGTGAGCAACTCGTAGGCCCGGCCGCCCATCTCCACCAGATCCTGGTGGTGCACGAAGCGGTCGCCGGTCCAGCGGTAGAGCGCGCCCGGCCGCTGATGGTCGGCGTGCGCGAGGTAGGTGGCGCCGTCGATCTCGAAGGCCTGGAAGTTGTAGCCGCCGCGGGACGGGATGTCCTGGAACGGCTGGAACTTCTCGCCGTCCCAGCGGAACACGTGTGAGGGCACGTCCTGCTTGCCCGGCCGGTTCTGGGCCAGAGCGAGAAAGTGCTGGCCGTCGATGGTGAAGTGCCGCCACTGCTTGGCGCCGTAGCCCAGGATCATCTGGAACGGCTCGAAGTGGTCGTCCTCCCAGACGTAGATGGGCTGGCCCTGGTTGAAGTTGTAGGGCCCGCTGCCGCTGCGGATCGAGGCGATCGCGAGGAAGTGCCGGCCGTCGATGGTGAAGAACTCGGCGTCCTCGCCGCCGTTTCCGGGCAGCGTGCCGGAAAGCGCCCACTGGTCGCCCTCCCGCTTGAACAGCAGCACGTCCGTGTTGGACGTGCCCCCGTTCATCCCGGCGGGCGTTCCCGGCGCGTCATAGGCGAGTTGGCCCACGGCGATGTAGTCGTCACCGCCGACCTGGAACCAGCTCACGCACCGCGCGCCGGACGCGGGGACACGCTGGATCTCCTTCAGGTACTGGCCGTTCTGTGCTGCGGTCATGGAAGACAACCTCCGATGCGTTCTACTTCAGGGATTCGTGTGGTCGTCACTGAGGCGGTTGCCAGACGATGTCGGAGACGGCCACCTGCTTGGTGAGGTAGCCCTCTCGCTGGTAGAGGTCCAGGGTCTGCCGGACCGCGGTGCGGTCGACACCGTCGGCCGGGAAGCTGGGGAGCTCGCTGACCTTCACCGGTGTGTGCGACAGGGGAGTCTGCCCGGAGTACTGGGCGATCTCGTCCTGGTGCGAGGCGGCGTAGGCGTAGGCCTGGGTCACGCCCTGCATGAACCGTTGCGCCACATCGGAGTTGCCGGCCAGGAACGGCAGCGCCGCGACGAACGGCGAGGCCGGCGAGCCGCCGAGGTCCAGGTCGCCCTCCACGTAGTGCAGGACCTTGACCCGGCCGGTGGCCAGCGCCTGGCTGAGGAACGGCCCGTAGAGCCGGCCGGCGTCGGCCCGCCCGCTGGCCACCACGTCGGCGATCGACCCGGACGGGACCGAGACCAGTCGCATGGCCCGGTAGTCGCCGCCGAGTCCGGTGACGGCGAGTTGGTCGAGCGGGTCGCGGTCGGGGCTGGAGTTGGCGAAGGTGCGCATGCCTCGCATGTCGGCGGCGGTGCTGCCGCTGGCCACGACGATGGCCACCGACCGGTTCTGCCCGGTGTGCTCCTGTGCGGCGAGGCCGACCATTCTGATCGGCAGGTCGCTCTCGACGGCCGAGACCAATGGGCCGAAGCTCACCATGCCGAAATCGCTCTTCCCGCTGAGCAGGTCCGGCACCATCGTGCCCGCGTCGGTGTGCGGGGCCAGGGTGAGCTGGAGACCGAGCTTGCGGAACACACCCTGCTGCACAGCCAGGTACATCGGCGCCGACGTCGCCGCCGAAGGGCTGACGCCGACGGTGATGGTCCGCAAGCCGTCGGCGGTGGTCGTGAGGTTGTTGGACGAGCATCCAACGACCAGCGCCAGCGCGGCCACGGCGAGGGCTCCCCAGGTGCGCGCGGTCATGCTGCCTCCGCCTCTCGGGTGCGGACCGACTTCAGGACCTCGGTGCGCAGGGCGATCATGGCCGGGCCGGCGGTCGGCTGGTCGGCCGACGGGGGCAGGTTGGTCGTCTGGACATAGCTCACCGTTGAGCCCTCCCGTGCAATCCGCTGTGCCATCTGAGCGTCCTGCGCTGGATCGCCGATCGCGCCGACGAACTGTGACAGCGTGGGCAGGATGCTTCGGTTGAGCGTGATCGCGGCCAACTCTCGCCGGCCGAGCACGCGCATTACGAGGACTGCCCTGCGCGCCAGCAGGTTGCGGTCCCACCAGTTCGTCGTCGCGGTGTGCGGGCCAACCGCGAGTTCGGTGTTGTCCGTACTTGTCGGCACCGGCTTCACGTCCTTCCGGCCGGGCTGTCCAGACCTTGATGGCAGGCACGACATGCGAAAGGCGCATTCGTCCATTCGTGAGACCTGACGGCAGAGTGCCCGTGCGGTCGGCGATGTGCGACGGCGACTTTCGCTTGCCCGTGGCGCAACAGGGACTTCCGGCTCCCGCCGGCTCTCCTGCTCTCTCGTCACAACGTCCGTATATCGCGTGATTGTCGACGAGATTAGGCGACTATCTCTCCGGCAAGAATCCACTGTCAAGGTGGGGGCAGATCGCACAGTCTGGCCGATATGACAGTTCGTCATGCACAGTCGGCCTGGTCCTGCTTGACATTCGCGGCACGTCGGGTTCATCGTGGAGTCCTTGGTATTGTTCACAATCCCCTCCGTGATGTCGGTTTTTTCCGCGATTGTGTGGTAGAGGCGGTCGGTCGTGGTTGAGACGTCCCCTGATGACCAGGTCCTTGTGGATCATCCTTCGCGATCGGTGCTGGACCTCATTCGGCGCGGAATCCTTGAGGGCCGTTTCGTGCCAGGACAGCGCCTTGTCGTGGCGGAACTGTGCGCACGCTATGGCGGGTCCCGGGACACGGTGCGGGCCGCGCTGACCGAACTCGGCCACGAGCGGCTGGTCGAGCTCGTGCGCAATCGCAGCGCGGTGGTCCAGTCGGTGAGCCTGACCGAGGCGATCGAGATCACCGAGGTGCGGATGTGCCTGGAGGCTCTGTGCGCCGCCAAGGCCGCCGAGCGCATCACCGAACCCGACGTCCAGGAGCTCCGCACGCTCGCGCAGGACATGCGCCGGGCGGCCGCGGGCCAGGACGCGACGACGTACGCGGACCTCAACGCGGTCCTGCATCAGCGGATCCGGGACATCGCCGGCCAGGCCGTGGCCGCCAGCGCCCTGACCCGGCTGCGTGCGCAGACCGTCCGGCACCAGTACCGGATCACGTTGCGCCGGGGCGGGCCACAGCACTCCCTGTCCGACCACCTCGCCCTGATCGACGAGATCTGCGCCCGGTCGCCGGACGGCGCCGATCGGGCGATGCGCCGCCACTGGGCGAACGTGATCGACGCCCTGCGCGCCCTGGAACCCGAGCTGGACAAGGACTGACCGCAGGCGTCGTCGCGGCGCCAGCGCCGACCACATCCGCACGAAAGGCAGGCACCATGCCCAAGGCAAACGTGTCCCAACGCATCCACGCCGGCGCGGTCGACGACTTCGAGGACGGCGAGCGCCGCCTGGTGGACCACGCGGACCGGACCATCGGTGTCTTCCGCGTCGGCGAGCAGTTCCGGGCCTACGCCAACCTCTGCCTGCACCAGGGCGGCCCGGTCTGCGAAGGCCGGTACTTCCCCCGGCTGCGGGCGATCTTCACTGACGACGGTCGCACCGCGGGCGAGAGGCACGACCGGTCCGAGCCGCATCTGGTGTGCCCCTGGCACGGCTGGGAGTACGACCTGCGGACCGGCGAGTTCTGCGGTGACCGCCGGCTGCGGCTGGCGAGCTATCCGATCCAGATCGAGGAAGGACAGGTCTATGTCGTCGTCGAATAACCAGGATCGCCTGGCCGAACTGCTGTCCCTGGATGTGACGGTCGACGGGCTCCGCGTGCTTGCCGAGTATGTCGTGACCGCCTACGGCGCACTGGTCGACGCCGAGGGCGAGTCCGTGTCGATCCTCTCGGCCGGCCACCAGGTGACCGCGACCGACGCGGCCCGCGCCGCCAGCGCGTTGCTCAGCGCGGTGAACCTGGAGGTGTTCGAACTGGCCATGTGGGAGAACTTCGGCGGCCGGCCTGGCGCCCTGCCGCCCACCGTGCGCATCCCCGACCGGAAGGTGGACAACAGCCGTGGATGAGTTCTACGACCGGGGACGCGTGCCGGTGCGCAACCTGCTGGCCAACGCCCGTCGTCAGGCCGACGACCGCGGATTCCACGAGTTTGCGATAGTCGACGTCGACTCCCACCACTTCGAGAACGGCCGCTGGCGCGAGATCGCGCCGTTCATCGAGGACGACCAGATCCGCGACTGGGTGCGGGCGATGACCTCGCGCGGCAAGCAGGACTCGGCCCGCAGCGGCAACGTGGTCACGGCGCAGCTGGGCAACCAGGAGGTCTCGGGCCGGATACTGCGGGCCGGCCAGCAGCTGCCCGGCGCGATCGAGGCCGCCGCGCGGCCGAACCACCACCCCGACATGGCCAGGATGCTGTGGGCCATGGACATGATGAGCATCGACTACTCGATCATGTTCCCGTCCTCGATGCTGCACCTGTCCCTGCATCCGGCGCCGGAGGTCGAGGTCGTCCTCGCGCGGGCGTACACGCGCTGGCTCACCGAGGAGCTGCTCACCCAGGACGACCGGGTCAAGACCTTCGTCTACCTGCCGTTCAACGACGCCGCGGCGAGCCTGCGGGTCGTCGAGGACTTCGGGGACACGCCGGGCGTCATCGGCTTCATGGTCACGTCGGTGCGCTACCGGCCGGTGCACGCCAACGAGTACGCGCCGGTGTACTCGGCGATCCAGGAGACCGGGAAACCGCTGGCCTTCCACGCGGGCTACAACTGGCACGAGCAGAGCTTCGCCCAGCTCAACAAGTTCATCTCCGCGCACGCGCTCGGCTTCACCTTCACCAACATGGTGCATCTGACGAACATGCTGGTGAACGCCATTCCCGAGCGGTTCCCCCGGCTCAAGCTGATGTGGCTGGAGTCGGGCCTGGCCTGGCTGCCGTTCCTGATGCAGCGCCTGGACAACGAGTACCTGATGCGCACGTCGGAATGCCCCGGACTGACCAGGATGCCCGGCGACTACCTGCGCGACATGTGGTTCTCCACGCAGCCGATGGAGCGCACCGCGCCCATGTCCATGCTGGAGGAGACCTTCAAGCTGATCGACGCGGAGAACACGCTGGTGTACTCATCGGACTACCCGCACTGGGACTTCGACGTCCCCAGCGTCATCCACGATCTCCCGTTTCTCACCGACCAGGCGAAGCGGAAGATCCTCGGCGGCAACGCCTGCCAGCTCTTCGGCCTCCCGACGGAGAAACGGGCCCCGAAGTCGGCCGCGGACGTGATCATGCCTCAGTTCGACGCCGTCGAGACCAGCCCGACGCTCAGCTGAGGAGCAACCGGTCATGGCAACTGCCACGTCGCTGACGCTGCGCCTGGCGACCGCGATAGCGGACACCGCGCTCGCGCACGCGCGGGAGCTCGGCTGCGCGCCGCTCACCGTCGCCGTGCTCGATCCGGGAGGACACCTCCAGGTGCTCAAACGTGAGGACACCAGCGGCATCCTCCGACCCGACATCGCGTTCGCCAAAGCCTGGGGATGCCTCGGCATGGGGCTCGGCGGCCGGGCCCTGGCCGAGCGTTGCGCGGTGAACCCGGCCATCTACGGCGTGTTCTCGACCATCTCCGGCGGACGCCTGATGCCGGCGGCCGGCGGTGTCCTGGTGCGTGACGGGTCGGGCGCCCTGCTGGGCGCGGTCGGGGTCAGCGGGGACCGGCCCGAACGCGACGAGGAATGCGCGGTGGCCGGCGTGACGGCCGTGCACCTGGTGGCCGATGTCGGTGTCTGAGGCCCGTCCATGGAGAGGCCGGTGATCGCTGTGCTCGACGCTTGGTCGCCTACGCGAGCGGGAGCCGCACGGCCACACTGCGGTACATGGTCTCGAAGCGGTCGAGCGTGCTCTCCATCGTGTGCTGTGCGATGAGCACGCGGCCGGCCGCACCCATGCGGACCCGCGCCGAGGGGTCGACCAGCAGGCGGCGTAGCCGATCGGCGAGGGCCGCGGTGTCTCCCGGCGGATAGAGCCACCCGGTTTCACCCGGCCGCACGAGATGGGGCAACGCCATCGCGTCGGCGGCGACGACCGGCTTGCCGGCGGCGAGGGCGTCCATTGTGGCCAGGCTCTGGAGTTCGGCGACTCCCGGCATGCAGAACACGTCCGCACGCAGATAGGCGGCGATGAGCGCGTCCTCGTCGATGTGTCCATGGAAGGTCACATCGCCGGCGATGCCCAGTCGACCGGCCAGGTTCTGCCATGCCTGCCGGCATTTCCCGTCGCCGACGATCTCGACCCGCACGCGAACGTCACCGCGTAGGCGGTGCACCGCGCGAAGGAGTTCGCCCACGCGTTTCTCCTCGTCCAAGCGGCCGACGAACAACACGTGGGGCACCAGGCGGTCCGAGGCCGGCGCCGGGGTCGGAAACCTGGTCAGGTCGATCCCGCACGAGACCGCGACCGCTGACGGAACCCCGTTCTCGGCAAGCAGTCGAACGGCCTGCTGCGTCGGGGCCGTGACGACCTGCGCGGCGCGCAGCACTCGGCGCAGATCCCACCAACCCAGGCGGGACACCGCTGCTCGAAGCGTCTTCGGCACGGGCAGATAGCCGTGCAGGTTCTCCGGCATGAAGTGGTTTGTCGCCACGACGGGGATGCGGCGGCGGCTCGCCGACGCCGCCAGCGCGCGGCCGACGACGAAGTGCGCCTGGATGTGCACCAGGTCCGGTGCGAGTTCGGACAGCAGGTCCTGTGCGGCCCGAAATGCCAGCATCGGGCGGCATATGCGGAACGTGGGATGCACTGGTGTGCCCACGGAGGCGATGCGGTGCACGGTGATGCCCGTGTGCGACTCGGTGAGTGACCGCGCATCCGTTGACGGGCACAGCACGTGCACGTCATGGCCGCGCCCGGCCAGGCCGACCGCCAGCCTCGACGCGAAGTTCGCTGCGCCGTTGACGTCCGGCGGATACGTGTCGGCCCCGATGACGATTCGCAGCCGCGGTGGCGCGGCGTCCTCGTCGACCAGGGGAGCCGATGCTGTCGAGGTCATGGCGGCAAAACTACTACAGCAATGTAGTACTTAGCTGTGCGTGCGCTGTCGATCGGGCATGCGGCCATGTCGTTGTCGGAGAAGGCCTTGAGCGGTTCATGCCGCGTTCAGGTCGGGTACATCCGCGTCGCCTAGAACTTCTACGACTTCGTAGTAGTTGGCGACGGGAGCGACGCATGCGCAGAACGACGTTGGTGGCGGCCCTCGTGACGAGCCTGGTGGCCGCCGCGGCCGGGCCGGTCGCGGCGGCCCCGTCGCAGCGGCACGTGCTGCTGATCTCGGTGGACGGCCTGCACGCCACCGACCTGGCCTGGTACGTGCGCCAGCACCCGAACTCGGCGTTGGCCAGCCTCACCCGCGACGGTCTCGACTACTCGCACGCCAGGACCCCGGTGCCGTCCGACTCCTTCCCGGGCATGGTCGGCCAGCTCACCGGCGGCGGCCCGGCCACCACCGGCATCTACTACGACGCCACCTACAACCACGCGCTGCTGCCGGCCGGCACCACCAACTGCGCCGGCGCGACGCCCGGGGCCGAGGTCGACCTCACCGAGGACCTGGACAAGGACAAGACCAAGCTCGACGCCGGCCAGGGCCTGGCCGGATTGCCGAATTCCATCCTCGGCATGACCGGAGCGCCGCAGTCGCTGATCCAGCAGTCCGCGCTGCCGGTCGACCCGTCGACCTGCCGGCCGGTGCAGCCCGGCCAGTACCTAAAGGTCAACACCGTGTTCGAGGTGGCCCGCGCCGCCGGCCTGCGCACGGCCTGGTCGGACAAGCATCCGGCGTACGCGATCCTGAACGGGCCGTCCGGCGTCGGCATCCAGGACCTGTTCACGCCGGAGATCAACAGCAGTGTCGGCAGCGGCGACTGGACCACCGACAACAACGCCACGCGCCAGTACGACCACTACAAGGTGCAGGCCGTGCGCAACGAGATCGACGGCTTCGACCACTCCGGGACCACCCGCCTCGGCACGCCCGCGGTCTTCGGCCTCAACTTCCAGACCGTGTCGACCGCGCAGAAGCTGCCGGCCGGCGGCTACCTCGCCGACGGCACGCCCGGCCCGCTGCTGGCGAGCGCCCTGGACTCGGTCGACCGCGAGATCGGCTCGCTGACCGCCGAACTGGCCAGGCGTCACCTCGCCGACCACACCACGATCATCCTGTCGGCCAAGCACGGCCAGTCGCCGACCGATCCGTCCGCGCTGACCCGCATCGCCGACGGTCCGCTGCTCGACGGCCTGAACGCCGCCTGGAAATCCGCGCACCCGGGCAGCGGCGACCTGGTCGCCTACTCCACCGACGACGACGCGATGCTGTTGTGGCTCAACGACCGCTCCGCCGCCGCGTTCGACTTCGCCCAGCGTTACCTGCTGGCGCAGAACGGCGCCGGCAACGACATCACCGGCGCGGCCAAGCCGTTCACCGCGTCCGGGCTCTCGTCTGTCCATAGTGGACTGTCCTATTTCCACACCTCGGCCGGTGATCCCCGCGTTCCCGACCTCGTCGGCGTCGTGCAGTACGGCGTGGTCTACACCGGCAAGAAGTCCAAGATCGCCGAGCACGGCGGGGCCGCCCCCGACGACCGGGACGTGGCGCTGGTCGTGTCCGGCGCGGGCGTGCGCGGGCATCACGCGGTCGACGCTCCGGTGTCGACCACGCAGATCGCGCCCAGCATCCTCTCGCTGCTGCGGCTGAACCCGAACGCGCTGGCGGCGGTTCGGGCCGAGCACACCCAGGTCCTGCCGGGCCTGCGCTGACGCCGTCCGCGGGGGCCTTCGCGCCGGCATCCGCTCGAACTACTACAGTGATGTAGTAGTTCGAGCGAAAGCGAGCGCAGATGTCCGCACCCACCTACCCGGAGATGATCGTCGTCGGCCTGCTCCAGGGCGTCAGCGAGCTCTTCCCGGTCTCCAGCCTGGGCCACTCCGTGCTGCTGCCGGCGCTGATCGGCGGCGGTTGGGCCGCCGACCTGGACATGTCGGCCAACGGCTCCGCGTACCTGGACACCCTGGTCGCCATGCACGTGGCGACCGCGGCCGCGCTGGTGGTCTTCTTCTGGCGCGACTGGGTGCGGATCGTCGGCGGCTTGCTCACCTCCGTTCGCGACCGCCGGATCGCCACACCCGACCAGCGGCTGGCCTGGCTGCTGGTCGCGGCGACGATCCCGGTCGGCGTCGCCGGCCTCGCGCTGGACAGCGTGATGCGCCAGTACCTGGGCAAACCGGTGCCGGCGGCCGCGTTCCTCGTGCTCAACGGCGTGGTGCTGTTCGTGGTCGAGCGGCTCTACCGCCGGCAACGTCGGACCACGCAGGACGCCGAGGCGACGATGGTGATGGCGGCGGTGTCCACCGAGGTTGCCAGCGACGCGCGGCTGTCCCGGCTCGGCTGGTGGGAGGCGATCGGCATCGGCGCGTGCCAGATCTTGGCTCTACTGCCCGGAATCAGCCGCTCCGGCGTGACCATCGCCGGTGGCCTGCTGCGCGGGCTGCGCCACGACGACGCCGCCCGCTTCGCCTTCCTGCTGGCCACGCCGGTCATCGCCGCCGCCGGGCTGCTCAAGCTGCCGGAGCTGGCCCGGCCGGAGATGCACGACGCGATCGGGCCGACCATCGTCGGCAGCGTTGTCGCCGGGGTCGGGGCGTACCTGTCGGTGCGATTCCTTGTCCGCTACTTCGAGACCCGCACCCTGACGCCGTTCGCGATCTACTGCGTGCTCGCCGGCCTGGGCTGCCTCGGCTACTTCGCGCTCGTCCAGGCCTGAGCACTCAAGAGCGGCTCCACTGTGGACGGATGTGTTCTCGGGCGAGCAGGAGCACGCCGGTGACCGCGACGACGGCGCAGGCCACCAGAACGGCCGCGGCGAACCGGGGCAAGGCGTCGGCCTCGCCGAACAGGCCGAGGCCGACGCCGACTCCGAGCATCGGGTCGATCACGGTCTGGCAGGCGATCACGACCTGCGGCGGTCCGGCGGCGTAGGCGTGCTGGACGAACCACAGGCCGACCGCGAGCGCGACAACCAATCCCAGCGCGGCGGCCACATGCAGGTGGGCGAGGCCATCCACGGCCAGGGAATGCGCGTACACCGAAACCAGGCCGTAGGCCATGCCTGCGGCCGCCGCGTAGGCCAGACAACGCGCGCGGCCCGCGGTCACCGCGCCGAATGCCCCCAACCCGAGGACACCGACCGCGGTCAGGGCGCCGGCGCGCGCCTCGGCGCCCGCCGAGAGCGTCGGCATCACCGCCCAGTGGGCTGACATCAGCACGAACAGACCGATGCCCGCGGTGCTGGCGATCACCGCGAGCCACGTCGAGGACGTCAACCGGCCGCCGGTGGAACGGACGGCCAGGACGGTGGTCACCGCGACGGCGACCACGCCGACCGGCTGGACCACGCTCAGCGGGGCGAGGCCGAGGGCGCAGGCGTGCAGACCGCCACCGAGCCCGGTGAGCCCGAAGCCGGACAGCCAGCGCGGCGCCCGAACCATGCGCAGCCAGCCCGACAGGCGTAGGTCGTCTCCGTCGGCCGCGGTGCGGACGGCGGCCTGTTGCAGCCAGGCGGCGACGGCGAAGCACAGCGCGCCGACAGCGGCGAGGGCAATTGCCAGGCAGGTCACGATGAGAGTCCTCTACTACAGACGTGTAGTAACCATTTCGAATCTACTACACTTGCGTAGTAGGAGGTGGGGCATGCCGCGACGCACCCGGGGCGGTCTGGAGCGCGAGATCCACGCCGTGCTGGCCGCGGCGGGCGGGCCGATGACGCCCGGGCAGGTGCGGGACGCCCTCGACGGCGATCTCGCGTACACCACCGTGCTCACGGTGTTGTCGCGGCTGTTCGACAAGGGCGAGATCACCCGCGAGGCCGTCGGCCGTGGCTACGGTTACTCCGCGCCGTACGACGCCGCCGAGCTCACCGCCCGGCGGATGGCCCTGCTGCTCTCCGACGGTGACCGGGCCACCGTGCTCACCCGGTTCGTCGACGGGCTCAGCCCCGGTGACGAGCAGCTGCTGCGCAGTCTGCTGGACCGATGACCGCCTCGGCGCTGGCCGCGCTCGCGGCGATGCTGCTGTTCGTGGCGGTCGCGCCACGGCTGGGCCATCGGCTGCCGCCGGCCATCGCCGCCTGCGTGCTGACGGCCGGCAGCCTGCTGGTGGCCGGCTCGACCGGGTTCGTGCTGGCGGTGCTCGCCCTCACCTGGCTCGGGCAGGCCCCGGCCATCGCCTGGTTCGCCGAATGGTCGCCGAGCGAACTCGACGTGGTCAGCCCGGTGCCGGAGTTCATCGCCGTCGGCTGCTTCGCGCTGCTGTCCGCCGCCGGCCTGCGCCTGCTGGTGCGGACGATCCGGTGCGGCCGCGCGCTGGTGGACGTGCGGCGGCTCCACCGTGGCTGGTCGTCGACGGTGATCATCGTGGACAGCGACCGCCCGGACGCCTTCGCCACCCCGTCTCCGGGCGGTCGCATCGTTGTCACCTCGGCGCTGATGGCCGCGCTGGCGCCGGAGGAACGGCGGGTGGTGATCGCGCACGAGCGGGCTCACCTGCGCCATCGGCACGCCTGGCTGCTGGTGCTGGCCGACCTCGCCGAGGCCGCGAACCCCTTGCTGCGGCCGACCGTCGCCGTCATCCGGCACGCCGTCGAGCGCTGGGCCGACGAGGACGCCGCTCGGCAGGTCGGCGACCGCCGGCTCGTCGCCCGCACGATCGCTCGGGTCGCCCTGCTGCGGCACGACGTCGGAAGCCACCCCCTCACACCGGCCGCGACCGGAGGCCAAGTGCCCCAGCGGGTCCGCGCGCTCCTGTCGCCCCCGCCGGGCCCTCGGCCGTGGCTCGCGGCCGTCGTCCTCGTTCTGCTCGCGGGCAGCGTTGTCGCCACGTGTGCCGTGGAGCGAACCGGCGACGCCGTCTTCGACCGGGTCGCCACCGTCCAGCACCGGTGACTCTCGTGCCGTCAGGCGTCGCGTCGGCGCAGCAGCACTGCGCCGAGGAGCAGAGCGATGGCGGCATAGCCGCAGAAGACCCCGAACCCCGACCACGGACCGAGCAGAGCCGCCGCGTCGGGATGCACGACCATCAACTGCTGGCCGGCATTGCTCGGCAGATAGGGATCGATGTTCGTGGCCCAGTCGGTCGGCAGGGCCTCGCCCAGCACCGGCAGCACAAGCAGGATCCCGAACAGGCTGGCGATGGCTCCGGCCGTGCTGCGGACAACGAACCCCAGACCGACACCCATCAGCCCGACAACCGTCAGATACAACCCGGTGCCCACGACCGCCCGCGCCACGCCGTCGGCGCCGATGGTGGTCTCGATGTGCTGCGAGCTGAGCAGGTACTGGCCGAGGAAAAACGCCAGGACCGCGGTCACCACGGTGACCACCAGCGTGATCACGGCGAACACGACGGCCTTGGCCACGAGGACGGGCAGCCGGCGTGGGGCGGCGCCGAGGCTGGAGCGGATCATGCCGGTGCTGTACTCGCCGGTGACGATCAGCACGCCGAGCACGCCGACGACGAGCTGGGCGAGGTAGAACCCGCGCAGGCTCACCGCGGTCGGGTCGAAGTGCGCCTGCTCGCCCGGCCGCATGTGCGGCCAGCGGTTGGCGGTGACCGCGGCGAACACGCCGCCGAAGCCGATCATCGCGATCAGCGTCGCGGCCAGCGTGAAGTACGAGGACCGCAGCGACCAGAACTTGTGCCACTCCGAGCGCATCACGCGCAGCTGGGTGACCCGGATGTCGTTCGGCAGTGGTGTCCGTGCTGCCGGCGACGGCTGGGTTTCGGTGAGCGTGGCGGTCATGACGCGGTCCTTTCGGTGAGCACGTCGCGGTGGACGCCGAATTCGACGGCGTCCTGGGTGAGATCCATGAACGCCTCTTCCAGCGAGGCGACGACCGGCGTCAGCTCGTCCAGCGGGATCCCGTTGTCACAGGCCAGTTGCCCGATCTCACCGCTGGTCAGGCCGTGCACCTCCAGCAGGCCGGTTTCCTGCGCGGTCACCGTCACCTCGGGCCCGACGAGCAGGTCCCGCAGCGTGCTGGCCTCCCGCGCGCGGACCCGGACGACCTTGCGGGAGAAGCGGGCGGTGAACTCCGCCATCGAGGTGTCGGCGATCAGCCGGCCCTTGCCGATGATCACGAGGTGGTCGGCGGTCAACGCCATCTCGCTCATCAGGTGCGAGGACAGGAACACCGTGCGACCGTCGGCGACCAGCGATCGCAGGAGGTGCCGGATCCAGCGCACGCCCTCGGGGTCGAGCCCGTTGACCGGTTCGTCGAGCACCAGCGTGTGCGGATCGCCCAGCAGCGCCGCGGCGACGCCGAGGCGTTGTCCCATGCCGAGAGAGAAGCCGCCGACCCGCTTGCGCGCCACGTCCCTGAGCCCGACCAGTTCGACGACCTCGTCGACGCGCCGCCGCGCAATGCCGTGCGTCAGCGCCAGCGCGAGCAGATGGTTGTACGCCGACCGTCCAGTGTGGACCGCTTTGGCCTCGAGCAACGCCCCCACCTCGCGCAGCGGCGCGGGATGGTCGGCGTAGCGCTTGCCGTTGACCCGCACCTCGCCCGCGGTCGGGGCGTCGAGCCCCAGGATCATCCGCATCGTGGTGGACTTCCCGGCCCCGTTCGGCCCCAGGAATCCGGTGACCTTCCCAGGACGGACGGTGAACGTCACATCGTCGACGGCGACCCGGTCCCCATAACGTTTGGTGACACCGAAAACCTCGATCATTCGCTCCTCGTCCCGTGCAGTGTGCGGACCGCGTGCCGGCACCGCGCGAGACTGGCACGGCCTGGCGCCACAGGCAAAACCATTCGCTGAGACGAGCCTCAGTCAGGACAAAGCGCCGGCGAGCCTGTCGATTCCCTCTCGATCCCACCAGGATGTGTAACGGTCGGCAGCGCGACCGACCCGGCCGTGGGCGGTCAAGGAATGAAGGTCACCTCCGGGTGCCGACGGGACGGACCGTCGGGCAGGTGGCCGTGGCGAGAGCACGGGACCCGACGCGCGGACGCGGGTCGTGGACGTGGCGGCGCGACTGCTGCGGGAACAGGGGCCAGGCGCCGTCGCCACCCGAGGTGTCGCCGGGGCGGCCGGCATGCAGGCGCCACCGCGACCCCGCCCTCGCCGACGCCCTGTACGATGCCGTGCTGGGACACATCCTCACCGAGGCCATCCCCGACACCGCCGCACCGTCACGCGACGGACGGGCAGCCGCGACGATCGCGTTCCGGGCCATCGATCGCACGTCTTGGCCGGCTGCCCAACTCCCGCCCGGTGCTCGTCCGCAAGTCCCGGTCATTACCGCTCGACGATGCCCGAGGCGTACGACCATGGCGATTCTCGGCGGCGGACCACCTCGCGGCGGTCGAGGGCTCGCGCCTGCCACTCACCGGCGCGGTGCCGGACACCCCATGGAGTCGCGACCTCGCCCACGTGATGGCCGTGCACGAGGAAGCCCTGCGCGACATCCTGACCACCCGGACTTGGTCAGTTCGGCGCCGGCACGCCCGTGCTGGTCCGACAAGTGGCTCCCACATCATGAACGGCTGACGATCAGCCTTGTTGGGCGGCATAGCGCGTGCGAGCATCGACGCCACGGTGCCGCCGGACTCATGCGAACACCTCGATTCGTTGTGCCGTAACGGTTTTGCCTGCCATTGAAAAGGATGTTCGTCATGTCCCACCATGTTCTCCCGCGCCGGGCGCTGTTACGCGGCGCCGGCGGCCTCGGGCTGGCCGCCGTGCTCGCGGCGTGCGCGACCGGCACGGATTCGGGAAGCTCGTCGGCGACGGGGCCGGCCAAGCCTGGCGGGACGCTGCGGGTCGGCACACCGGCGCCGCCCACCGCGGTCGATCCGGTGACGATGTACGACGGTTCGGCCATCGCGATCGTCCAACTGGTGGCTGACTACCTCATCTGGCTGGACAGCGACTTCAGCCTGGTGCCACGGCTGGCGACGAAGTGGAGCGCGGACGACGGCAACCAGCGGTGGGCCTTCACACTGCGCCAGGGCGTCACTTTCTCCGACGGCACACCGCTGGACGCGACCGCGGTCAAGGCGTCGTTCGACCGGCTGCTCGATCCGGCGAAGAACTCGGCGGCGCTGTCGGCGTTCAAGGGCGTGCTCGCCCCGGGCGGCGTCAGCGTTCGGGACGGCGACACGGTCGTGTTCACGTTGCAGCGCCCGTTCTCGGACTTTCCGTATCTGGTCTCGGCCGGCAACTACAACGCGGTGATCCTCAAGGCCGACTACGCCGGCGACTTCACCGCGAAGGCGATCGGCACCGGCCCGTTCCTGCTCACCGACTACAACCCGTCGACTGGGGCCACGCTCACCCGCAACCCCCGCTACTGGCAGCCCGGCCGGCCCTACCTCGACGGTGTCCGGGTCAAGTTCTACGCCGACGCCCAGGCCGAGCAGTTGGCGTTGCAGGGCGGTGACATCGACGCGCTGGTGATCACCGACCCGTCCGTCGTCCAGGCGGCCGGCGATGTGGTGCTGGACAAGGTGCCGGCCACCAGCATGACCACGCTGACGCTCCGCGTCGACCAGCATCCCTTCGATCGCAAGGAAGTCCGCCAGGCCATCGCCTACGCGCTGGACCGGCCCGCGGTGAACGACGCGGTCGACAACGGCATCGCGCAGCTGGCCAACGACCACCTGTTCGCGCCGCTGTTCCCGGCCAGTCCCCACGACATTCCGCAGCGGGCCAAGGATCCGGCCAAGGTGCGGCAACTGCTGGCCGAGGCCGGCGTCGAGCACCTGTCCTTCCCGCTGTCGTTCGACCCGCCGAACAAGAACTACGCGCTGGTCATCCAGGACCAGCTCAAGCAGGTCGGCATCGACGTCACCCTGGACCAGCAGACCTCCCAGGCGTTCTACGGCGGCGACCAGGCCAAGGACACGCCGTGGCTGTTCACGCCGGCGAACCTGGTCGGGTGGGCTGGGCGGCCGGTGCCGAGTCAGTTCGTCAGCCCCATGGTGACCAGCGACGGCGTGTGGAACGGCTCCAAGTACCGGAATCCGCAGCTGGACGCGGCGCTGCTGGCCTACGACGGCGCCACCACCGACCAGGCCCGCGCGCAGCAGGCGAAGATCATCGCCGCGGCGCTGCACGAGGACGTGCCGGTGGTGCTGACGCTGTGGAACGGGGCCGTCCGCGCGTACGACAAGGCGAAGTTCACCGGCATCAAGGCCCATCCCTCCTCGTTCGTCGACTTCAGCGCGGTGCGCCAGTCATGACCGGTCTGTTGCTGCGTCGGGCCGCCGCGGTGCCGGTGACGCTGGTCGTGGCGTCGCTGCTGGTGTTCCTGGCCACCGAGATCCTGCCCGGCGACGTGGCCAGGACGGTGCTGGGCCGTGAAGCCAGCGACGCGTCAGTGGCGCGGTTGCACGCACAGCTCGGACTCGACCAGCCGCTGTTGGCACGATATGCGCACTGGGCCGGCGACTTCCTGACCGGCCACTGGGGCACGTCGTACACGCTCGACGTGCCGGTGCGGGATCTGGTGCTCGGCCGACTCGGCAACTCCTTGCTGCTCGCCATGTTCGCGTTCGTGTTGCTGGTGCCGGTGTCGCTGACGGTGGGCGTGTTGTCCGGGTTGCACCACGATCGGCCGTTGGACCGGGTGCTCAGCGCGCTGGGGTTGGTGTTCGCCGCGACTCCGGAGTTCGTGACCGGAGTGGTGCTGCTGGTGGTGTTCGCGGTGGACCTGAAGTGGTTGCCCGCGTCGGCTCAGACCGACCCCGGCGCCGGACTGGGCGCGCAGTTGACGCACCTCGTGTTGCCGGCAGTGTCGCTTGTCCTGCTGTGCACGGGATATGTGGCGCGGCATGTGCGGGCCAACACAGTGTCCGTTGTGGACAGTGCGTTCGTGCGGGCCGCCCGGTTGCGCGGTTCGACGGGGGCACAGGTGATCCGCCGGCACGTGCTGCGCAACTCGACCGTGCCGGCGGTCAGCGCGCTCGGTGTGCAGGCGCAGTTCCTGCTCGGCGGGCTGGTCGCGGTCGAGCTGCTGTTCAACTATCCCGGCGTCGGCGCGCTGTTGCTCAACTCCGCGCTGGACAAGGACCTTCCGACATTGCAGGCGACCGCGGTGGTGCTCGGCCTGCTGTACATCCTGATCATGTTCGCGGTGGACGTCGTGCACCGACTGCTCGATCCGCGGATCCGGCACGGGGTGATCGCGTGACGACCGTGAGCCGGCCAACGCCTCTGGTCGCCG
This sequence comes from Kutzneria sp. NPDC052558, assembly GCF_044547355.1. Lineage (NCBI taxonomy): Bacteria > Bacillati > Actinomycetota > Actinomycetes > Pseudonocardiales > Pseudonocardiaceae > Kutzneria > Kutzneria sp. NPDC052558. The sequence goes on from NZ_JBIUAG010000029.1 coordinate 61,849, forward strand.
TCCCCACGCCACGGCGCCCACGGCGCCGCCGGTTCCCCGTCACACTCACGATCGGCCTCACGGTGGTGCTCGGCTGGGGCTTTGTCGCCGTGTTCTGGCCACAGCTGGCGCCGTACGATCTGCAACTGCAACATCCCGCGCACCGGTTCGCGCCGCCGGGGGGCGCCAACCTGCTCGGCACCGACCAGTTCGGCCGGGACACGTTCTCCCGGGTCCTGGCCGGATCCCGGTCGGTGTTGGAGATCGCCCCGCTCGCGACCCTGCTCGCGCTGATCGGCGGCACCGCGCTCGGCCTGCTCGCCGGCGCCTACCGCCGGTGGGTGGACGAGGTGATCATGCGCGTTCTCGACGCGGTGCTGGTGTTCCCGGCGATCATCGCGAGCGTGCTGTTCATCGCCCTGCTCGGGCACTCCGCGACCGTGCTGGTACTGGTGATCGGCATCGCGTTCGTGCCGATCGTCACCCGGTCCGTGCGGGCGGCGACGCTGGTGGAGCGCGGGAAACCCTATGTGGACGCGGCTTTGCTGCGTGGCGAACGCGGCGGCTCGCTGCTGGTCCGCGAGATCCTGCCCAACGTCGCGCGCACCGTGTTGGTGGAGGCCACGTCCCGACTCGGTGACGCGATCTTCGCGGTGGCCACGCTCGCGTTCCTGGGGCTCGGCGAGCAGCCCGGATCGCCGGACTGGGGCACCGCCGTCTCCGACAACCGGTCATGGTTGCAGAACGCGCCGTGGACGGTGCTCGCGCCGGCGATCGCGATCGCGACGCTCGTGGTCGGTGTGGCGTTGATCGCGGACGATCTGCGCGGCCGGTTCGAGGCGCGATGAGCGGACTGAGCATCGACGGGCTGAGCGTCGCCTACCGGGACATCCGCGCGGTGGACGATGTCTCGCTGACTGTCGACAAGGGACGGATGCTCGGCATCGTCGGCGAGTCGGGCTCGGGCAAGACCACGCTGGCCCGTGCGCTGGCCGGCGACCTGCCGGCGGCCGGGCGCGTGTCCGGCGGCCGGGTCGCGGTGGACGGCGTCGACGTGCTCGGGCTGTCCGGCCGCGGACTGCGCCAGTGGCGGCTGCGCGACCTCGCGTTCGTGCACCAGGAGGCCGGCGGCGCACTGGACCCGACGATGCGGATCGGCGCTCAGCTCGCCGAGGCACTGGCATTGCAAGGCGTTGCCCGGCCGGACCGCCGCAACGGGGTGCTCGACCTGCTCGACCGTGTCCAGCTGCCCGACCCGACGGCGGTCGCACGCCGCTATCCGCACCAGCTGTCGGGCGGCCAGCAACAGCGCGTGGTGATCGCCGCCGCGCTGGCCAAGCAGCCCAAGTTGCTCGTGCTGGACGAGCCGACCACCGGTCTGGACGCTTCGGTGGAGTGGGACGTCCTCGCCCTGATCGACCGGCTGCGCCGCGAACTGACCGCCACCGTCGTGCTGATCAGCCACGATCTGGGCCTGGTCGGCCGGCTCTGCGACGACATCGCCGTGCTGTACGCGGGCCGTGCCGTCGAGTTCGGCCGGGCCGCCGACGTGCTGCGCGACCCGAGCCATCCCTACACCGCCGCCCTGCTGGGCTGCGCGCCGACGCTCGGCGTGCCACGCACGGCGCGCCGAGTGATCGCCATCCCCGGCAATCCCGCTTCGGCCGGAGACATCGACACCGGATGCCGATTCGCGCCCCGATGCGCGTACGCGGACGACCTCTGCTGGGCCGTCGAGCCCGAACTGACCGTGGTCCAGCCGGCCAGGTCGGCACGGTGCCACCACGCGGAGCGGCTCGCCCCGCTGCCCACCGCGGCGCCCGCTCGTCCGGCAGCCCGAGTGCCGTCCACGGCGGACGCGGCGGTGCTGGCGGTCAGCGACCTCAGACGCGGCTACGGCCACCGCACCGTCGTCGACGGCGTGACCTTCGAGATCGCGGCGGCGGAGGTGTTCGGCCTGGTCGGAGAATCCGGCAGCGGCAAGACGACGCTGGCTCGCACGATCGTCGGCCTCGGCCCGGCCGGCGGCGGCGGAGCCATGACACTGGGCGGGGACCCGTTGCCGGCGCGGCTCGGCCGGCGTCGACCCGCTGTGCGACAACGAGTGCAGATGGTGTTCCAGCAACCCGACAGCACTCTCAATCCCGCGCAGCGGGTCGTCACCGTGCTCAGACGAGCGCTGCGGACGCTGGGAGGCACGACCACTGCCGACGAGTTGGCACGCCGTGTGCAGCTCGGTCCCGAGGTGCTGGCCGCCCGCACCACGGCGCTGTCGGGCGGTCAGCAGCAACGGGTCGCCATCGCGCGGGCGTTCGCGGGCACTCCGCGGCTGGTGGTCTGCGACGAGCCGGTGTCCGCGTTGGACGTCAGTGTGCAGGCCGGTGTGCTGGAACTGCTGGCCGAGCAACGAGATCGCACCGGCACCTCCTACCTGTTCATCTCGCACGACCTGGCCGTCGTCGGCTACCTCGCCGACCGGGTCGGTGTGCTGTACCGCGGTCAGCTGGTGGAGATCGGTCGCACCGCGGATGTGCTGGCCGGTCCGCACCACCCGTACACCGACCTGCTCGTCGGCGCCACCGGCCGCCGTGGGCGGACGGTGGCGCCGCGGCGGCCCGACACCGGCGCCGGCTGCGTGTTCGCCGCCCGATGTCCCCATCACCTCGGTGTTCAGTGCGACACCGAGGCTCCGCCGCCGCGGTCGATCAGCGACGGCCACGACGTCCGTTGCCACCTGCCCTTGTCCCACCTGCCGAGCAGCCAGGAGAAGCCAGCATGACCGACACCGCCGTGCAACCGGAGAACGAATTCGCGCAGGTGCCCGCGACGGCGGCCGATGTCGGGGTGAGCCCGCCGCCGGTGAGCAGGAGATGGGTGAACATCACCGCCGGCGGCCACGTCAGCGGCGTCACCTGGGGCAGCGGCTCACCGGAGATCGTGCTGTTGCACCGCTCCGGCGGCGACGCCCGGACCCTGGACCGGGTGGCGCTGCTGCTGGACCGGCCCGCGCTGGTGATCGACCTGCCCGGCGCCGGGCGGTCCAGCGGGCCCGCCAGCACACCGCGCCGGGCCGCGCGGGACGTCGCCGAGGCGGTGGCGTCCTTCGCGCCCCGCGCCAACGTCGTCGTCGGAGTCGGCGACGGCGGCCTGGTGGCGATAGCGGTCGCGGCGCGCCGATCGCAACTGGACACCGTGGTGCTTGTCGACACGGCGCCGGGCAGTGAACCGGACGTGGTTCGGGACCACCACTGGCGGCTGTCCGCGGGGATCACGCTGATCCACACCACCGAGGGACCGCTCACCGCGTCCGACCTCGCCGACCTTCGGCTGCTGCTGCCCAGCATCGCGGTCGTCGGCATCGACACGCCGGGCCTGATCGAGACCGAGGGCGCCGGGCGGCTCGCCGCCGCGCTGCGCCGCATCAAGAAAGGGGTAGTCGCGTGACCGACAGGGAGATCGCACTGATCGACGTCGCGGCCGCGGAAGCCGGCGACGCCGTCGAGCTCGCCCGGCTGCGCGCGGCCGGCACGGAGCTGGGCATCATCCAGGTGGTCAACCACGGCGTGCCGCAGGAGCTGGTCGACGACTTCCACACCCGCGTCGCGGCCGTGCTCGCGCTGCCGCGCGCCGAGAAGGTCGAGCTGGCCAGCCCGACCGGGCATCCCTACCGGGGCTGGCGGCAGTGGCCGGACGACTTCGGCCGGCTGGAGCTGGAGCGCTACAGCATCAGCCGGTACGACAGCCCGGCCGAGGCGGAGGCGGCCGGGCTGCCGGCCGAGTACAGCGGCGAGTACGCGCACCCGAACGTGTGGCCGGCCCAGGACCCGGGCCTGCGCGAAGTCGCCCGCGCCTACCACGACGCGGCCGCCGGCCTGGCCCAGCGGGTGCTCGGCCTCTACGCCCGGGTGCTGGACGTGGCCCCGGAGGTCTTTCCCGTCGGCGCCGCGCCGCACCACACCTCGTTCACCGTCAACAACTATCCGACATGGACCTACGGTGAGGCCGGGGATGAGGACCAGAAGCTGCTGCTGCTCGAGCACGCTGACGGCTCCGCGCTGACGGTGCTGCACCAGCGTGGCGACTACGAGGGATTGCAGGGGCAGTGGGCGGACGGCAGTTGGACGCCGGTGCCGATCGTGCCCGGCGCGCTCCAGGTCTTCACGGGCTCGCTGCTCACCCGATGGACCAACGGCAAGCTGCGCGCCGGCCGGCACCGCGTGGTCGCCGGCGGCACCGTGACCCGCCTGTCCAGCGGCGTGTTCTGGCATCCGAGGGTGGACACGATCATCGAGCCGCTCGCGCCTTTTGTCGGCGCGGACGAACCAGAGTACGACCCGGTGCTGTTGTGGGACACGGTGCGCAACCGCGTTGAGGACTACCTGGCGGTGTTCGGCCGCCCCGAGCAGGTCGCCGCCTGGCGCGACGGCCGTCCCTACGTCGCGGCGATCGCCGAATGAGCGACACGGTGCGCGCGTCCCGCCGCCATCCCGTGCCCGACGACGAGCTGACCTACGAGCCCAGCGCTCGCCGGGTGCGGGGTGTCGTGGGCGACACCACCGTCGTGGACAGCCGCCGGCCGCTGCTGGTCTGGGAGCCGGGCCGGCCCGTGCCGCTGTACGCCTTTCCGCGCGGCGACGTGCGCACCGATCTGCTCGCCGCCGGGCCCGCGGTCGGCCGTCCCGGCGCCGGCACGGGGTACAACCTGGCGCTGGCGGGACGGCAGCTGCCGGCCATCGCCTGGGACTACGAGGTTCCCGAGCTCGCCGACCACATCGCGTTCGACTGGTTCGGCCGCGTCGAGCCCGGCGTCGAGCACTGGTACGAGGAGGACGAGGAGGTCTTCGTCCACCCTCGTGACCCGTACAAGCGGGTGGACGCGCTGCCCAGTTCGCGACACGTCCAGGTGTCGGTCGACGGGACCGTGGTGGCCGACACCCGCCGGCCGGTGCTGGTGTTCGAGACCCGCCTGCCGGTGCGCTACTACATCCCGCCGGAGGACGTGGACTTCCACCGGCTGACCCGCAGCGTGCTGCGGACCCGCTGCCCGTACAAGGGGGAGGCACGGTACTGGTCGGTGTCCGGCGACCAGTCCCACGACAACATCGTGTGGACCTACCAGGATCCGATACCGTCCGTCGAGCCGATCAGGGACCACCTGGCCTTCTACAACGAAGTCGTCGACATCACGGTCGACGGCGAACTGCTGGAGCGGCCCGTCACGGTCTTCTCCGAACGGCTGAGCCAGCGCTGACCACGGCGCTGGCCTGACGGGGGTGTGCCAGGCAACAGCCCGGCACACCCCCGTCAGGCGAGGCCACGACGGCGGCTCGACCTGCTGGCAACGGACCGGAGGCCCTGGTGTGGTCAGCGCTGCTCGCGGCCGAGCGCGCGGGGGTCCATGGACGCCGGAACCGGGATGGCGTGGGCGGACGTGCCGGGCCGGCGCAGTCCGAGGTGCTCGCGCAGGGTGCGGCCGGTGTACTCGGTGCGGTACCGGCCACGGCGCTGGAGAATCGGCACGACTTCATCGACGAATGCGGCCAGTTCGTAGGGCAGCGTCGAGCCCATGATGGTGAAGCCGTCCACCGCGCCGGCGTCCTGCCAGGCCGTGATGTGGTCGGCGAGTTGTTCGGGTGTTCCGACGAAGTGTGTCTGGCCGGCGCCACTGGTGAGATCCTGGGCCAGCTCTCGCAGTGGGACGCCCGGCCGGGCCCTGGCGGCGGCGTAGAGCCGCTCCGCCCGGCTCGACGGAGCCGCCTGTCCCGTCCACAGCTGAGCCGGCAACGGCGCGTCCGGATCGTAGGCGTCAGGGTCGAGACCGGCGGTGTACAAGGCGTTCTGCCACCGGAATTCAGGGCTGGCCAACTCCTCAAGACGATCGGCTCGGCCCCGGGCCTCGGCCTCGGTGCCGCCGAGGGTGATCATGAGGGCGGGCAGCACGAGCACGTGCTCGGGGTCGCGGCCCGCGGCGGCGGCCTGGGCGTGCAGGTCCGAGCGGAACGCGACCGCCGCGTCCAGCGACGGCGGCCCGGAGAACACCAGTTCGGCATAGCGGGCCGCCAACCCGACGCCGGCCGCCGACTGCCCGGCCTGCACCAGCACCGGATGTCCCTGTGGCGAACGGGGAAAGGGCTGGATCCCGTCGACATCGTAGTGCTGGCCGTGAAAGCGCGGGTCGCGCAGTCGGCCGCGGTCGGCCCAGACGCCGTTCTCGCGGTCTCCGATGACAGCATCGTCATCCCAGCTGTCCCACACTCTCGTGACCGCGTCGACGAACTCGTGCGCGCGGGCGTACCGGTCGGCGTGCTCGGGATGGGCCAGCTCGCCGAACGCCGCCGCGGCCAGCGGAGTGACGGTGGTGACGATGTTCCAGCCGGCCCGGCCGCCACTGAGGTGGTCCAGCGTGGCGAAGCGACGGGCCAGCTCCCAAGGCTTGCTGTACGTGGTCGAGCCGGTGCCGATGAGCCCGATGCGGTCGGTGACGGCGGCCAACGCCGACAGCACCGAGATCGGGTCGAACTGGGTCTGGGGCAGATGTGTCGCGCGGTACTCCGCGATGGCCATGTTGTCGGCCAGGAAGATCGAGTCCAGCAGGCCGCGCTCCGCGGTCCGGGCGATGTCGGTGTAGTAGCGCAGCCCGAGCACGCCCCGGACGTCGTCCTCGACCACCCGCCAGGCCGACTCGTGGTAGCCGTTGGGCCAGATGAACGCGGTGAAGTGCAACGGCCGCTTGCTCACTGGTTCGACTCCTCCGTTGCCGTGCCGGACTTTTCCAGCCTAGGTCGACGTGACCAGCCGGACCCGACGTCTCAGCAAGTGGACCGGCCCCGCAATGCCGTTGTGTCCCGCGGAGATCGCGACTGTCGGGTCGTCAGCCGACCGCGGCGGCCGATTCGGCGGCGGGCACGTGCACCACCAGCATTCTCGACCGGCGGCGCCGTCGAAATCCCAGCGACTCGTACAGTCTGATGGCGTCGACGTTGCCCGCGGCGGCGTGCATGAACGGCGTCTCACCCCGATCCCGGATCCCGGCGGCCACCGCCAGCACCAGCCGGGTGGCCAGTCCCTGGCCGCGGAACGCGGGGTCCGTGCACACCGCGCTGATCTCGGTCCAGCCCGGCGGGTGCAGCCTCTCGCCGGCCATCGCGACCAGCGCGCCGTCACGGCGAATTCCCAGATATGTGCCCAGTTCCACCGTGCGAGGCCCGAACGGCCCGGGTCTGGTGCGCTCGACCAGGTCGAGCATTTCCGGCACGTCCGCGGGCCCCAGCGGCACCGCTTCCCCGTCCGCCCGGGCCACGACGCCGTGGTCGACGAGCTGCACCCCGGCGATCACCTCCTCCACCTGCCAGTGGTCGGGCGGGGTGAGGCCGGAGCCGGCGAGCGGGACCCGCGTGCCCGGCCCGACGAGCTCGGCCAGGTCGAGCCACACGGACTCGTCCGGCTCGCCGGCGATGGCCACGAAGGACGCCACGTCCGGCGGATAGCGCAACACCTGACCGCGCCGCTGGGCGAACCGTGCGTGCGGCCCGGTGAGCGATGCGAACACGGGATTGTCCAGAACGGACAGGGGGTCAGCAGCGGTCACCCACACGACTCTACGACGGACAAGATCCACGTCATCCGGGTTTCACATCGCGGGAACGCCGAACAACCGCCGGCCGACGCCGGTCGGTCAAGCAACGTCGGGGAACGATCGCGTTACACGGCACGGTTTCCCGCATGGTGAGAGGGTCGCGTCGGCGGAATCACGGCCCGGTCGGGGATGTTCTCCCTTGCGGCACGGGAAGAGCTCGTCAGCCGACAGGGAGTGTGCGACTTGACTTCGGAACAACGCCGCCGGCCGCTGCGTCTGGCGCTCGAAGTGGACGGGGACGGCGCGCATCCGGCGGCCTGGCGGTCGTCCGGGCGGCCGCCGGGCGCCGCGCTCACACCGCGAGGTGTCCGTGAGGTGGTCTCGGCCGCGGAGGCCGCCGGCTTCGACCTGGTGACGTTCGCGGACTCCCCGCTTCCGCCGAACACCGGTCTCGACGCCGCCGGCCGGTTGGACGCGGTCGGCCGCGCCGCCTACAACGCCCTGCTCACCGACCGGATCGGGCTCGCGCCGACCAGCCACGCCACGATCACCGAGCCGTTCCACGTGGCCGCGCAGCTGGCCAGCCTCGATCACGCCTCGCACGGCCGGGCGGCCTGGGTGGTGGGCGGCGCAAGCGATCCCCAGTCGCTGGCCACCGTCGGGGCGGCCGAGCTCGACGGGCCGGACGGGGTGCGGCGGGAGCTGGCGCAGGTGATCGAGGCCGTGCGCCGGCTGTGGGACTCGTGGGAGGACGACGCCGTCGTCAAGGACGTGGCGACCGGCCGTTATCTGGATCCGGACAAGGTGCACCACGTGGACTTCGACGGCGCGTCGTTCTCGGTCAAGGGGCCGCTGATCACGCCGCGCCCGCCGCAGGGTCAGGTGGTGCTGCTCGGTGGCGACGAGCTCGACGTCGCCCGGCAACTGGACGTCGTGCTGGTGGCCGGCGACCTGGACACGCTGCGCGATCGGGCCGCGCTGGCCCGCGCGGCCGGGGCTCCGCTGGTGTTCGCCGAAGTGGAGGTGTCGCTGGACGAAGGCGTGCTGGGTGCGCTCGACGAGCACACCCGGTGGGAGCCCGGGGCGCGCCTGCGTCAGATCGGATCGCCGCGGGAGTTGGCGCACCTGTTGTCCCAGTTGGCATCGGTGGTGGACGGGGTGCGCCTGCATCCGGCGGTGCTGGCGGTCGACCTGCCGGTGTTGGCCGAGCAGGTGCTGCCGGCGCTGGCCGACCTGCGCCGGCCGCCACGACCCGGCGACACCCTGCGGTCCACGCTGGGGCTGCCGAGGCCGGCCAACCGCCACGCCACCGTCTGAGGGGGAATTCGATGAGCCAGCAACCGAAACTGCATCTCGGCGTGTTCTACACCGGCGTCGGCCCGCACTACCTGTGGGCCGACGAGTCGAATGCCGACCACACCGCGATCGAGACCTACGTGTCGGTGGCGCGCACCCTGGAGCGCGGCCTGTTCGACGCGTTCTTCCTCGGCGAGGGCCTGCGCGTCCGGGAGAACCGGGGCCGCGTGCACTCCCTGGACGTCGCCGGCCGACCGGACGGCATCACCCAGCTGTCCGCCCTGGCCGCCGTGACCGAGCGGATCGGCCTGGTGGTCACCCAGAACACCACCTACAACGACCCGGCCGACCTGGCCCGCCGTCTGTCCACACTGGACATCCTGTCCGACGGTCGGGCCGGCTGGAACATCGTGACCACCGACAACGCCTGGACCGGGGCCAACTTCCGGCACGGCGGCTGGCTGGCGCACGAGCTCCGCTACGACCGGGCCGGCCAGTTCGTGGAAGCGGCCAAGGCGATCTGGGACTCCTGGGACGACGACGCGATCGCCGACTCCGCCGAGGCCAAGGCCTGGGCCCGACCGGGCTCGATCGCCGTCGTGGAGCGGCACACCGACCTGGTCGACCTCGCCGTCACGCCGACGCTGCCCCGCAGCCGCCAGGGCCGCCCGGTGCTGTTCCAGGCCGGTGACTCTCCCGGCGGCCGCGACCTCGCCGCCCGGCACGCCGACGTCGTGTTCTCGGCCAACACCGAGTACGCCAAGGCATTGGCCTACGCCGAGGACCTGCGCACCCGGCTCGCCGGGCACGGCCGGCCCGCCGACGCCGTGCGCATCATGCCCGGCGCATCCGTGGTGCTGGGCGACACCCCGGCCGAGGCCGCCGACCGGGCCGAATGGGTGCGGACCCAGCAGATCAACCCGCAACGGGCCGTCGCCTTCCTTGAGCAGTACTGGGGCAAGGATCTCTCCGGCTACGACCCGCACGGCCCGCTGCCCGACATCGAGCCCGAGGACGGCGAGCTCGATCCCTCGCGCGGCACCATCTCCATCGAACACCGCACCGGCAAGGCCGAGCGCATCCAGGCCTGGCGAGCGCTGGCCGCCGCCGAGAACCTGTCCATCCACCAACTCGTGCTGCGCGTCCAGCCGCGCGAGCGGGCATTCGTCGGCACACCGTCCCAGGTCGCCGACGAGTGGGCCCGGTACGTGCGGACCCGGGCCGTCGACGGGTTCAACATCAGCCCCCACCTGGTGCCGTCCTCGCTGGACGACATCGTCGACAAGCTGGTGCCCGAACTCCAGGAGCGGGGCGTGTACCGCACCGCCTACGAGGGCGCCACCCTGCGCGAACACCTGGACCTCGTCAACTGACCCGTCCGGGCCTCCCGCCCGCGAGCACGGGAGGCCCGGACCGGTCTGGTCCACCAGCGTGGGAAACGGCCGTTCAGCCGATCAACTGACGTTCGGGCACTCGTCGTCCGCGGGCAGGTTGCCGTACTTGTCACCGACCAGGTACGCGGCGCTGACCCACAGGGGCTTGCTGTCATCCGGGCTGATCCGCACCCATACGTAGTTGATGACGCCGTTCACCGTGACGCTGTCGCCGAGCGTCCAGCAGTAGCCGTTGGCGAGAGTGCCGGGCGTCAGCACGCCGGCGAGCCGGCAGGCGGTGGACGGGCACCGCTCGCGCACTTCGTCGTCGTGCCAGGCCAGCACCTTGACGTACTCGACGGAGTCGTGCGGCGCCGCCTTGCCGGCCGCGGCTCTGGCCGGGACGGTTGCGGCGGCGGCCGGGGTGGCCGCGGTCGCGGTGGCCACCCCGCCCAGCAGCATCACGAACAGCAGGCCGAGGGCGGCGGTGATCCGGGCGATCGTCATGGGAGTCCTTCCTCGTGGTTGTCGATCACCGGGCATGACGACCAGCAAGGCATGGCAGTTGTCTGATGGTCACGGTGGTTGATCCCGGCAACCTGTTGGCGCGCGACGCGTCCGAGCGGCCATGAGCGGGATTATCAGAGCAGTGCTCGCCTTCGCGCCGGTTGCTGCCGCCCTCGGCGCCGTGCCCTCGGTGAACGCCTGCCGTGGAGATCCTCGAACGGACCGGGCGCGCGATGTCGGAGAACCTGTCCAAGTGGGCTGTCCAATGGCGTGGTTTCTGCACGACCAGCCGCAAAATGTGGGACTTCCGCAACTTCGGTCGTAGAACTGGCGCAGCGGAGAACGTCGACTGTGGGGAGAAGACAATGGCTGATCTCGGTGCCGACCTGCTGATCCGGGCCGCGGCGGTGCACACCCTGGTGCCGGGCCAGCCCCCGCAGCGGGCGGTGGCGGTGCGGGGCGACCGCATCATGGCGCTGTCGGCGGACCCGAAGGGCCTCGACGACTTGGTGTCCAAGCGCACGACGGTGCTGGACCAGCCCGGGACGACGGTGTTGCCGACGTTCGACGACACCCACACGCACCTGATCTTCGCCGGCCTGAGCGCGCACGACGTCCCGGTGCACGAGGCCCGCTCGATCCCCGAGATGCTGGAGCTGATCCGGCGGCGGGCCGCCGTCACGCCCGAGGGGGAGTGGATCCGCTCGACGACCAACTGGCTGGAGTTCGACCTGGCGGAGCGGCGCCTGCCGACCGCCGCCGAGCTCGACCGGGCCACCGACCGCCACCCGGTGCTGGTCAAGCGGGGCGGCCACAACGATGTGGTCAACAATTACGCGTTGCGCCTGGCCGGCATCACCGAGGACACGCCGACGCCGTCGGGCGGCACGATCGGCCGCGACGAGCAGGGCCGCCTCAACGGCCGGCTGACGGACAACGCCATGCGGCTGGTCGAGTCGCTCGTCCCCAGCGAGGGCCTGCTCCAGCGCGTCGACGGCCTTCGGCTGGCCAGCGGCCGGTACGCCGCGACGGGAATCGGCGCGGTCCGCGACTGCGCCGTCACCCTCAACGACTACGCCATGCTGACCGCCGCGCACGAGAGCAACGCGCTCAACACGCGGGTGCGGGCCCTGATCGCCGCGTTCGGCCTCACCAACGCCGAGCTCGCGGAGTTGCTCGACGACATGGAGGACCTCCGCTACAGCGCCGATCCGTGGCTGCGGGTCTGGGGCGTGAAGTTCGGCATCGATGGCGGGTTGGAGGCCGGCGCCACCGAGGACCCGTACGCCTGCGACCACGCCTACTCCGGCACGCTGCTCTGGGAGCCCGATGCGCTGGTGGAAGCCGTGACCGCGGTGGTCCGCCGCGGTTGGCGGGTCGGCACGCACGCCTACGGCGACCGGGCGGTCCGCGTGCTCCTTGACGTGTACGAACAGGTGTTGGCCGACAACCCGGGCCTGCCGGCCAACAGCCTGGTCATGGAGCACGGCGGCCTGGCCGGCCCGAAGCAGCAGGCCCGGGCTGTCGAGCTGGGCGTCCCGGTCACCATCCAGCAGCCGCTGTTGCACGACACCGCCGAGGTCGAGCGGGAGTACTGGGGCCCGGAGCGGGTCGCCGCGCTGTTCCCCGCCCGCGGCTGGATCGACCGCGGCGCGCTGGTCTCCGCCGGGTCCGACTTCCCGATCGGCCACTTCGGCGCGATGCGGTCGGTGTGGGGCATGACCACCCGGCAGACCGTCATCGGCGTGCAGGGCCCCGAACACGCCATCACCTACGACGAAGCTGTCGCGCTGCACACCACGCAGGCCGCACGGTTGGTCGGCGAGCAGCACCTGCGCGGCGTCCTCACGCCGGGACGGCTCGCCGATCTGACGGTCTGGGAGCAGGACCCGGCCACGTGTGAGGGCGAGGCCCTCCGCGATCTGACCCCGCTGCGCACCATCGTGGGTGGCCGGCCGGTGCACCAGGCGGGCTAGGGCCAGATCACGCGGGGGTCACCGGGTCGCCGGGTGCGGAGTTCCTCGCTGCGTCACCAGATCGGCCAGGCCGTCGAGGATTCCGAGCAACGCCGCATGGGCCCGCGAGCCCTCCGGGAGCACGCCGCTCTCGTCGAACTGCTCGTGAGCGCGAAACAGCAACAGTTCGGGTTTGTCCAGCACGCGCGCGCTCATCGAATGCAGCACCTGGCGCAGAGCCAGTTGGGCGCGGACCGTGCCCAACTGGCCGCCCGACGCCCCCATGATCGCCACCGGCTTGCGGACCAGCGCGGGGCCGCCGGTGCTGTCCGAACGGGACAGCCAGTCCAGCGCGTTCTTGAGGCCGGCGGGAATGGAGGCGTTGTACTCGGGCGTCGCGATCAGCACCGCGTCGGCCGTCCGCACGCGGTCCCGCAGGTCCGCCACGGGCGCCGGGGCCGGATGCTCCTCGTCCTCGCTGAACAGCGGGATTGCCGGCAGCCGGTCGAAGTAGTCGAACGTGGCGCCCCGGCCGGCGATGGCCTCGGCCTGTCGCAGCAGGTTCGTGTTGAGGGATGTGCGGCGCAGGCTGCCCGAGATCGCCAAAATGCGAGTGGTCATCGTGATTCTCTCAGTTCGTCGGTTCCGGGCTGTGCACGAGACGTCCGCCCAGCACGGTGTGCGTGGGGTTGAGGTCGCGAAGGGCCGCACTCGGGCACGCCGTGGGATCCACCTCCCAGATGGTGAGGTCGGCGAGTCGGCCGGGGGACAGGACGCCGCGCAGGTTCTCCTCGCCGAGCAGGCGCGTGGCATTGGTCGTGTGCAGCGCGACCGCTTCGTCGAAGGCGATGGCGTGCTGGGGTCCCTGCACGCCGATCACGGTCTGCCGGGTGACCATGCCCCACACCGAGCGCATCGCGCCGAACTGGCCCACCGGGAAGTCGGAGCCACCGGTGACCAGTGCGCCCTGGTCGAGCCAGCCCCGGGCGGGGAACAGGTCGGCGACGCGTTCGGGGCCCCAGTACTCCCGCTCCACCTCGGCGGCGTCGTGCAGCAGCGGTTGCTGGATGGTGACGGGCACGCCCAGAGCGGCGGCGCGAGCGCGCTGTTCGGCCCCGGCCAGGCCGCCGTGTTCGATGACGAGGCTGCCGGCCGGCAGCCCGGGAACGTTGGCCTGCACGCGTTCGTAGACGTCGAGCAGGACGCGCACCGCGCGGTCGCCGTAGGCGTGGGTGCCGACCCGCCACCCGCGGCGCACCACCGCCTCCACGGCCTCGACGAGGGCGTCGGGTTCCCACATCAGCGTGCCGGAGAAACTGTGGTCGCAGGCATAGGGTTCCTCGGTGGCGCCGGCCTCCAGCCCGCCGTCCAGCCCGAACTTCATCCCCCACACCTGAAGCCACGGATCGGCGCTGTAGCGGAGGTCCTCCATGGCGTCGAGCATGTCCGCCCGCGCGTCCGTGGTGGTCAGGCCGAACGCGCCGATCAGGGCGCGCACCCTGGTGTTGAGCAAGCCTTTCTCGTGGGTGGCGCGCAGCACGGCGTAGTCGTCGAGGGAGACCGCGCAGTCGCGGACGGCGCCGATTCCCGTCGCGGCGTACTGGGCGCTGGCGATGCTGAGCCCGTCGACGCGCTCGGCCCGATCGGCCGGGGGAACCAGGCGCTCCACCAGCATCTTGGCGCTGTCGATCAACCGGCCGTTGAGCCGGCCGTGCTCGTCGCGGCCGATCACGCCACCGTGCGGGACGGGGGTGTCTTCGGTGACGCCGGCCAGCAGCAGCGCGTAACTGTTGGCGACGGCGTTGTGGCCGCCGCGCCGGACGAGGATCGGGTGGCGGTCGGTGGCCCGGTCGAGCTCGGCGGCGGTGGGCATGCGCCGCTCCGCCAGATTGAGCTCCTGCCAGTTCGTCGTGGTCAGAATCCAGTGGCCCACGGGGGTTGTGGCGGCACGCTGGCGGATCAGCTCCAGGAACTCGGGAATCGAGCGGGCCTCGTGCACCGGGACGTCATGGGCGCCGCGCCCGGCGAACATCAGGTGGGTGTGGGTGTCGTCGAACGAGGGCAGCACAGTGGCTCCCGGCAGGTCCAGGACCGCGGTGCGCGCGGTCACCGCGGTGTCCAGGCCGTCGGGCTCCGCCGACACCGCGACGATGCGGTCGCCCCGCACCGCCACTGCCCGCTGCGGGCCCTGGCCGGGCACCAGGGTGTGCACCGCCGCGGCCCGGATCACCAGATCGGCGCCGTGATCAGCCATAGTCGTTCTCCCACGTCAACGCGATGTTTTTCGGCGGCGACAGCGCCGGGATCACCACCCGGTGGCCGTCGCCGCCCCTGACCGCACCGTTATAGGGGCCGGCGGACGCTGATCAGTCCGCTGTGGAGAAAACACGTCACGGGCATGGTCGACGACGCGGATTCCGCGACACGTGCCCGCCGGTCCGCAGCGGTGGTCGAGGGCGGCGGTGGCCGGTCGGCCAGGCGATGTGGCCGATCGGCAGATCCTCACAGGCAGGCCGGCTCCGTACCTTTCGGCCGGTCCGGATGGCTGGTCCACCCGGAACCCCTGTTCAGCGGACACCCACTGGAGAAGACCGTGATCTCGTACCTGAACGCCCTGCGGCACTACGCCGTGTTCCACGGACGCGCCCGCCGAGCCGAGTTCTGGATGTTCATGCTCGTGCACGTCGTGATCTCCACCGCCCTGGCCGCGTTGGTGAAGACCTCCCTGCCGTACACGATCTACTCCCTGGCGGTCGCGTTGCCGATGCTGGCCCTCGCGGCCCGGCGGCTGCACGACACCGGGCGCTCGGCCTGGTGGCTGCTGATCGGCGTGCTCCCGGTCATCGGGCAGATCGTGCTGATCGTCTTGTTCGCCACCCGCAGCGACGAGGGCGCCAACCGGTTCGGCCCGTCCCCGATGGCGGTGACGGCCCGATGACCGCCGGCGCGGTGCTGCACGTCGTTGACGTCAGCAAGAGCTTTGGCGCGGTGGATGTGCTGGAGAAGGTCAGCGTCGCGGTGGAGCCGGGAGAAGTGGTCGCCATCGTCGGCCACAACGGCGCCGGCAAGACGACCTTGATGCGCATCGCCGTCGGACTGGTCCGGCCGGACAGCGGTGAGGTCCACGTCGGCGGCATTCCGTTGGCCCGCATCGGGAATCTCGGCGGCCTGGTCGGCACGTCGCTGGACGCGTCCGCGCTGCCGGCGACCTGGCGGGTCGGTGTCGCCATGCGGATCGCGGCAGAGCTGGCCGGGGCCGACGAACGCCGGATCGGCGAGGCGTTGGCCCTCGTCGGGCTGGCCGAGGTGGTCCGGCGGCGCATCGGCGCCCTGTCCATGGGCATGCGCCAACGCCTCGCCCTGGCCGTGGCCATGGTGGCGCGGCCGCGCCTGCTCATGCTCGACGAGCCGACCAACGCCCTGGATCCCGCCGTCAGCCACGAGGTGCGCGGCTGGCTCGCCCGTCACGCGGCCCGCGGCAACGCAATCCTGCTGTCCAGCCACAATCTGGCCGAGGTGGAGGAGATCGCCGACCGGGTCGTCATTGTCCACAAGGGACGGGTTGTCCGAGACGAGGTGAAGGCCACGCTGCTGGCCGCCGACTCGACGGTGGTCCGCGTGGACCGGCCCGATGTCCTGCTGGACTGGCTGGTCCGACACGACTACGCGGTCGACAGACTGGCTGGGGCGGCGATCCGGGTCGATGGCCTCACCGCCGACGAGACCGGGGTGATCTGCGCCCAGCTCGGCCTCGTCGTCCGACAGTTGGTCGGCGAGCGACCTCGCCTGACCGACGTCTACCAGACGGTGACCACTTCGGGAGTCCAGTCATGACCGCCGCGACCGACCACCACGTCCGGCAATCCCGTCGCTGGTTGGCCGGCGTGCCGTTCGGCCGGCTGGTCCGGATCCACCTGAGGATCTGGTGGGCGCAGCGTGCCCTGACCGTCGGCGCGGCGGTGACGTGCCTGCTGGGCCTGGTCGGCGCGGTGGTCGCGGTGGCGACGTTGTCGGGATCGGTCTCCGAGGGCACGGCCGGCCAGCGGCTCGACTACTCGGCTCAGTTCTCGGTGCTGGTCTGGCTCGGCCTCGGCGTGTTCGCGGGGAGCGCGCCGTTCCGATCACGATGGGCGGTCCTGGTGCTCACGGTGGCCCCGCGACGGATGTGGTGGCTCGGAGCCTGCTACGCGTCGGCCCTGATCTGGGCGTTGGCCGTCACCGCCGGATTCGCGGCGCTGACCTGGATCGGCGTGGTGATCACGTTGGCCGGCAACGGGTGGCTGGTGGCGGCCGGGTCGGGCCTGGGCGGCTGGCTCGGGCAGGTGCTGCTCGGGGTGTTGGTCAACGTCACCGTGGGATTCTTCCTCGGTGCGGCGATTCGGGCGTCGGCCGTGACCCTGGTCGCTGTCTACGTGGTGATTCCGACGGCGTTGGCCGGGGCCGGCGAGGCCGGGCAGTGGTTCGACTTCACCGCGGCCTGGGGGGCGGTCAGCCACCTCGCGGTGACCCCGAGCAGTGTGGCGCCGGTGGTGTTCGCCTTGCTCCTGTGGATCGTCGGCCCCGCCGCGCTGGCCGCTGCGCGGTTGCGCCGAGCTGTCGCACAGTGACCATGGGGCACAGGGGAGAGAACATGGGCGCGACCCCTCGCGTGAGGGTGGCACGGATCGGATCTGGCAGCCTCGGCGCGATTCGGGCGTGGTTGGGCGCGACGAGTCGGCCCGGGCTGATCAAGGTGCTCGTCCTGCCGGTCCTCATCGGTTGGTCGATGGTCCCCGAATCCCTCGGCTCGCCGTCGCCGCTGCGGCCGGCCGCAGCCACGCTGGTGCTCGCGGCGTTGCTGGCCCGCTTCTCCTGGCCCGCCGTCGGTGTGGTGGTGGCGTCGGCCTGCTTGTGGTTCGCGCCGCCGGCAGCCGTGCTCGCAGTGGCGCTGCTCGCCTACGGCACGGCGCGGCGGACCTCGTCGCCGTACTGGGCGAGCGCGGCGTTGTCGGCCTCCTGGATCCTGGCCGTGCTGGGCGGGTACCACCGCCTGCCGGGCGCCGCCGACGGCGACGTCCTCGTGTTCGCCGCATTGGGCGCGACGGCGGCTGTGGTGCCCGCGGCGGCCGTGGGGGCCTTGGTCGGCGCTCGGGCCCGCCGGCTCATGGATCTCAAGGAACGCAACGAGATTCTGCGACGGGCCAACCGGCTCGCCGAGAGCCAGGCCCGGATGGCCGAGCGTGCCCGGATCGCGAGCGAGATGCACGACCTGATCGGCCACCGGCTCAGCCTCATCAGCCTGCACGCCGGCGCCCTGGAGCTGCACGCCAGAAACACCGCCCCGCAGCTGAGCGAGCAGGCGGTGTTGGTGCGTACTACTGCCAAGCAGGCATTGGACGAACTTCGCGGGGTCTTGGACGTGCTCAAGGAAGATGTGGTCACCGATGACGCGAGCCCGGGGCAGGACGGGCGCGACGCCGGCATCGGGACCCGCGCCGACGTGACCGGGTTGGTGCGGGCCTCACAGCAGGCGGGAACGCCGGTGGAACTGGAATGGGACGGTGACGACCTGGCCGACGTCGACCAGCAGATCCGCCGCACGGTTCACCGGCTGGTCCGCGAATCCCTGACCAATGTGCACAAGCACGCGCCGGGGATGCCGGCTCGCGTGCGGGTGCGGCGACGCGACGCGGAGCTCACCGTCGAGACCAGCAACCGGCTCGCGCCGCCGTCCGCCACGCCGGCGCCCGGCACCCGGCTCGGGCTGGTCGGCCTGCTCGAACGGGTCCGCCTGGCCGGCGGCACGCTGACCACCGGCCCGGACGGGGATCGTTTCGTCGTGCGGGCGGTCCTCCCGGTCACCGTCGCCCCGGTTGGTGTGTCCGCGTGATCAGGGTCCTGCTCGCCGACGACGAGGCCCTGATCAGGACCGGCATTCGGTTGGTGCTGGCCGCCGCCGGCGATGTCGAGGTCGTGGCCGAGTGCGCGGACGGGGCCGAGGCGGTGAAGCTCGCGCGCCGCCACCAGCCCGACGTCGCGCTCGTCGACATCCGCATGCCCAAACTGGACGGGATCGCCACGGCGCGGGAGATCCAGCCGCCGGCCATCCGCACCCACGTCGTCATGCTGTCCACGTTCGGTGAGGACGCCAACGTCGCCCGCGCGCTGCGGGCCGGGGCCGTCGGGTTCCTGCTCAAGGACACCCCGCCGGACGAGCTGATCCAGGCGGTCCGGATCGCGGCCCGTGGTGAGTCGATCCTCTCGCCGGCGATCACGCAACGGCTCATCAGCCAGTTCATCGCGCCCGAGGACGACCGTGTGGTGGCGGCCAGACGCCGGTTGGCGGTGCTCACCGACAAGGAGCTCGATGTGCTCGTCCAGGTCGGCAACGGGCTGTCCAACGGTGAGATCGCCAGGAGCCTGCACATGAGCGAGGGCACCGCGAAGGCCCACATCAGCCGCATTCTGGCCAAGCTGCAGTGCGTCAACCGGGTGCAGGCGGCGATCCTCGCCCACGACTCCGGAGTCCTCACCGCCGGGTGAAGGGCCGTCCCCTCGGTCCGGTTCGGCGCGTCGCTGTGGTGGCTCTGCTTGAGCGTGGCCAGCTGATCCGGTGGGACGGTCAGGTGCTGGTTGATCACCGGCCGGGATCCGCCGATCGGCTAGGAACCGGCGTTCCTTGTGGCCTTCCGGCGTTTGCCGGCGACGACCGGGGCGAGCACGAGTCCGCAGCCGGTGTCCTCCAGGAAGTCGGCGACCGCGTCCCAGGAGCGGAAGCGGCTGCGGCTGCCGAGGCGTTCGTGCTCGGCGCACACCGACGGCAGCAGAACCCGCAGGGCCGTCACCCGCGCTTGCAGCACATCCGAGGTGATCCCGAGATCGTTGCCGCGCAGGGCCGCGCGGAGTCCGCCGCGCAGCGCCTCGTCGGCGGAGGTCGCCGACTCACGCAGACCGATGTCGAGCCAGCTCGGGTCGGTCAGCGTCTGCAGCGCGAACCGCGCCGCATAGGTGGGCGGTTGCAGCGTCGCGAGGTACGCGGGCAGCTGGCGGACCAGCGCGGCGACAAATCCTCGAGGGTCCGAGCTGCCGGCCAGCTCCTCGGCGGCGGACCGACGCAGGCGATCCATTCCGTCGATGTGCCGGCGCATGAGCGCCAGCACGAGGTTCTCCTTGGTGCCGAAGTGGTAGCCGACGGCGAAGTGGTTGGCCGCGCCGGCCGCTTCGGCGATCCGGCGGTTGGACACCGCGCCGATGCCGCCCTCGGCGAAGAGTCGCTCGGCCGCGGCGAGGATGGCGTCCGGAGTGGTCGACGCACCACCGTGGGCCGTGCTCTTCTTCCCTGCCATGTCCGTGAAACTAGCAGCTCACGGCCGGGTGTTGGACAGCACCAGGCTGGACGCGCCGGCGAAGAACAGGCCCACACCCTGCACAAAGCCGAGCGTCACGCCAGGGACCTGGACAGCCGCTTCGCCGCGCAGTTGCCGCACCGACTCGAGGATGGCGAACATGCCGTACTTGCCGGTGTGCGTGTAGGACAGCCCGCCGCCGTTGGTGTTCATCGGCAACGAGCCGCCGGGGCGGGTGTGACCGTCGGCGATGAAGCCAGCTGACTCACCGCGTCCGACGAAGCCGAGGTCCTCCAACCCGTACAGCGGCAGGTGCGCGAAGGCGTCGTAGACCATCAGGTGGTCGATGTCCTCCGGGCGGACGCCAGCGGTGGCGAAGGCGTCCGCGGAGGACAGCCGGAAGCCGAGGAAGCTGCCCAGGTCGTCCATCTGGGACACCATCGTCGACCCGGCCGACTCACCGGAGCCGAGCAGGTAGACGGGCGGGCGGGGCGACTGCGCCGCGCGGTGGCGGCTGGTGAGGACCAGGGCGCCGCCGCCGTCGGTGACGACGCAGCACATCTGCTTGGTGAAGGGGAAAGACACCACGTCGTCGTCGAGCACGTCGTCCACGGTCACCCGGTTCCGCCGCCAGGCGCGCTGGTTGTCCACGGCCCATTCCCGTTGCGCGACGACAACCTCGGCCAGCGCCCGGCGGTCGAGCCCGCGGTCGTGCAGGAACCTCAGCGCGGGCACGGTGAAGGCGGTGTGCGGCAGGACGGCTCCGTAGGGCCACTCGAACTGGCCCTGCGGCGACGTGCGCGTGGCGGAATGCCCGGCGGACCCGATCCTCGACCGGCCGGACTCCCCGTGCGTGACGAGCACGACCTCGGCGGCGCCGGCGGCGATCGCGGCGGCGGCGTGACGCACGTGCGACAGGAAACTGCCGCCGCCGACATTGGTCCCGTCGAGCCACCGAGGGGTGATCCCGAGGTGGTGAGCGACCTCGATGGACAGTGGTTCGGCGGCGGCCAGCCCATCCACGTCCCGAGGCGTGAGGCCGGCGTCGGCGAGCGCGTTGCGGGCGGCCTCGGCATGCAGCGCCAGCATCGAGTGGCCGGGCAGTGCGCCGATCCGGTCGGTTTCGGCCGCGCCGACGATCGCGATGTCCCCGCCGTGCATGCTGGTCATGTCGGGACTCCGGGTCGGTCGCCGGTCGGCGCGAACACCGGCAGGGTCATGTCGTCTCGCTGGTGGAAGCGGACCCGCAGGGGCATGTCGAGCACGAGCAGGTCGGGATCCGGGTCGATGTCGACGATGTTGGTCATCAGTCTGGGGCCCTCGTCCAGCTCGACCACTGCGATGACCGGTGACACGGGTTCGAATCCGCGCAACGGTTTCCGGGCGATCACGTAGGAGAGCAGGCGCGCGTTGCCGGTGACCTCGACCCAGGCGACGTCGGGGGAGAAGCAGTGACGGCAGAACGGCCGCGGGTAGAAGTAGTGCCGGCCACAGGCGTTGCAGTGTTGGATCTCCAGCCTGCCCTCGGCGGCGGCGGCCCAGTACGGCGCGGTGTCCGGTGTCGGCGCGGGGGTGCTCATCGTGCTCTCCTGGAGAACGTGCCGTGGTCGAGCACGGCGGTGGCGCCGACACGGGTCTGGAACACCGCGTCGTCGTCGCCGGTGACCCATATGAGCACGTTGAGCGTCTGCCCGGGCAGGACGGGCGCGGCAAACCGAGCCGACATGGAGCCGAACTCGTCCGGGTCCGAGCCGCAGAGGGTGTGCAGCAGGGCGCGGCCGGTGAACCCGTAGGTGCACAGGCCGTGCAGGATCGGGCGGTCGAACCCGGCCCTCGCCGCGTGGCCGGGATCGCTGTGCAGCGGATTGCGGTCACCGCTGAGCCGATACAGCAACGCCTGGTCCGGGCTCGTGTGGTAGCTGACGATGTGATCGGGCGCCCGGTCCGGCGGCTGCCAGGGAACCGATTCGCCGCGCGGCCCGCCGAACCCGCCCGCGCCGCGGAGGAACAGCCCGGTTCGCAGCTCGGCGAGCAGCGCGTCGGTCGACCCGTCCCGCAGCGCGGACTTCAGCCAGACCACGGCGTCCCGGCCCTTGTCGTTGACGCCTTCGAGCTCGGCGGTGGCTCGCGCCGTGCCGGCCGGCGGGATCGCCGAGTGCAGCGAGATGGACTGCTCGCCGTGCAGCAGCCTGGCGTGGTCGAAGTCGCCGATCAGATCGGCCAGGCTGCCATTGCGATGTCCGTTGAGCACCAACGGGAACGTCGGCAGCGTCAGCTGCGTCGGGCTTTCGGTAGTGAAGGCCAGCTCCGCCGTGCCGGCGCCGACGCCGAGCGCGTAGAGGATCGCGTCGGTCGAGGTCCAGCTCGACTCGCCGGCGTCCCAGGCCCGGCCGACGTTGTCGGTGTGCAGCACCATGTCACCGCCTCGCCGTGAACACCGAGTGGGGCAGGCCGTCGGCGAGTGGGCGGAACCTCGCCTCGATCGCCGCCGCCAGGTCACTGGTCTGCCATGGCACGTCGGCGTCGACCTCGCTGATCTCGTGCGGGTTGGCGTAGAGGCCGACCCGATGGCCGGCTGCGGACAGGACCCGGCCGGTGAGCCAGCCGGACCTGGTCCCGGCCAGGTACGCGGCCAGCGGCGCGATGTTGTCGGCGGCCAGTTCTGCCGGCAGTGCCCCCGGCGCCACGGTCGCGACCAGGCGGGTCGCGGCGGTGGGGGCGATGGCGTTGGCGGTGACCCCGTACTTGGCCAGCGCCTGGGCGAGTGAGTAGGTCAGCCCGACGACGCCCATCTTGGCGGCCGCGTAGTTCGGTTGCCCGGGGGAGCCCTGCAGACCCGACGAGGACGTGAAGTTGATGATCCGGTAGTGCCCCTGAGGATCGCGCCGTTGTCGGAAGTAGGCGGAGGCGGGCCGGATGGTGCTGTAGTGGCCCCGCAGGTGCACCCGGATCACCTGATCCCAGTCCTGCTCGGTGAGGTTGAAGATCATCCGATCGCGGAGGATGCCGGCGACGTTGACGACGATGTCGAGCCGGCCGAAGGTGTCGACCGCCATGTCGACCAGCCGCTGGCCGGTCGCGGTGTCGGCGACGTCGCCGCAGTCGGCGAGGGCCCGCCCGCCTGCCGTCGCGATCTCCGCGGCGACCTGCGCGGCCGGGCCGGCGTCATCGCCCGTTCCGTCGGGAGTGGCGCCGAGATCGTTGATCACGACGGCCGCGCCTTCGGCGGCGAACCGCCGCGCGATCGCGGCGCCGATGCCGCGGCCGCCGCCGGTGACCACGGCCACCCGTCCTTCGAGTGTCGTCATGACTCCTCCGTTGGTCCTGTGCCGCAGCGTCGGCCGAGGACGCCGGCGAACCGGGCGCGCAGCGTTCGCCGGAGCAGCTTTCCGCTCTCCGAGCGGGGCAGGTCGGCCATGAACTCGTAGCGGCGCGGACATTTGAGTGCCGCGAGCCCGGCCCGGCAGAACGCGTCGAGCTCCTCGGCCAGGTCGGGCCCGGCGACGACGGCGGGCCCGGGACGCACCACGGCGAGAACGCGGTGGCCCCACTCGGGATCCGGCACGCCGATGACGGCCACGTCCGCGACCGCGGGATGGGTCAGCAGGTGCTGCTCGATCTCGGCCGGGTAGATGTTCACGCCACCGGAGATGATCAGGTCGTCCCGGCGGTCCAGCACGTACAGATAGCCGTCGGCGTCCAGCCGGCCGATGTCGCCCACGGTCGCGAACCCGTCGGAGCGGATCGCGGCCGCCGTCTTCGCCGGATCGTTGTGGTACTCGAACGGCGCCGCCGCGGCCGGGAAGTAGATCCGGCCGGGCTCGCCCGGCGGAGTCGGGTCGCCCTGGTCGTCAAGGATCTTGACCAGCGCGGGCTTGCCGACGGAGCCCGGGTGTTCGAGCCACTCCACCGGGCCGATGTGGCAGACCACGCCCTCGGTGGATCCGAGGTACTCCCACACGACCGGGCCGAGCCACTCGATCGCCCGCTGCTTGTCCCGCACCGGACAGGGCGCGCCGGCCAGCATGACCACCCGCAGGCTGGAGGTGTCCCACTGCTCCCGCACCTCGTCGGGCAGGGCCAACAGCCGGTGCAGGTGAGTGGGCACCAGGTGCGTGGTCGTGACGCCGTGCCACTCGATGTCCTCCAGCGTCCGAACGGCGTCGAACCGCGGGTGGATCACGACGGTGTGGCCGAGGTGCAGGCTGCACAGGGCGAGGTTGCCCGGCGCCGCGTGGTAGAGCGGCGCGCAGACGAGATGGACACCTCGGCCGGCGGTGATCCCGAACTTGCCGTAGTGCCGCGCCATCTGGGCGATGACCACTTCGGGCGGCAGTTGCGGCAGCGGGCGGCGCACCCCCTTCGGGCGTCCGGTTGTGCCCGAGGTGTACCCCATGATCGAGCCGGCCTCGCGGTCGTGCGGCGGGTGGGCGGGCTGGTCGTCGCGCAGCGCGGAGTAGGGCCGCCAGCCGGGAACCGGCGCGCCCACCGCGTAGCGGGCGGCCGGGAGATCCGCCGACTCGAGGCCGCCGGCCAGACCGTCGGTGGCGACCACGACACCGGCCCCCGAGTCCCGCACGATGTGGCTGATCTCGCTCGGCGCCAGGTGGCTGTTCACCGGCACCACGTACAGTCCGATCTGGAACGCGGCCAGCACGACCTCGACATGCTCGGCCGAGTTGTGCTGGATGCTGGCGATCACGTCGCCTCGACGCAGCCCCAGCCCCCGCAGGCCGTTGGCGACCTGGTTGGCCGCGGCGACCAGGTCGCCGAAGCTCACCCGGCGGCCGGACGGGCTGACGATCGCGACGCGGGTGGGGTCGGTCCGTGCGATCGCGTACGCGCCGTGAACGGCGATCGGGGTGTCTGCTGTGGACATTTGTGCTCCCGCGCTCAGGGACGGACCGGACCGGTGATCACCTGCGTCTCGGTGTAGGCGTGCAACCCCCAACGGCCGTTCTCCACGCCGATCCCGCTCCACTTGTGACCGCCGAAGGGCAGGTCGGGCCAGACCCCGAAGCCGTGGACGTTGAGTGAGACCTGTCCGGCGTCGAGGTCCGCCGCGATCCGGGCGGCCTCGGCCACATCGGCCGACCAGACGGACGCCGTGAGCCCGAACCGGCTGTTGTTGGCCCGGGCCACGGCGTCCTCGACGTCGTCGTAGCGGATGACCGGCAGCGCCGGCCCGAACTGCTCGTCGTCGACGATCGCGACGCCGTCCGAGACGTCCGTGAGGATGGTCGGCCGGTAGAAGTAGCCGGGCCGGTCGATCGCCCGGCCGCCGGCCGCCACCCGCGCGCCCCGGACGATCGCGTCGTCCACCAGAGAGGTCACGCGGTCGAGTTGGGGCCGATTGTTGATCGGGCCCAACACGGCGCCCTCGACCGTTCCGTCGTCCACCTTGACCGACCGCGCGATGGCCGCGAGGGCGTCGACGAGCTCGTCGCAGATGCTCGCGTGGGCGTAGACCCGCTTGACCGCCAGACAGACCTGGCCGTTGTTCATGAAGGCGCTGGCGAACAGGCGTTGGGCGATCGTGCCGATCTCCACGTCCGGCAGGACTATCGCGGGGTCGTTGCCGCCGAGTTCGAGCGTGACGCGCTTGAGGTCGGGGGCCGCCGCGGCCGCCACCCGTTTGCCCGTCTCGGTCGAACCGGTGAAGCTGATCTTGCGGACGAGCCGGTGCCCGGTCAGCAGCGAGCCGAGCGGGTCGGGGCCGGCGATGACGTTGAGGACACCGGGCGGCAGGACCGGCCGCAGCACTTCGCCCAGCGCCAGTGTCGCCAGCGGCGTGAACGGCGACGGCTTCACCACGACGGTGTTGCCGGCGCGCAGCGCCGGCGCGATCTTCCACATCGCCAGTGTCAGCGGGAAGTTCCACGGGGTGATGGCGGCGACGACGCCGAGCGGCCGGCGATGCACCTCGGCGTAGCCGGTGGCGTCGTCGCGGACGACCTCGACCGGCAGCTCCAGATCCGCGTGGTAGCGCAGCCACAGCGCCGACCGCTGCACCTCCGTCGCCGCATCGGTGAGCGGCTTGCCCTGTTCGGCCGTGAGCAGGGCAGCCAACTCCGGGCCGGCGGCGTCGACGGCGTCGGCAGCGGCATGCATGGCCTTCCGCCGAGCGCCCTCGTCCCGTTTCCACGAAGCGAACGCCTGGTGCGCCGCCGACACGGCCGCCTCGACGTCGTCGGGGGCCGCGGCCGGGGCGGTCGCGAACACGCTGCCGGTCGCCGGATTGACGACGTCGAACCGGCGGGCCGTCCCGGCGCGAGCGCCGCCGATCGTCATGGTGTGCTCGGACATCAGGCGTTTCCCATCAGCAGGACCGGTTTGACCACAACACCGCCGCGCGTGTCGGATTCCGCGACATTGAGTTGATCGAGCTGGTAGTGCCGGACGAGCCGGTCGAACGGGAACAGACCACGTCGCCAGAACCTGATCAGCTCGGGGATGAACAGCCGTGGGATCGCGCTGCCCTCGTAGACGTAGGTGACCGACCGGCCGCCGAGCTCCGACGGAAGCACGGTCAGTGAGTCCCGTCCGGCGCCGAGAAGCGCACACTTTCCTCGCCGGGCAAGCACTGTGATCGCCGTGGACATCACGGCGCCCACACCCGTGGTGTCGATGCTGAAATCGAAACCCGGGCCGTCGGCGACCACCGCTTCGGCCAGATCGTCGGTCGTGGCGTGCACCGTTCGAACGGCGCCCAGTTCGATCGCCGTGGCCAACCTCGCCGGGTTGAGGTCGACCGCGACGATCTCGTCGGCCCCGGCGAGCTTGGCTGCCATCACCGCGGACAACCCGACAGCTCCGGCGCCGAACACGACGACGGAGCTGCCCGGCCGGACGCGAAGTTCGTTGAGCACGGCCCCGGCGCCGGTCTGCACGCCACAGCCGAGGGGCCCGAGCAGATCAAGCGGAGCATCGGGATCAACCCGCACGACGTTGCGTTCGGTGGCGATCGCGTACTCGCTGAACGAGGACTGCGCGAACCACCTGCTGGTGATCGGCCGCCCGGCGGAGTCGTGCGCCGAGCCCGTGCCGTCAAGCCGCCGGCCGCTGAGGTTGCGCGCACGGAATGTCGCGCAGTAGGCGGGACCACCGCGCAGACAGGCAGCACACGTTCCGCACGAGTCGAAGGTGAGCACCACATGGTCGCCGGGGGCTACCGCCGTCACCCCGTCGCCCACGCGATCGACCACGCCCGCGCCTTCGTGGCCGAGGATGGCCGGGTGGAATTCCGGGCCGAAGAACGGACTCCGGGCGATCAGGTCGGTGTGGCACAGTCCGGCGGCGACGACCCGGACCAGCACCTCACCGGGCCGGGGATCCTCGATCACCACGTCCTCGACCACGTACGGCGCCTCGGGGCCGCGCAGCACGGCCGCTCGGGAATGAGTCATCGACGCCTCCAGTGGCGGTGTTGAGGTCGTCAGCCGACGCGGGCGGGCAGCGTGGCGATGCCGTTGACGAAACTCCCGGCGAGCCGGACCGGAGTGCCGAACTCGATGCCGGGCAGGCGGGTCAGCAGTTGCTTGAACAGGGCTCTCAACTGGGTCCTGGCGACCCCGGCGCCCAGACAGTAGTGCGGGCCGCCGCCACCGAAGGAGACGTGACGTGACCGCGGGCGGCGCAGGTCGAACTTCTCCGGGTCGGTGAACACCGCGCCGTCCCGGTTGCCGGAGCAGTAGAAGAGGACGACCTTGTCGCCGGCGGCGATGGGCGCGCCATGGAGTTCGGTGTCCGCGGTGGCCGTGCGGGCGAAGGTCATGACCGGCGTGGCGTGGCGGACGAACTCCTCGATGGCCGGCATGACCCGGCCGTCGAAGTCGGCCAGCAGCCAGTCGCGTTGGTCGGGGTGCTGGTCCAGCGCCAACGCCGTCAGCGTCGTGGTCTGCTTCGTCGTGTCGGTGCCCGCGACGCTGATCAGCGTCATGAACTGGCCGATCTCGCGGTCGGTCAGCCGTGCCCCGTCGATCTCGGCCTGGACGAGCCCGGTGAGCAGGTCGTCGGACGGCTTCCTACGCCGGTGCTCGGCCATGCTGGCCCCCATCGCCAGCAAGTACTGGTACTCGGACATCTTCGCCGCCAGGACACTCTCGGGCGGCAGCCCCTCGGCCTTGCCGCCGCCGATGAGCGTGTGCGCCGCTTCGGCGACCCGTGCGCGCTCCGACGGTGGAACGCCGACGATGTCGGAGAACGTGGTGAGCGGCAGGCGGCTCGCGCAGTCCGCGACGAACTCGATGTCCCCGGCGCCGACCAGCGAATCGACGATCTGCGCCGCGTCGGCCTCGATGCGCTCGGCGATCCGGCCGACCGCCTTCGGCGTGAACGCCGCGTTGACCAGCGCCCGGTAGCGACCGTGCTCGGGTGGATCCATGGACAGGAAGAACGAGGAGTGGGCCGAGTGCCGCCGCGGCAGCGGTTCGGCGGCGATCCCGTGTCGTGACGAGAAGAGTTCGGGCTCCCGGCTGACCGCTGAGATGTCCGCCGCCCTGGTGACGGCCCAGAATCCGCGTTCGTCGTGTGGATAGCTCACCTCCATCGGCGGATGCCAGCTCACCGCCGCCCGCGCCCGCAGCCGTGCGAACGACTCGTCCCGATGGTGGAAGTCCTTGGCCCAGAAGGCGCGGCTGGAGATGTCCACCCCGGTGGCATGACTTTCTGCAAGGTGCATCCGAGCACTTCCGTTGCGTGCGGGGGACCCGTCGTCGGACGGGGTCCTTCTGGGATGGAGGGTGGCATCATGGCACCCGTTAAGTCAAGTGGCTTAGACCAGAATTGACGACACTCGACTCATCGCCGGCGGCGCGGTCCGCGCGGGCGTGGGACACGGGCAGGGCGCTGACGCGGAAGGGGTGTCCGCGGATGTTCCGGGGGCGTGACCCCTGCCTGGTGTCGGCTCGGCCAGCTTGCCGACGCGAGCGGCATGAACGCCGTCGAACCGGGTATCCACTGCCATGAGTTCGGGCTCCCGCGCGAGAAATCGTCGGTTCCTCGGCAGGCTGGCTGTCTCCGGGAACGGCGGTGGTGCGTCGGCGCGAGCGAGGCTGGTGGTCTCCTTCGTCGTCGGGCTCCTTGCCGGCGCCGCCGGCGTCCTGCTGCTGAGTTGGCCGTACGGTGTGCTGATCGGCTGGACGACGGCGGCCACCGTGTTCGTGGTGTGGTTCTGGATCACCATGTGGCCGATGGGCTCCTCGGCCACCGCGGCTCACGCCGTCCGCGAGGATCCCGGCCGGGCCGTGGCCGATCTGCTGGTGCTGGCCGCTGCGGTGGCCAGCCTGGCCGCAGTGGGCGTGCTCCTGGCCGCCGGCGATTCCGGTGGCGGCCAGGACGTGCAGGCCGGCATGAGCGTGCTCAGCGTCGCGCTGGCCTGGGCCGCGGTGCACACGGTTTTCACCATGCGCTACGCCCGCCTCTACTACGTCGGTTCGCCTGGTGGTATCGACTTCAACGAGGACATGCCGCCGCGCTACACCGACTTCGCCTACCTCGCCTTCACCATCGGCATGACCTTCCAGGTGTCGGACACCGCCTTGACGTCCAAGACCGTTCGCGCGACCGCGTTGCGCCACGCCCTGCTGTCCTACCTGTTCGGCGCGGTCATCATCGCCGCCACGATCAACCTCGTCGCGGGGCTGGCCAAGTAGGGATGACCAGAGCTCGTCTCCCGTCATCCGCCGCACCCGATCTCGCTGCTGGCCGCAGCCGGCGAGCTGGCGACCGGAATTCACTGCGCCTAGAAGACAAGCCATCCCGCGCTGACCTCGCGATGCCGGACGTGCTCTGCACGTCCGGCATCGCGTCGTCGCCGCACATCGCACCGGTGCTGGTCGGCGAGTTCGGCAGCACCCCCGCCGACCCGAATGACCGGGTCTGGCTGCAGAACCTGTTGGCGTACATGGGAACCGGCCAGATCGGCATGAGGCCAGCGCGTCGATCGGCTTCCAGGCCAACGGGTCCGCATCGGGTCAGCCGACCGGCTACGCCGTCGCCGGCGCCGGCTGCGCGGTGAGCTGACCAGTGACGGCCCCCGGCCCCGGCGGCCGTCACACCCCGACGGTGCGCAGGCGGGTCGCCGGCCGCGCGCCCATGCCGTGCACCAGCGCACTGCCGAGCACGCAGCCGACGGTGATCACCAGGACGGTGTCGGCGGTGTGGCCCTCCGGCAGCCGGTTGATGGCCGGCAGCCCGAACACGATCGAGGTAGTGCCGCCCGGGCCGAGCGCGGCTGCGGGCGGTGAACGTCGTTGCGTCGCCGAGTCATGATCTAGTGGCGATTTCGTGGCGACGGGACCCCGGCGCAACGCGTCGGAAGCGGGTGGAACAAGCGGTCATTGCGACAGAGCTGCGCGAACGTGGCATGTCGGTGCACACGTTCACCGGCCAGGAGCGGGTCGAGTGGGCGGCCGTCAACGCGGCCCTGATTCGGCCCGACGGGTACGTCGCCCGGGCGACGGAGGCCGACGAACGCGGGGCCCGCGAAGAGCTGCTCGACGCCGCCGCGCAGCTGCGACCGGGCAATCGTTGACACGTCAGAGAAAGGGAATAAATGGCGGTACGACGTCTCAACCCGTACACCATGCACAGGATTCCGGACACAATCAGCCAGATCGTGGTGGCCGGGTCGCTTGCCACGTGTCCGGACAAGTCGCCTTGGACGCGCACGGCAACATCGTCGGCACGACGCACCTGGCGTAGACCGAACAGATCAATGTCAATATCGGACATGTTCTTGCGGAACTGGGGGGCGGGCCTGGTTCCATCATCAGCGAGACGATCTTCGTTGTCGGTCAGACGCCCGAGCTGACCGAGGTGACCGTGTCGACGCTGAGGTCCAATGGAGCACCGCCGCCCGCGAGCACCTACGTCGGCGTCGAATCCCTGTATTCACCCGACGTGCTGGTGGAAGTGAACCTGGTGGTCGACGTGCCGGTCGGGGCGTTCAAGCAGTAACGGTCCAGTGGCGAGACGGTAACCACTCGACGACCAGCTTGATGGTTGAATACGCCACTTTCAAGGCGCGGCTGTGCCCTGTGCTTGGCCGAATGAGACGTTCAGCACCGCGGAACGGCGATTTCGTCAGACGACGCACCTTGGAGGACGCTCAGGAACATGACCAGTAACAAAATCTTCACCGCGTGGTTCACGTCCGAATCCGACGGCGTGGACCACGCGGTGACAGATGAAGAGTTCACCGAACATCGACCCGAGCCGGAAGCGGTGTGCGGCGCTCTAGTGGCGCTCGGCCCGCTGGAGTCCTCACCCGGGCCGCGTTGCCCGCGGTGCGTCGCCTTCCTGGCCGCGCGAATGACGTTGCGCGACCTCGATCGGCGGTTTGAACTGTATGAGCATCGACGGTCGGAATGGTGGGGTCGTTTACTCCGTCGTTGCCGGCTTCTCTCGACGGCCAGTGAAATCCTCTGATGAGCGAGTGTGCCGACCTCTGGTGAGGCGCTACGTGGTCGGCACGACCAGCGCGGTGGCCACGGCGGCGATGCCCTCGCCGCGACCGGTGAGGCCGAGGCCGTCGGTGGTCGTGCCGGAGACCGAGACCGGACCGCCGACCACATCCGAGAGCACCCGCTGCGCCTCGTCGCGACGCTTGCCGATCTTGGGGCGGTTGCCGATCACCTGCACCGCGGCGTTGCCCACGGTGAAGCCGGCCTCGTCGAGACGGCGGCGGACCTCGGCGAGCAGTGTCACGCCGCTGGCGCCGGCCCATTGCGGGTCGCCGGTGCCGAACACCGCGCCCAGGTCGCCCAGCCCGGCGGCGGACAGCAGCGCGTCGCACAGCGCGTGCGCGGCGACGTCGCCGTCGGAGTGGCCCTCGCAGCCGTCGGTGTCCGGCCAGTGCAGCCCGGCCAGCCAGCACTCGCGGCCGGCTTCGATCGGATGCACGTCGGTGCCGATGCCGACGCGGGGGAGGAATGTCACAGCTGGGCTCCTGAGAACAGCGCCTCGGCGACCACGAGATCGAACGGCGTGGTGATCTTCAGCGCGTGCGGGTGGCCGGCGACGGTGGCGACGGGCTCGCCCAGCCGCTCGACCAGACCGGCGTCGTCGGTCACCGGAGCATCTTGCTGATCATGGGCGCGTCGCAGCAAATCCACGTCGAAGCCCTGTGGGGTCTGGACTATTCGCAGGTGCGACCGATCCGGGGTGGCGACCACAAGGCCAGTGGAATCGACCTGTTTGACGGTGTCGGCGACCGGCAGCACGGGAATCACCGCCGGCGCACCGGCTTTCACGGCGTCGACAACCGCGCGGACGACCTCGGGCGGCGTGAAGCAGCGGGCCGCGTCGTGCACGAGGACAACGCGGGTGTCGGGATGGATGGCCACGGCCTCGTCGAGCGCGAGGCGGACCGAGTCGGAACGTTCCTCGCCGCCTGGCACAACGCGGACGGTGGGACCGAACTCACTGAGCGCGTCGACCACCACTGTCACCATGTCCGGGGGAGCGGCGACGACAACCTGGTCGACACAGCCGGCGGCCAGCAGGCCGCGCACGGCGTGCACCAGCAGCGGAGCCCCGAGCACGGAGACCAGCGCCTTCGGGATGGGGGCGCCGAGACGTACGCCCCGGCCGGCCGCGGGCACGAGCACGGACACTCTCATTGAGGAGCCTTCCTGTCTTCGGCGCCCAGGTTCAGCGGGGCGGGACAGATGACGTAGCCGGCCCGCGACCACTGTCTCGGCGAATACGTCCGATTACGGTGGGTCGAATATCGGTCAGCCGCCCAATGCTGTCACCAACGAATGCTGTCAAGGTTGTCGTCAGAGGGGGTGTGAGAAAGGGAGAGAAAATGTTGTTCAGGAAGACGGCAGTCGGGTTGGGATTGGCCGCGGTGATCGCCGCGGGAATGTTTGCGACCACGGGCCCTGCTCTGGCCGCCTCGAACGACTATGTCATGACGTTCTACAAGGCTGACCACTGGGCGGCTGCGTCCTACTGTCAAGGTTACGCCAACTCCGCGAACCAACACTGGACCGAGGCCCGGCATTCCTGGGACGACTGGTTCTACTGCGCCGACGGGCCTGTCGACAACAGTGCCAATCTGTGGGTGCGCCGCCCGTGAGACCGAGACAGTGGCGGGTCCCCGCGGGGACCCGTCATTCCTTGTTTCACGGCGCGCTGACCAGGCCTTCGCGCACCGCCCAGAGTGCGGCCTGCGTTCGTGACGCCAGGCCGAGTTTGGACAGCACGTTGCTGACATGGGTTCGTGCGGTGCGCTCACTGATGACGAGGGTGTCGGCGACGTCCCGATTGGACTTGCCGCGGGCCACGAGGATCAGGATCTCCCGTTCCCGGGGTGTGAGCGCGGTCGCGGTCTTCCGCGGTGACGCCAGGGATCGGGTGAGTATGCCGGCGACCGTCGGATCCAGGTGCACCTGCCCACGCACGGCCGCGCGGACCGCGGCGCACACCTGGTCGGCCTCGGCGTCCTTGAGCAGATATCCGGTCGCGCCGGCTTCCAGTGCCATGTGCACCCGCTCGGCCTCGCTGAAGCTGGTGAGGGCGACCACTTGGACGCCGGGGTGGCGTTCCTTGATGGCTTTGGTGGCGCCGATGCCGTCCAGGCGTGGCATGTGCAGGTCCATCAGCACGACGTCGGGCAGATCCTCACGGCTGGCCATGGCGTCGAGTTCGTCGAGGGCGGCCTGCCCGTCTGGCGCCTCGCCGAGCACCTCGACGTCGTCCAGCATGTCGAAGAACGCACGCATGCCGCGGCGGACGACCGCATGGTCATCTACGAGGAACACTCGGATACGCGCGTCGTCGTCCGGATGGCTCATGACTGACTCTCCTGACGCGGGTGTGGTTCGACGCCATCGAGAGCGTCGGGAAGGATCGCCTGGACGGTGGTCGAACGGGTGGGGCAGCTGTCGATGACGAGGTGGCCGCCGATCCGGGCCATCCGCTCGGACATCCCGCTCAGCCCCATGCCGCTGGTTCGCCGGGCGTCGGGATCGAAACCGCGGCCGTCGTCGGCGATCTCGATCAGCAGTGCCCCGCTGAGCTGGGGGTGCTCGCCGAGCCGAACGGCGATCTGCCGCGGTTCGGCGTGCTTGATGCTGTTGTGCAGGGCTTCCTGGAACACGCGGAACAGCTCGCCTTCGGCGCGTCGCCCGAGCGACAAGTGCTCGTCGGTGGCCTCAACCTCGATCGTCACCCCCTCGCGGGTGGCGATCGCGGTGGCCTGCTTGCGGATCGCCTCGGCCAGCCCGTCCTCGTGCAGCGCACTCGGTCGGAGCTGGAACAGGGAAGCCCGCATCTCCGACAGCGCGCCCTGGGTGAGGCCACGCAACTCCTTGAGGCCACGGGCCACCGGGCCGTCGGGGTCGCCGCCGGCCTTCTGCACGGCCAACTCGACCGCGCGGGTGTGCAGGGTCATGGAGAACAGGGCCTGGCACACCGAATCGTGGAGTTCACGCGCGAGCCGGTGGCGTTCCTCCAAGGTCGCGACTTCCGACGCGTCGTCGATGATCCCGATGACATCGTGCACGCTCAGCTGGTCGTCGCCGACGACCGACGCGACCAGGATCCGGGCGGACGCCACGCCGACCACGCCGGCCAGCACGGTCTCGACGTGATTGACCAGGTCGGCGTCCGCCTCGTCGGAGCCGCCGCCGACCGGCTCGGGCGCGGCGGCGAACGGATGCAGCGTGCGCTCGGCTACAGCCGGATTGAAGAAGCGCTTCAACAGCTCGCGCAGTTCGCCGACGGCCACGCGCCCGTGCCGTCTCCTGGTCTCGGTCGGCTCGGCCAAGGCGTCGACGAACAGGATCGCCTGCTCCCGCTCGGCCAGCCGTGGTCGGCCAAAAACCGACACACCCACGTATCCGCCGACGTTGACCAGCGCGCTCCAGAACATCGCATGGGTGATGCTGTCCGTGCCGGTGAGCCCGAAAAGGTGCTGGGGACGCAGCCACTGGATCCCGAACGGCCCGTCGCTCACGAACGACCTCGAGATCCAGCCGGCATCGGTCACCGTCGGCAGCAGCAACGTGTACGCCCATACGACGAAGCCGGCGCTCAGACCGACGAGGGTGCCGTTGCGGGTGCCGCCCTTCCAGAACAGGCCGCCGAGAACGGCCGGCGCGAACTGGGCGACCGCGGCGAACGACACGAGGCCGATCTGCGCGAGCGCGGACGCCTGGCCGGCCAGCCGGAAGTAGCCGTATCCGAGCAGCAGGATCACCACGATGGTGACGCGGCGGATGCCGAGGATCGTCGGCGCCAGATCGCTGCGCCGGGTGAGCTTCGCGTTGAGCCGCAACAGGACCGGGAGCACCAGCGAGTTGGACACCATGGTGGACAGCGCGACCGTCTCCACGATGATCATGCCGGTGGCCGCGCTCAGCCCGCCGAGGAAGACCAGCAGCGTGAGCGCCTGTTGGCCGGCGGCCATCGGCACGGCGAGCACGTAGGAGTCGGCGTCGACCCGGTTGCCGAGGCGCAGCAGACCGGCGGCGGCGATCGGCAGCACGAACACCGACGTCGCCAGCAGATAGAGCGGGAACAGCCACATGGCCTTCTTGAGGTGGCGCTCGTCGGTGTTCTCCACCACGCCCACCTGCCATTGCCGGGGCAGCAGCACGATCGCCAGCATCGCCAGCACGTTGTCCCAGATCCAGGTGCCTGGGGGGACGTTGAAGGTGAACAACCGGTCCAGGTTCGCGTCCTTCGCCCGCATGAACACGTCGCCGAAGCCGTGGTACAGCCCGAAGGTCACGAACACGCCGACCGCGAGCAAGGCGACCAGCTTCACCGTCGCCTCGAAGGCGATGGCCGCGACCATTCCCTCGTTCCGCTCGGTGGCGTCGAGATGACGGGTGCCGAACAGCACCGCGAAACCGGCGAGGAGCAGCGCGGCGTACAGCGCCGTGTCCTGGACCATCGGCACCTGGCCGAGTTCGGTGCTCGACGTGAGCGCGGGGTGGCGGCGGATGATCTCGAACGTGGTCGACACCGCTTTGAGCTGGAGAGAGATGTACGGGACGATGCCGATCACCGCGATGACGGACACCAGCCCGCCGAGCGCGGCGCTCTTGCCGTAGCGGGCGGCGATGAAATCGGCCAGCGAGGTGATCCGGTGCCGGCGGCTGATCCGGACGATGCGCCGCAGCACGAGCCAGCCGAGCCCCATCATCAGTGTCGGGCCCAGATAAATGGGGAGGAATCCGTACCCGGTGCTCGCCGCGTTGCCGACGCCGCCGTAATATGTCCATGAGGTCGCGTAGACGGCGAGGGAAAGCCCGTACACCGTTCCGTTTCGGACGACGCTGCGCCCGCGGGCGGCTCGGCGGTCGCCGTAATGGGCGACCGCGAACATGGTCAGCAGGTAGGCGATCGATATGGTCAGCACTACCCAGGTCTGGAGCATCAGGTCATCCCGAGAACTTCACGAGGAGCGCCACGAGGGCGATGAGCACGGTCCAGACGGCGAAGAGGTACAGCCACACGTCGGGCAGGCCGAGTTGCAGAATGGCGCCAGTGGCAGGGATCAGGGGTGGCAGGAACAGCACGGTCCCGACCAGGACGACAAACGTCAGCCGAGCGGTCAGTCGGCCGCCGCCCTCCGGATCGTTGTCGGCGCTTTCCATTATCGCCACCCCTCGCCGCCCGTGACCTCTGGCGGTCATGATTCTTGCCGCCCGTGATTCCCGTACGGTAGCGCGCCGCATCGGCCCGGTCGAGTCGACGTTCCGTCGAGCAGAACTTCGAGCGTTCGACCCGTTTGCTTATTCCGCGTATTGGAACATCGGGTATGGCGGCAGGTGGGGCGGGCATACCGTTCTATTGGCGAATTGGCTGACCTGTGTGAATCAAGGAGTGAGTCCGATGCGAGAAGATCACACAACGCTTCACTCGATGGCGGTGCTGGAGCTGGTGGCGCCGGATGAGCCGTCGGTCCCGATCGAGGTCGAGCTCCGCTATGACACCCGCGACCCGTGGGCCGTCACCATGGCCTTCCACGCCGGCCCGTCACGCTGGGTCGAATGGTGCTTCGCCCGCGACCTGCTGGCTGACGGGCTGATCGCCGAGACCGGCTCCGGCGATGTGCGCATCCGCCCGGACGCCGAGGACGCGGAGTCGGTGGAGCTGGTCATCAGTTCACCGTCCGGCCGGGCCCGGTTCGAGGCGCCCGCACGCGAACTGGCCTGTTTCCTGGACCGCACGCACGACATGGTGCCGCCCGGAGCCGAGGGACGATGGGTCAGTGTCGACGACGCGTTGGCCACGCTCTTCCTACAGAACCTGAACTGACTCGCTCGGTGCGGGGCCGGGCGGCGGCTGCCG
Source organism: Kutzneria sp. NPDC052558 (assembly GCF_044547355.1). Lineage (NCBI taxonomy): Bacteria > Bacillati > Actinomycetota > Actinomycetes > Pseudonocardiales > Pseudonocardiaceae > Kutzneria > Kutzneria sp. NPDC052558. The sequence continues at coordinate 99,170 of NZ_JBIUAG010000029.1, forward strand.
CCGGCCGTGGCCTGGCCGGAGGTGCCGGTCACCCGAGCGCGTTGAGGGTGTCGAACAGGTCGTCGACGACCCTGGCCTTTTCGAGAAAGCGGATTGCGCCGGCCTGCAGGGCGCTCCGGCGGGCGCTGCTTTCCATGCCGATGGAAACCACGGGAACCGCGAAGTCGTGGCTCAGTCGGCGAATGAGCGACAGGCCGTCGTTCCTGGTCGGCAGGTGCACGTCGACCACCGCGATCGTCGGAGTGCGCGCGCGGGCCAATGCCAGGGCTGAGTCGAGGCCGTATGCCTCGATGATGCTTTCCACTCGCGGATTCGCGGTGAGAAAGGTGCGCAGTGCCGCGCGGACTCGCTGATCGCTCACCGCGATCAGCACTTGGCGGAGCGCGCCATTGTTCTCGTCACGCATCGAGGCGCCTCCAACCGGGCAGTCGTGCACTTACTTGTGAACAGTGAAGCAGAAGAAGCATGTCGCGGTCCCGCAGCTGACGACGTATCTCGTTCGCGACATCTGACGTAGATCAGGCCGAGGGTCAGGCGGCTACCGTCACCGAGCCGGCCCGGCGCATCGCCGCCTTCGCATCCTCGATCATCCGCTTTCGGTCCGCTGCCGTGCTGTACGGGCCGAACCCGTCCTTGCCGGCGAAGTCCTCGCAGCTGACGACCAGTCGCTCGAAGGACTCGTGGCATTGCTCGAACGCCGGCATCGACCGCACCGCGCCGGTGAAGAAGACCAGGTACTGGGCGGGCGCGTCGATGTCGCGGCGGTCGACCCGTGCCACTTGGGCCAGCTCAAGGCGGCCGAGGGTGATGCGGGCCTCCTCCCACGCCTCGCGCCGCGCCGTCGCCTCGAGATCGGCGTCCGAGGGCTCGACGCCACCGGCCGGGATCTCGATGCCGCGCTGCAGCCGCACGGTCACGACATCGCCATTGTCGGTGAAGGGCACCACGCCGACACCCCAGATGTCGGCCACGTCGATGTCGGCGACCGCCGCGGCGTCCAGCCAGGTCAGCGTGACCGGCAGCCCCTTGACCAGCATGTCGCTCGTCGACTGCCGGCGGCTCGGCAACGTCGCCGAATCCGCGAGGTAGCTGTTCTCAAGAAGCTTCTTGACGGTGATGCAGCGGGTGGCGGTATTCGCGTTCATTGTGGCCTCCGATGTGTCCGTTGCTGATGGAATGAACTCTGCCAGCGGTGGTTCGCGACTACATCGGACGCGCGGCCTGAATGTGTTTACCCGTTGATGGAGGTCTCGCCTGAGACGGTTGTTGCCGGGCGGTCTACGTCATCTGTCTCGGACGTCATGGACAAAAGGGCAACCAGTAGCCCCATATCGTCGGCTGTTCCGTTGAGGGGAACGTCTTTTTGGGTGGCCAGTTCCGGCCGTGTCAGGATTGCGACGGCAATTCGGAATGGCGTTCAGCCTTCCGGTTCTCCCCGAAACAGGAGTGTCACATGTCTGCCAAAACGATGATCCGTCGGAACCTCCGCGCGCTGGGTGTCGCCGGCGCGTTGGTCGCCGGGATCGTGGCCGGTGCGGCGCCGGCCTCGGCGTCGACGATTCCCGACGGCCACATCCAGTTCTGTGCGCAGGGCGGCTACTCTGGCTACATCCATGTCCTGTCGACGCCGATCCCCGGCTACGACGGCCTCACCACAAGGTCCATGGTGAGCCCGGTCCAGAAGCCGGGCCAGTGCTGGTGGTCGACGTTCGACACCGCCGGCCAGTGGGTGCAGGTCGACGTGGTCGGCCTGCACACCAACGGCAGCGAGTTCTACATCGACAGCTACTGGTGGAACAGCCGCACCGGTCTGGGCATCGGCGCGGAGGGTGGGGAGAACTCGGCCTGGACGCAGGAGTGGTGAGCGGTCCCTTCGGGCGCTGACATCGGCAGAAAGGCGTTCCGCCACCCGACCGTTGGTCGGGTGGCGGAACGCCTTCGGTGGGGAGACGAGGTGGACGGGATCGGTGGGGCCGTGTCACCGCACGCGCACGTACGTGGCTGCCTTGAACGTCACGAGCGGCCCGACGGTGGTGGGTTCCCAAGGCTGTTGTGGATGAGCAGGTCGAAGCCGTGCGGCGCGTCGGGTCCTACGATGTTCTGCACGACGGGTCGGCCAACGACGCCCCTCATCGTGTCCATGGGCCCGCTGAGCCGTGCATGCGTGGATGCGGCTGAACAGCTTGCGTGGAGGCAGCGGACGGGTGGGTGGCGCCGGCGGCGGCTTCGTGCAGGCTGCGACCGATGCTGGTATGACAACTCCGATCCACAACCTCGGTGTGCCGCGCCGTTTCATCCCGCACGCGAACCGGCAGCAGATCCTCGACGAGCACGGTTACACCGCCGGCGGCATCGCCACCGCGATCCGGCAGGCCCTGGCCGGTGGTGGTCCGAACCGCCAGGAGCCGGACAAGGCGCCGGTTTCCTTGGTCTGAAATGGTGTTGAGGGGGCGCCGCGGCAATCCGGGCGCCCCTTCGCTTGGTCGGCCGGCGGGCGTGCCCATCACACCATCGGGTGATCCTGTCCGGTTGTGCAGCCAGGTGGAACGCCGCGTAGGAAGTCCGGCGGGACGGCGCTAGCGTCCTGTGTGGACAGTGCAGGCCAGTCGATTTCCGGGTCCGCATCACCTGATCCGAGGAGATGACCATGTCCGTATCGCTTGGTATGCCTACCGCCGCTCCTCCTGTGTCACGCGGTCGGCGGCGGACCCGGCAGCTGCATGTGGGCTCGGTCGGCGTCGCGCGTGAGGCCTCGAATCGCCTGGCCGGCGATCCGGAGGGCACCGCGGTGCGCTCCCGTATCGGCACCGTGAGCTCGAAAGTCGTGCCGGGTGAGCCGGTGGTGTTCGCGCTGCGGGAGGGCACGGCGGTGCTGCCGATGACGCCGAAAGTGCCGGCGAGTGGTGCTGTGCAGTGGGTTCCGGCGAACGGCGACGTTCCGGTTGAGCCGGTGGCGTTTCTGCCGCGCGGCGGGGAGCTGGTGACGCCGCAGACGCCGAGCGTGCCGGCGGACGAGTGACGACCGGTACGTACTAGACACGGAGGGCCGGCGATGAGTCTTCAGATTCCCCCGGATCTCGATTGGCTGGTGAAGATCACCGCTGGTCAGGGGTGGCCGAAGGGTGACGAGGACAGGATGCGGGCCCTCGGTCGTGAGTGGAAGGCGTTCGCCGGACAGCTCAGTGGTGTCACTGGTGAGTTCGAGCCGGTGTTCCGGCAGGTGATGGACAACATCAGCGGGCAGCCGGCTGAGCAGTTCGGGAAGTTTGTCACGCAGATGCATCAGCAGTTGCCGGCGTTGGGCGAGGCCGGTGAGCAGTTGGCGGAGCTGTCTTCGAAGACGGCGCAGCAGTTGGAGTATTCCAAGTACATGATCATCGCGCAGTCGGCGTTGCTGGCGGCGGAGATCGCGTGGTGTGTGGCGAATGCGCCGTTGACGGCTGGTGGCACGATGGCGTTGGTCCCGGGGCTGATCGCGGCCAGTCGGTTGACTGTGATGCAGATCTTGAAGCGGTTGGCGATGGCGGTGTTGTTCGGTGTGGTCTCGCAGTTCGGGTTGGACGTCGCGGTGCAGGCGATTATGGCGATCAAGGCCAAGCTCAAGGGTGATGATTTCTCGTGGAATTGGCAGAACACCCTTGGCATGGTTGAGATGGGCGCGATCGGTGGCGCGATCGGCGGGGGTCTGCATTTGGGTATGAACAAGCTGCGGCCGGAGGGTTTCGGGGACACGTTCTCGGGCATGATGATCAACGGCGGCATTACCGGGGTGACCGTCACGGGTATCAGCAACGTGATGAACAAGGATGACGGCAGTCTGGGGTATGGTCTCACGTCGGGTCTGGCGGGCGCGATCGGTTCTGGGGGTGGGCGGCGCGGTCATGGCGGTGGTGTGCCGAAGATGGGTGAGATCCATGTCGGTGATGTTGACAAGGTCCACTTCGATGCCTCGGACCTCAGCCAGGACGTGCCGCCCGCGTATGAGCTGGGCGACGGCCCGAACTCCGATCCTGCCGCGGCGCCGTCGTACCGGCGTGGCGACTATGAGGGTCTTCCCGGGCTGGATGGCGTCTCGAATCAGATGCCGACGCCGCGGCCGGTGGGTGTGGGAGACTCGGGCGAGGGCAGGGGAGATCCGTTCGCCACGAACCTCACCCCGGTCGGCGATCGCAGCGGCATGCCGGTGGGGCCGCCGCCGGGGCTGTCGAGCAGCCGGCCGGGCGACGCGTCTACGCCCGGTGTGCACGGGGAGGCACCGCGTCCGCAGACGGAGCAAGAGGCGCCGACTCCGGCACGGCTGTCGATGCCGACGGCGCAGCCGCATTCGCCTACGCTGCAAGCTGCTGCGGATTCCGTGCGGTTGTCGATGCCGACGGCGCAGCCGCATTCGCCTACGCAGCAAGGTGCTTCGGGCTCCGTGCGGTTGCCGGTGCCGGGCGAGCAGCCTCATCCCCATGCTTACCAAGATGCTCCAGCGTCGGTGCCGGGTGGACATCTCGGCCCGATCGAGCGCAGCAGTGACCGATCTGTCGAGCAGTCCAACACCCTGGCGCACCACGAAGTGCCGACGCGGGTGGTGCGGCCGGATGACCTGCCCAATGCGCAGGCCGTTCCGACTCCGCTCGAGTCACACCACGGTGTCCCGCAGGACCGGCCGTCTACCAACGACGTCCGCAACGCGACCGGCGGCGACAAGCCGACCGCCGCGCCGGCCCCCACGCGGACCACCACGCAGCAACCGATCTCCGTGCAGACGCACGGCAGCGTGGAGAAGCCGCCGGTGGCCGACGCGCCCAGGATCGCCACGGATCGCGGCGCGCCGGTCCAGCACCAGCCGGCCCAGTTCGAGCCGGTGTCACCAGGGGAACCGGTGGTTCGGTCGAACGAACCGCAGCTGCCGGCCGCGAGCCGCGAGCCGCAACCCGACGCCCACGTGGCCGTCGGCGATCATCGGCCCGCGCAGGTGATCGACCAGCTTGATCTTCGGCTCGGCGCGTCCAGCGAGCTCCTTGGCCAGCCCGGCCATTACCTGCCGAAGCTGCCGTCGGAGAAGGTGCTCGGGAAGATGCGTCCGGAGCGGCGGGATGAGCTGGAGCAGCGGCACGAAGAGCGCGAAGCGGAGTACACCAGGCTGAAGGCCGACGTTGCCGAGTTGCACGTCGAGGAGGAGGTTCTGCCGGTCCTCGGCGGAGCCGGCGACGTCCGTCTGGCGAGCGTGGGTCCCGATCTGGCAGATGATGTCCGCCTCGGGACGCAGGGCCTCCGGGACGGCCAGCCGCTGGCGCCGAACGGGGGCAGGACCGACGCCGATGCCCCGGTGCAGCAGCAGTTCCGCGAACATCATGACCAACGCCTCGCGACGCCGTCGGCGCCGCCGTTCGGATCGCACCGCCCTGACGACGAAATCCGGCTCACGAACGAGGGGCCGACGACCGATGACAGGGGCCATGCAGGACCGGAGGCGCGCGAGGTTGAACACGAGCCAACGGCCCAGCCTGCCACGCGCGGTGGCGTGGACGAGCGCGTCCCGACGAAGAACGTCGCCGACGACGAGTCGTGGCGCCACGCAGTCGACCGGCCCCACGACTGGTTCGAGCCGGATCATCCGTTCCGCCCGGAGCAGTGGGAGCATCTGCGCCGGGACGACCTTTCGCGCCGAGTCCACACCGAAATTGTGGACGTGAAGAATTCAAGTCGAGTGGATGAGCGTGGTCGTCTGCATGTTGACAGCTATACCGGCCTGGTGCGCTATGACCTGCGTCGCATCGAGGTGACACCGGGGCGTTTTGTGCAGGAGTACACGGTCAAGCTGCGCCTGACGGGCGAAGACGCACACATTGCAAAGGCGAAACGAGACGTCACCGCAGCCGTGAACGAGCTGTTCAACAAGGGAAACCGGCTGCCGTCTGGCGATCAGTTCCATGTGCGGCTGGAGTTCGTCGAGAACCGCTCAGAGGCGCACACCGAGGTGAGCGTCGGTATACGCGAAACCGACCAGCGCCATTGGGCGGTCAACGAGCATCCACACAAGCTCGCACATGAGGTGTTGCACTTCCTGGGACCCGGTGACGAAGGGAATGACCCTGCCCGTGTGTTCCTGGACGATGCCAGCAAGTCCGCGGTTGTCGACGACAACGGTGTGCTCGGTGGTGGGGTTGGCGGCGATGTCGTCGAGTTGAAGCCGCGGAACCTGTGGTATGTGGAGCGGGTCGCGCGGGATCAGGTGGCAGTGCCTGACACTCGGCTGGGTCACTCCTACGACGGTGTGAATCTGGGCCGGGAGAACCCGCGTGTCGAGCATGGTGATGCGGCTGTCGAACTGAACACGCGTCCCGCGCCGCGCCGTCGTGAGGAAATACGGTATATCGACAGCGCGGATTATCAAATCGCAAGCCGGGGTGGCGATGCGTTTCAAAGATATGAGGACTTGGATATCGCTCGCCATGGCGGATTTCCGGAGCGTCGGCCGGTTCATCGCATCTTTGCCGAGGATCAACCTGTGCTGCGGGTGTCGTCGGACAATAGTATTGCGATCAATGCAGGCCCGGGCGAGATTCGTGAGGTCTATGCGCTTCGGTCTCTGGCGGACGAGGCGAACCGGCGGCTCAGGTTGGCGGGCAGCAAGGTGGAGCTCGTACCAGATGCGAATCATCAGATTCGCATCGGCGATAGTCGCATTCTGTACAAAGTTGTTCCGGTGTTCAGCGGGAAAACGCCGGACATCTGTCGGGACTTTGCGGCTGAGGTGCTTGGTGGCCAGCCGGATCACCTGATCTTCCGTCGCGGCCCTGAGGCCGTCGAGGTGGCGGCGTCGGCCGACGCGCCGATGGAGGTGACGGGTGTGCACAAGTTTGCCCAGCAGGTCGCTACGGCGGTAATGGTGTCCGGGATCGACGATCTGAATCCACGCTGGGCTGCGAAGATAGTGGCAGGGGACCGGCGGCCTACGGCGCAGGTGGGGCGCCACGGGTTGCCATCGGGCGCGGAGTATGGCTCTCTCCTTAGTTCCGACGATATCAATCATGAGACGATGGAACGCGCGGTTCGAAAGCTCGGTATCAACGAGCATGCCGAGCCGAAAATCGGCGAGGCTTACATGATCAGCTCGATTCCAACCGCTGATCAGCTCGGAAATCCCGCTTATAATGAGAATCATGCGCGCGCCGGTGGGCTCGGCACGGTCTTCGGCTATCACTTCGGTGCCGTTGTGCTCACCAGTGCGGACGGCCGCACCCATGTAACCATCGAGAACTACCGTAGAAGTGCGGTCTTCGACGCTCTTATCAGCGACGCTGTGACGAAAACCTTGGAAAAGAACTGGGAAAAAATCGACCGCGTCGTCCGTGAACTTGATGAAGCGGTGAGGGCGGCTCCACATGGTACGCCGGATCGTAGTCGAGCACAGCAGAAGCTGAACCTTGCGCGCGCCCTTGCCACAATGAAGGCCCATGACGGAAACCGCGACTTGCCTGCCTATGGAAATGCGGCCAGGGCTGCCGAGCTTGCCATGGGATCACTCGCCAGAATTGTTCAGCCGGGCGATCTGTGGAGCTTTCACATGTACCAGCCCGGCGGCGGTCTCAGCTTCCACGAGAACTGGGGCATGGTAAATACGAGCGCTAATCAAGCTGCAAGTATAGTTAATCCCTTGACTGTCGTCGCGGTCGGTGGGCACGGCGGGCGAAGCGTTGTCAAAATCTCATTCGAGAAAAACTCCGTCACGTTCCCGAATACGGGGAGAATCGGCATTACGCGAATGGCGAACGCTCTCGCTCGAGATATGCTATGGCGGCGGGAAAACAGGCTCGACTACGAACGGGTCGAGATTACCGGGCATAATCCGGGCCTCAAACATTTGCCCGATGTCAAAAATATGGGCCTTCGTCGCGCCGAGGCGGTCGCGGTCGAATTGCGGACCGCATTGGACGCCGAATTGCTTCGGCTCCAAGGTCATGGCGGCATTGTGGCGGCGCGTGACGCCAACATCAGTGTGACGTCCAAGGGGAACGATCTCTCCGACTTCGACCAAGGCACGGTCAGCGTGGTCTCGGTGCCGGCCAACGTGCGTCGCCAGTCGGTGTCGGTCTACCGGCGGGAGCGCTTTGACGACACCCCCCAAGCCGGTCCTCCGCCGACCGACGCCCCTGTCACCCAAGGTGACCGTGGTGGAGTGCGAGGGCTGTTGCAGCGGTTCCGTGGGCGGAGTGCGAGTACTTCGCAGCAACCTGAGCCGGTTCCGTCTCGTCGGTCCGACGTGGAGAGGCCGACTATGTCCTCCGGGGGCCGGGTGCGGGCGGAGTCGCATGGTGTGTTCGGTTCCGGCGAGGCCGAGCGTCAGGTCGGCGGTTCGTCGTCTCGGTCGCGTCGGCCGGAGCAGGTGCCGGCGACCGACGCGCCGGTTGAGCAGCCGGGGCACGGCGGGATGCTCGCGTTCATGCGGCGCAACCGTGGGCGGAGTGCGAGTACTTCGCAGCAACCTGAGCCGGTACCGTCTCGTCGGTCCGACGTGGAGAGGCCGACTATGTCCTCCGGGGGCCGGGTGCGGGCGGAGTCGCATGGTGTGTTCGGTTCCGGCGAGGCCGAGCGTCGAACCGGCGGTTCGTCGTCTCGGTCGCATCAGCCGGAGCGAGGGCATTTCCCCCCGCGTCAGTCGTTCGATCTGGGGGGCCAGCCAGTGACCGATGCGCCGGCTCGGCGGGACGGGCGCGACAGGTCCGTCGTCTCCAGCCATCGGCAGGGTGGGCGACGCGCGAGTACCTCCCAGCGGCCCGACCAGGAGCCGTTGTACCGGGGGCAGATGGATAGGCCCGGAACGTCTGGGTCGGGGACGGGCCTGAATATCAGCAGTTCCGCTGAAGCGGCGCGTTACGCGGCGGAACGGGCCGCACGTTCGTCGTCCCGACAGCAGGATTCCGCCACACGAAGGCGTCATGCCGGCAGCCGCAACGATGCGCCGCCAAGCCGTCCGGCGCCGGTGCGCGATGAGTCCGACGGCTCGTCGGACGAGCTGCTACGAGATGTCCGGCAGGACTCCGCCGACCACCCAGCCACTCCCGCGGCGCGTGGCTACGGCACCGCCGGGCACGACCCGATGAAACCTGTGCTCGACGACGAGTCGTGGCGGCACAGCGATGATCCGGCGCCGGACTGGTTCAAGCCCGATGAGGAGCCGCTGCACCCGACGGACTGGGAAAGCCTGCGTCGCGACGACCTGGCACGTACGGTGCACACCGAGATCGCTGACGTGAAGACGTCCAGCTCGATTGCCGAGGGCGGGCAACATCGGTTCGAGCGGTACGCCGGTCTGGTGCGCTACGACCTGCGTCGGATCGAGGTTTCGACGGGCCGGTTCGTCCAGGAGTACACGGTGAAGTTGCACGTGGTCGGTGATCCGGTGCACGTGGAGAAGGCGAAGCGGGACGCCACCGCGGCCGTGGACTCGTTGTTGAACCAGGGCAACCGGCTGCCCTCGGGTGATCAGTTCCATGTGCGGCTGGAGTTCCCGGAATCGGCGAAGGAAGCGCACGCCACGGTGCGTGTCGGCGAACACTCGACCGACCAGACTCACTGGAATGCCGGCGAGAATCCGATCGTGTTGGCCCACGAGGTGCTCCACTACCTCGGCCCGGGTGATGAGAGCCTGGACCGGAGCCGAGTGTTCCTCGACAGCGAGCGAAAGTCGGCCGTCGTCAACGACCACAGCCTGCTGGGCAGCCTGAGTCGGCCCGACGAGGTGACACTCAAACCACGCCACCTGTGGTACGTGGAACGTGTGGCTCGTGACCAGGTCGCGGTGCCGGACAGCCGGCTCGGCCATGACTACGCGGGCTTGGATCTTGGCCGGCCGAACCCGCGCGTGGAGCACGAGTCCGACGAGACCATGTCGTCGCACGAATCCGACGACTCGAGCCGACACCCGCTCACGCGGTTGACGCCTGTGCAGCGGCATGCGCTGTCCGTCGCCGCCGCGCGTGGTGCGCAGTTCCACGAGCAGAACAAGGCAGCGGCGATGGATCGGGTCCAGCGACTCAACGAGGTGCATCGGACCACGTACCCGGTGGACGATCTGGAGCAGATGGGCCGCATCCTTGAGGCGGCGCATCATCATCTCCAGACCATGGAGCTGGTCCGGAACATCGATTTCGGCCGCGCGCCAACCGGCGCGCCCGGTGAGCCCGGTAGGCGCCCCCTCACCTGGGCCGAGTATCTGTCCGAGTACGAACGCTTCCCGACGTTCTGGGAGACCGGGTACACCACCGGTACCCCGTTCCGCGCCGGCCGCGGCTGGGTGGAGGAGCAGCAGGGCTACGGCAGGGTGCTCAACCGGGTGGCCGGCGACCCGACCAGCCGCCGCGATCTGACCGGTGAGTTCGAGCCGACCTCGCCCGCCGACATGCCGCTCTATGGGGCGTTGCTGTCGCGGTTGCAGCACGGCGGCGCCTACTCCTACGGCTCCAGTGTGCTGCATCTGAAGGAAGAGGTCCGCCAGCGCACCACCTACACCCCGCAGGACAGCGCCGCTTACGGGCCTGGCGGCGTGGAGGGCTACACCGACCACGCCCACCTCTACGGCTTGCTGGCGTACGGCCATGATCCGAACGTGCGGCTGACGCTCGGCGGCATCACTGGTTTCCGCTACGACCAGGAGATGCACGATGCCATCGTCCGCGACGGGCACGCCGCGGTGGGCCGCTATTACGAGGCGCAGATCCACGGCGGCATGTCCTGGCACGACGTCGCCAAGGTCACGGTGAACTGGGGCGACCTGTACGGATCGCAGAGCAAGACCACCACCAAAGCCGAAGCCGAGGGCCAGGTGGCCTTCCTGCGCTCACTGGCCCATGAGCGTGGCTACGACCTCACGGTCGAGCTAGGCCGGGAGATCGGTGCGGACGATGGCCTGCACCGGGCCGAGTCCTCGCGCGCGTTGCAGTTGTTCGGCGCCGACCACGACGATCCGATCGACCGGAACACCATCGCCGCGCTGGACCGGCTGGCCAAGGACACGCCGTTCCCCAGCCGCGCGAACGAGCAGGAGATGCTGCTGCTGGCCGACCGCGCTGGCATCACGGGCGAACCGGACGACCAACGCCTGAGCGACCTGTTCCTTCGGGCACGCGGCCAGATCGAGGCCGGAGAGGGCATTGCCGGCGTTCGGGACGCCATCGGGCTGACCGAGCAGGAGCACCGCCGATCGCCGCGGGCCGCCCATGCCACCGGCCCGTCTCACGTCATCGCCCCACATGAGGACGTGATCGAGACCCGGCCGGCGCCGGGTCAGGCAGGCGACGCTACCCGGGAGCATTCGCCCGATGTCTTCGTCTCGGAAAGCCGTCATGGCAGGACGATGTTCGAGGCACGGCGGTTGGAGCTCGAGCCGGACCGCTGGCTGCGCGAGGCGACGCTGCGGGTCGCGATCCGCGACCACGATGGCGGCCCGTTGCCCGACTCCATCTCCACGGACATATTCGGGCAGCTGCGGCGAGCGGTCGACGCGCGGTTCAACGACGGTGACTGGCTTGCCGACGGCGACGAGTTCCGTTTGAACGTGGTGCACACCGACGATCCGTCGCAGGCCCACACCTCGGTGCTTCTCGGCGCCCACGGCAACCTGCCGCACGAGTTGGCCGAGCACGTCGGCGCGCTGCTCGGGCTCGATCGCCATGAGGACAACGCCTCTGCGCACGGCGAGCACATCGACGACGGGGATCGGGCGGTGATCGACGAATTGCGCGACATGCTGGCGGATGAGTCGACCGACGAGTTGGCAGCCGATCGGCGCCTCGACCATGTCCTGCTGGCTGACCGGACGGGCACGACGTCGTTGATGCGACGGATGATCGAGGCCGTTCACGATGAGGAGCAGCTGTTCGGGCTCGCCGACGCGCACGAGTACCCGAGCCTGGTGCTCACTGCCGTCGCGGAGCATGTGTTCGCGCCCCAAGAGGTGCCGGACTGGCGGGAACCGGTGGTCCCGTTGCGCAAGATCGACCAGGCGCGGGCGGAGGTGCCGGCCAGCCGCGTGCGCGGGCCGGTCGACTACCTCGTTCGTCGTATGGAGGTCATGCCGGGTGAGTGGGTGCATGAGGTGTCGCTGCACCTCCAGTTGCGCGACGAGCGCGGCACGTCGAGTCCGGAGGTCCTGGACGAGCGGTTCCGTGATCTCACCACGGGGGTTGCGGAGCGGTTCAACCAGGAGTTCCTGATGCCTGACGGGGAGCAGTTCCGTCTGAATGTGGTTCGTGTCGACCACGAGGCGGACGCGCACGCCGTGTTCGTGATCGGCGACGACGGTGAGCCACCGCTCGAGCTGGCGGACCGGGTCGGCGACACGCTCGGCCTGTTCACGCCCGGTGGTGTCACTGTCGACCAGCTCGCCGAGATCGAGAGCCGGCACCAGGCGGTGGCCCGTGCTCCGTACCCGCCGCAGGGGTGGCCGCCGCCGACGAGCGGGCTGACTGTCGCCGGCGGCGACTTGGCGCGAGATGACGCATCGCTGAGCGATGTCTATGTGCGGCAACCGATCCCGGAGCCCGTGGTCCCTGGCGCGACCGACACCGGCCGCGTCGTGCCCGGCGCCCCAGACCTGACGACGTTGGCCGCGATGATCACCGAGCATGACGGCCATCGGGAAACCGTCGACCTCGTGGTGAACATGCTCCAAGGCACCCTCGACAACACCCGGGTGGCCGAGGGCGAGCAGGCCGCGGGCCGGTTGGCCGCGGCGATACCGGCGGCGTTGCGTGTGCTGGACAGCACCGGTGTGCTCGACCAGTACCTGGGCCAGGCGGGCGACGCCGTGACCGCCGGGCTGAGTCTTGTCCACGTGTTGGAGACGGTGGCCAGGAAGTGGGCGGTCGATGGCGAGCCGGCCGCAACCATGATGGCTAGGGCGTTCTTGTGGTAGTCGCCGCGGGATCGAAGGACGGAGTGTTGCCATCGAGCTCGAGACGGATGTGAAGGAATGGCGGCTCTATTGGCCTCTGGTTGCGCTGGAACCTGTGGGTGGTGTCGCCGTTCGATCGGTTGAATTCTGACGCAGCGTTTTCGGTAGGCGGAACCGTTATTTTGTGCTGGAACTACCGTGACACGCGGTGCCGTTGGTTGGGATCCACCGTGGAGACCACCCGGTCCGGGGCGACTTTGCAGGCGATGCGCCACCGCCCGTCGGTCCCGTCCGAGCCCTCGGCCGGTTCGACGTCCTGACCGGCCACCAACGCCAGCAACGCCACCTGTCGACGGCCGTGTCGTCGAGTGCCGGACAACGCCTCCACGACAGTGAGTGCGTCCGTGACCAGTGCCGAGACCAGCGCCTAGCGTGCCTGTTTGTCGTCCCAGGCGATCGCGGGCTCGCCCGGGTCGGCGTAGTCATGCGTGTGACAGTGGGCGGTGATGATTTCCGCGGCGCCGGGGACCTCTCGGCCCATCCGTCGGATCGCGGCGATCAGCTGGGTGATGGTGTCCTGGGTGGCGACCGCGTCATCCAGCACCACCGAGTCCAGAGCGCGCCAGGTTTTCCCTTTCAGCACCCCGGTTTCGGTGATCACGGTCCGGACAGCGTCGAAGATCCGGCCGGGACCAGGTGTCCGACCAGCGCGGCGGCGTCCATCAACTCCGGATCAGGATCGCCGACACCTCGCACCCACTGATCCTCCCGGACCGGCTACCGCCGGTCCGGGAGGGCCCGCCGGTTATTCAGCACACTCCTAGGCTGAGGCGACGGTCAGTCCCGCGGCTCGACCACCATCTTCAGATTCGTGAAATGAGTGGTGATCCGGTGCTCCTTGACGGGTACCTCGCCCGGCGCGATGGACAGCGTCCAGCGGGAGAGCACCGTGGCGGCGATCATGGCGAGCTCGACGAAGGCGAACGACTGCCCGATGCACTGCCGCTTGCCGAGGCCGAACGGAATGTAGGCGCCACGCGGCAGATCGCGCGCGGGCCTGGCCACCCATCGATCCGGATCGAACGAGGTCGGCTCGGGGAAGATCTCCGGATTGCGGTGCAGCGAGGGAATGCTGAACATCAACTCCGTGCCGGCCGCGATGGGCGTGTCCCCGAGCACGACGTCGGTCTTGGCGCGTCGCATGAATAGGTCGGCCGGCATGTCGAGCCGCAGCGTCTCGCTCAGGACGCGACCGAGGTACTCCAGCGCAGGGATGTCCGCGTAGGTGACCGGGCGACGCCCGAGCACGGCGTCGAGCTCGGCGAGGACTCGCCGCTCGACGGCGGGGTTCTGGGTGAGCCGGAAGAACAGCGACGCCAGCACTCCGCTGGTGGTCTCCGTCGCGGCGAGCATCAGCGTGATCAGCTCGTCCCGGGCCTGCTCGTCGGACATGCCGTGCCCGGTGTCGTCGCGGGCGGCGAGCAGGACGGTGAGCAGGTCGCCATGGTCGCGATCATCGGCGCGGTAGGTCCTGACGAGCTCGTCAACGATGGCGCGCAGGCGCTGTTCCGCCGTGTTCAGCCGGCGGATGGCGGGCAGCGGGAACCGGAAGACGAAGTCGGGGAGCACCGTGCGGCCCAGCACTCCTTGCAGCACAACTGGCAGACACTCCTCGACCACCTCGACGGCTTCCTTGCTGAGGTCGGACGAGAACAGCGATGAGACGCCGATGCGCAGCGTCAACTCGTCGACGGTGCGCTGCATGTCGACGACCTGGCCGTGATGCCAGTTCGCGAGCATCTCCTCGGTGCGGGCCCGCATCACCTCGCTGTACAGGGCGATCATCTTCCGCTGGAACGCGGGTTGCATCAGGCGTCGCTGCTCGCTGTGCAGGCTTCCGTTGGACGTCAGCAGCCCCTTGCCGACGAACCCCTGCATCTTCTCGTAGAGACGGCCCTTGTCGAACGAGGCGGACTCGGTGACGAGCATACGGTGGACCATCTGCGGGCTGGTGACGGCGTAGATCTGGAGCGGCCCGAGGAAAATCCTGACGATCTCCCCGCTCTCGCGCAGCGAGGTCAGGAAAGCCATGGGATCGCGACGGAATTCAAGGAGGTGGCCGACTATCGGAAGTCGCCCCGGCGCGATCGGCACAGCGGAGCTCGGTGTCGTCGTTGACATTGGTTCTCTCATTCATCGGCGGCGAACGTCCGCATTTGTCGTGTCGTGTTCCCCCCTGTCTATTCGTCTCGCGGCGAGCTATCGGGATGGCGTGGCGATGGCGACTTCGCCGGCGCGGAGCATCCCCAGGGCCTCGACGGCCAGGCTTTCCATGTCGACGCGGCCGCCGGAGTCGAGCCAGCTCTGGACGCAGACGTCGATGACGACCATGGCGGCGGCGCACACGCTCAGGCGGGCGCGGAGGTCGCCGAGATCGGCGCGGCTGCGCCGGCACACCTCCACCGTGCAGGCCTCCCGCCACTGCGACCACGACCGGCCGAGCTCCGCCTGGACCGAGGGGGTGCGCGAGGCCAGCTCGTAGACAGTGAGGACGTGCTCGGCGCACTCGGTCGTGGTGGCGAGCACGGTCTCGACGAGGACGAACAGCGCCGTGTCCAGCGGGGTGTCGTCCGGCTCGGCGCGCAGGCGGTCGAGTGAGGCGTCCAGGTGCGCGTCCACGAAGTTGAGGACCAGCGCCTCTTTGGTCGGGAAGTACCGGTACAGCGTGCGGGAGCCGACCTCGGCCGCCGCGGCCACCTGCGTGATGGTCGTGTGCTCGAACCCCTGGGTGGTGAACAGCTCGAACGCCGTCTCGGCGATGATCG
The DNA here is from genome assembly GCF_044547355.1 of Kutzneria sp. NPDC052558. NCBI lineage: Bacteria > Bacillati > Actinomycetota > Actinomycetes > Pseudonocardiales > Pseudonocardiaceae > Kutzneria > Kutzneria sp. NPDC052558. Next base: position 114,881 of record NZ_JBIUAG010000029.1, read on the forward strand.
CCCGGGTCCGCCCCATTTTCAGCTCGCGGAGGCCCACGGCCATCCCTTGGGCCAGGCCACGCACACGAGCATGGTGAAGCCGGCGCTGTTGCACGACTCGTCGCGCACTGCTTGCTTCTGATCCTGGTCGGCGGCGTCTGCACGGCTCACTCGGTCGCCAGAGGCTCCGTTGTCGGAGTCGGCCCACCCACTCACGACGCCTCCCTGTGCGCTGCTGATCGGTGCACTGCGGTCACAGGACTACTGTCCACCGGCGCCGCCGAGAGCGTCTTGGACGGGAGTGAACTGATCTTGGACGAGCGTGCACCGATGTGCGCGGAATGCTCAGGTCGGCGGTTCGACCGCCAGGGCCAGTGGGGCCCGCCGCAGCTCGCTGGGCCGCACGCCGTACCGGGCCTTGAACGCGCGGTTGAAGCCGCTCAGGTCGCCGAAGCCGTGACCGAACGCGATGTCCGCGATGGCCCGGCCGATGTGGGCCGGGCTGGTGATGTCCTGGCGGCACCGATCGAGGCGCAGTTCGCGCACGTACTGTGCGACGCTGCGGCCCTCGGGCTCGAAGATCCGGTGCAGGTACCGGAGGGAGATGTTGGCCGCGGCCGCGATCTCCTGCGGTCCCAACCGCGGGTCGGCCAGGTGCTGGTCGATGTGGTCCTTGACCCGCGCCAGCAGCGAGCGCTGGGCCGCGCCCTGGGTGGCGTCGCTTTCGCCGAGGCCGCCGCTGAACAGCGTCACCAGGAGGTCGCTCGCGTGCGCGGTCAGTCGTTCGGCCAGCGACGGCGGCGCGTCCGTGCTGGTGCGCGCGAGGTCGAGCAGGAAGCGCGAAGTGAGCCCGGTGAGCGGGTTGCGGCCGTCCGCTCGACGAGCCGTGAACTCGCGCCTCTCGTCCACCTGGGCTGCCATCGCCCCCATGGGAAGAGTGAAGACCGAGACGTCCCAGTCGCGGTCAAAGGACCAGTCGAAGGGCCGGTCCGTGTCGTAGGCGACCACGTCGCCCGGGTACAGGATCGTCTGCCGGCCGGCCTGCTCGACCCGGGCCACGCCGGAGTTGACAACCCCCACCTGGAAGTACTCCGCGGCGGCGCCGTTCACCAGGCGCTGCGTGCGACGAATGTGCTGACCGGTGGACCTGACCCGGCCCACCATCATCGGGCCCACCCAGCCGAGCTCGATGCCGCCCCGAAACGGCTGGTCGGCGAGGCTGTCGATGTCGACCGCCACGAACGTCTCCGACATCGAGGTGCGCCAGAAGTCCGCGGCCTCGGGCCCGTCGAGCCCGTCGGTGCTCACAGTCTCTGCCACGTTGCCACCTGTGCCAACTTCGTCACTTGGCGTACAGGATCCTGTCGACCCGCACCGGGGTCAACGCGACACGGCCATCACTCAACGATCGTGTGGCATTCGCGGAACAGCTATTCCACGGGTCATCGGATCATCCCGGCATCGGCCACTCGGCAGTATGTGGCGTTCCGGCCCGGCTGGCACTCGAGCTAGGAACCGACCTCAACAAACCTGACCAGTTACCGTGCTGGAACTACCGTGATGCGCGGTCCCTTTCGTGTAGGTAGGAAATGTGGACCGTCGCCGTGGTCGCGTCGGCGGAGGTTAAATCTCTTCCTCTCCGTATAAGAGATCCGTTCCGATGGGTTCCATGACGTGGTCGCGGTATTCCAGGTCCTGTCGCTCAGTGACATGGTCGAGATCGGTGAGGCCGCGCACAGTGGGTTGAGGTCGTGGTCAAGGGAGGCGCCGTCCTGGGCGCCGGTCAGGGACAACCTGGCGTTCGTGCCGTCGAGGCACTCGCCGGCCACGTCCAAATGCCGTCCGACATGGTGGATCTGGTCGGTGCTGGCATGGTCGTCGGCAGCGCCGATGCCGCGGGGCGAATTCGCGGATCGCTGGCCCTGCCCAGACAGGCTGCCATTCGCGACCTCATCACTCAGTCATGGATACGATCGCGGCGCACGTCGTGGAGGACACGCCACCAACAGCATGATCAACCCTGGCCATTCAAGATCTGTGACACCTACTTCCGGTCCGGCCTGCTGGTGGTGGTTCGCGACTACATCGGACGCGGGGCCTGAATGTGTTTGCCCGTCGAGGCGGTCTCGCTTGAGACGGTTGTTGCCGGTCGGTCTACGTCATCTGTCCCGGTTATCAGGGACAAGAGGGCAACCGTAGGCCCGGTGTCGTCGGCTGTTCCGTGTGGGGGAACGTCTTTTTGGGCGGCCCGGTTCGGGAGTGTCAGGATTGCGACGGTAATTCGGAATGGCGTCAGCCTTCCGGTTCTCCCCGAAACAGGAGTGTCACATGTCTGCCAAAACGATGATCCGTCGGAATCTCCGCGCGCTGGGTGTCGCCGGCGCGTTGGTCGCCGGGATCGTGGCCGGTGCGGCGCCGGCCTCGGCGTCGACGATTCCCGACGGCCACATCCAGTTCTGCGCGCAGGGCGGCTACGCCGGATACATCGACATCCTTTCGACGCCGATCCCCGGCACCAACGCCACCACACGGTCGCTGACGAGCACGGTCCAGAAGCCGGGCGACTGCTGGTGGACGTCGTTCGACACCATCGGCCAGTGGGTGCAGGTCGACGTGGTCGGCCTGCACACCAACGGCAGCGCGTTCTACATCGACAGCTACTGGTGGAACAGCCGCACCGGTCTGGGCATCGGCGCGGAGGGCGGCGAGAACTCGGCCTGGACTCAGGACTGGTGAGCGCTCCCGCCGGACACTGACATCAGCAGAAAGGCGTTCCCCCACCTGACCGTTGGTCGGGTGGGGGAACGCCCGTGGTGGGGAGAAGAGATGCGGAAGGTTCAGGCGGGGCCGTGTCACCGCACGCGCACGTACTTGGCTGCCTTGTCCGCCACGAACAGCAGTTGCGACAGGACGCGGCGCTGGTCGAAGTCCTTGCTGCGGCCCTTGACCGTCAGCGCGATGTCCGGCGGCTGGTCGTTGCGGTACAGCGGCACAGCCATGCACGTAGTCGTCGCCCCGACACGGACCGAGTAGTGCTGTTGCCGGATCTGGTGCAGGTGCCGACCCAGTTCAGTGGACCGAGCCGACTCGCCCCCCCATTCGTCGAGCAGGCGGCGCGCGGCCTCGGTGTTGTACGCCAGCAGCACACGCCCGGCCGCGGTCGTGGCGGCGCATTCGCGCCCGCTGTCGTCGCTGGGGGTCCATGTCCCGCCGTGTCCGTGCACTCGGTGGGTGAACACGACGGTCGCGCCCTTGAGCACAGCGAGGCTGGCGGTCAGCCCGGTCTTGAGCAGGAGGTCACCGAGGAAGGGCGCGAAGTCCCGCAGGGCCTGGCTGAGGGGGTCGGCGACCGGCATGTCGCTCCGGCGCTGCCAGGTGGTCTCGTAGCGGGTGCCGACGCGGTTGACCATGCCGGACTCGGCCAGGTCGCCGAGCAGCCGGTGCGTGGTCGACTTGGCCAGGCCGGTGCGCCGGCTCAGCTCGCTGAGCCGCACCGCGCCGCCCGCCGTCTCGAGTTCGACCAAGAGGGATATGGCCTTACCGATAGCGCCGGGCAACTGCTGCATATCCAACTGCTGCGTGTCCATTGCGACAGCCTCCACCAGCAAATTCGCCTTCTCGACCTCTCAACTTTGCATCGGTGACTACGGCTTCCGCAATTGATGAGATTACCTACATGCAGGGCCGTTGGGTCTAGGTAGCGCTGGCGCTTCTAGTCGCGGACGACGTCGGATGCCGGCGTTCGACCCCGGCTTGAGGGCCAGCCACAGCTACGGGCAGTGACGTCCGCACTCGTCAGGGTGACACCGGGATTGTTCAGGTGACGCGCGAGATGACGGCCGTGTTCGTCAGGCACCAGGTGTTGTTCTGGCTGGATGTCGCCGCGTCCGTACACTCCGCTAATCCATTAGTGGAGGCAGTGCGGTGGGGTCATCCGATGTGTGGGACTTGGTGTCCGCGACGAGTGACGACCAGCGCGGACGGTTCTTGACACCGCGTGTCGATTCGGCTGATCGTCCAGTCGGCCCCGCGGCGCGGACCGGGACGCGCCGATCGGCGCCGGCTCACCTCGGCCCGGCAAGTCGGACGCGCTCCACTTCGTGCACGACCGTCCTCGCCGGCCGTGGAGCGCGCCGATGATCGGACGTTCGCGTCGCGCCGTGGAGCGCGGGGAGGAGGTTGCCACCGATGGACCGCGCGTGTCGTTGCCGAGTGAGCGTCCGCACCGAGAGGGGTGGGCGGGCCGTGCTCGATGAGCGGCGATTCAGTTTCCGGAATGGCGACGCACCGTTATTTGTTGGCTCGTTTCTCGCGCTTCAATGATGATTCTGGCCGAACGAGTCTGGCGGCGAGAGAGAGCACCGCGGCGAGTTCTGTGTCGGTCGCGACCGACAGTAGATGGTCCCGGACGGCGGCCGCATGAGCTCCCTCTATCGCCCGTATGGCCTGCGCCCCGCGGCTGGTCAGTGAGACCGTCACGGACAGGGAATCGCTGTCCTTGGACCGCTCGACCAACCCCCGCGCCTGCATTCTCGTCAGCTGCCGGGACAGCCGGCTCTTGGACCAGTACATCGCGTCGGCCAGCCGCTGCTGGTTGATCCGGCCGCTGTCCACTTCCTCGATGTGCATCAGCACGCTCTGCTCGGCGTGTGAGAGATCCGTGACGGATTTCAGGTCGGCCGTCACTCGCAAGCGCAGGACATCGGCAACAACGAGTGCGGCACGCCAGGCGCGACGTTCCGCCGGGGTGAGGGGATCGGGCACAGCGCAATCCTACATGCGTGGCCGGCGCTATTGGTCATATGTATGGTTGTTCCGGCGTGCGGAACAAAGTTTTGACACAATGCCTTCTGTGGTGGTCGGCCACGACCGTGAGCCCGTCGGCGCCGGGTGTTTCCCGGGCTAGTGCGAGGGACAATTGCCGGCGGGGCAAGACGCGGACACCGAGATTCGGGCATGGGGATCCGGGCACCGGCGGTCGAACTCACGCCGGTGCCCGGACGATTCGCCTGACCGCCGCCTCGGGGCGTCCGCCCCGAGGGGGCGGGGCGGACGGGACGCGGCGGTCAGGCCGCTACGGTCGGCCATGCGGTGCGGTCACGCGATGGTCGACCGTGGGATCTCCCTTGCGCGCAGCGGAAGATCCTCCCGCTGCTCGACCACCATGGTCAGATTGGTGAAGTGAGTCGTGACGTGATGCCGCTGCACCGGCGTCACCCCCGGCTCGATCGACAGCCGCCAGCGTGACAACACGGTCGCGGCGATCACGTTCAGCTCCGTCCAGGCGAACGACTGGCCGAGGCATCCGCGGTTGCCGATGCTGAACGGGATGTACGAGCCGCGAGGCAGCTCGCGGGCCGGCCGGCGCAGCCAGCGGTCGGGGTCGAACGCGTCCGGATCGGGATAGAACTCCGGATTCCGGTGCAGCGAGGGAATGCTGTAGAGGAACTCGGTGCCGGCGGGCAGCATCGTGTCCCCGAGAGTGACGTCCGTGATGGCACGGCGCATGAACAGGTCGCCCGGCACGTCGAGCCGCAGCACCTCGTTCAGCACCCGGCCGAGGTAGTCGAAGGACGGGATGTCCTCGAAACCGATGGGCCGGCCGGCCAGCACGCCGTCGATCTCGGCCAGCACCTTCTGCTCCGCTGCCGGGTTCTGGGCCAGCCGGCAGAACAGCGATGCCAGCACGCTGCTGGTGGTCTCGGCGGCGGCCAACATCAAGGTGACCAGCTCGTCGCGGACCTGCTCGTCGGTCATGCCTCGGCCGGTGTCCTCGTCGCGCGCGGTCAGCAGCACCGTCAGCAGGTCGCCATGGTCCTCGCCGTCGGCGCGATAGGTCCTGATGATCTCGTCGACGCTGGCCCGCAGGCGCTGCTCGGCCAGGTTCATCCGGCGGATGATCGGCGCGGGCAGCCGGAATACGAAGTCCGGCAGCACTGTGCGGGCCAGCACGCCGTTCAACATGACCGGCAGGCACTCCTTGATCACGTCGAGCGTGTGCGAGCTCAGCGTGGAGGTGAACAGCGTCGAGACCCCGATGCCCAGCGCCAGGTCGTCGACCGCGCGCTGGACGTTGACCACCTGGCCCGGCCGCCAGCTCGCGGTCATCTCCTCCGTGCGTTTGCGCATCACCTCGGCGTAGCGCGCGACCATCTTGCGCTGGAAGGCGGGCTGCATCAGCCGTCGCTGCTCGCGGTGGAAGGTCCCGTTGGAGGTCAGCACGCCGTTGCCGACCACCCGCTGCAACTTGTCGAACAGCCGGCCCTTGTCGTACGACGCGGAGTCCGTGACCAGCATCTGGTACACGAGCTCCGGGCTCGTCACGGCGACGACGGGCAACGGCCCCATGAACATCTTGACGAGTCCGCCGTGCGCGCGCAGGTCCGTCAGGAAGCGGACCGGGTCCTTGCGGAACGCCAGGGCGTGCCCCAGCAGGGGCAGTCGTCCTGGCACGACCGGCACCGCGGTGTGGGTTTTTGTCGTGGACATGGTGTCGCCACCCGGCCGTCAGCGGCCGACGCCGGCGGCGGACGGCGTGCGGGCGGTGTCCAGGGTGTCCCACCACCACGCGACGGAGGAGATGGGCAGCGGCTCCGGGCTGACGTGCTCGGGCCTGGCCGCGAGGTCGTCGGGCAGGTCGGAGCCGGCCTCCGGGTCGCGGTAGCGGATGGTGGTCATGCCCCAGTCGAGGTGGCCGCGGATCCAGGAGGACAAGCCCGCGAGGTAGCGCCGCAGCTCGGGGCTGGCCGTCGCGTGCACCTGGTCGTACAGCCGGAGGTAGAGCGCCATCACCTGTTCCCGCATCCGCACGGCCGAAGCGACGGCGTCCGTGATCGAGCATCCCTCGGCTTCGGCGAGCACGGTGACCAGGTTGTGGTCGGCCCCGCCGCGCATCACCTCCTTGTGGTAAGTGAGCAGGTCGTTGTCCCAGCCGACCAGGGTGCAGACCATCTCGTTGAGCGCCCACACGGCCGGCGTCTCCAGCTCGCTCGCCGGCACCTCGTAACCGTCGGCCACGTCGAGCAGCATCAGGGTCGGCTTGACCGCCCCGCTGTGGATTCGTTGCGCCACATAGGTGTCCAGCGTCGGCACCACGCCCTGGATACGCTGGATCGCGGCGGCGACGTTGGCCATGAAGTAGGCCTGCATGGAGGCGGCCCACCGGGCCACCTGGACCGGCGACGCGACCTCGCTCACCTGGCGCCGCAGGTCGGTCAGCGCGGCCAGGAACGGGTTGGCCGGCGTCGGAGCGTCCGGCGTCTCGACGACCCGGGCCAGGTCAGACAGCTGGAGGATGTGGTCGTCGACGGACTTGCGGCCGACGACCTCGTCGCACTCCAGGTCGTCGTAGGCCCATAGCCAGAACAGCAGGTTGGACGCGGCCTGAAGCGGCTTGCCCCGCGGCGCCCGGGGCATCACGTAGCCGGGCAGGTAGCCGGGGTTCATGGCGGCGTACCGGTCCCAGGCCGACCGGTCGGCGAACATCATGAACCGCGCGATCCAGGAAAGCCCGTCCCGGTTCAGCTCGTCCACGTTCGGGTGCAGGGCCGACGGAATAGGGCAATATAGGGGAGGAATTGAGAGGGTGGGCGTGGTCCCCATGTTTCTCGGCCCTTCCTGTGTTAAGTAGAAGGCCGGCGTTAAGTAGACGGGCGGCCGGCGTTGTGAAGTCGAGGTTGCTGTCATAATCGATAGGGGTCAAAAATCCGTTCCGGAAGACGGAACGGGGGTTGTGTTCGATAGTTCGGCAAAAGTTGCCCGCCGTGCGCGTGGTGGTGCGGCGGTGATGATCATGAGAGAGAGGGTCGGTCATAGAGCACACAGTGGGCGAAGGTTGGGCCGCACCCTGCTTGCGGCGTGAAGGAGTTGGCGCCGGCCGCGCTGTTTGATCTTGGTCGTGGCCCGGGCGGCTCCGCCCCGACTTCATCCATCTGAGTGAATGCGTCGCGAAGTCAACACCGTCGGACGGTCCTGGCCCCGTCGTTATGGCCTAGACTCCGGCCTTGTCGAAGTCAACAAAGGCGGCGGAGCGAGCTCGTCGAGCGTGGTCGTTCAACGGCCGCGACGATGTGCCTCGCGGCACCGCCGGTTGCCATGTCAACCCGGGGAGCTTGTAGGATCGGCGCGTCCTGAAATGGCGGTGTCCCCTCTCGTATGGAGTTCGCGCTTTGCGTAGTCTGCCGGTCGAAGTCACGAGCTTCGTGGGGCGAGAGCACGAGTTGGCTGAGATTGGCCGGCTGCTCTCGGCCGGTCGCCTGCTGACTCTGTTGGGGCCGGGAGGAGTCGGAAAGACCCGGCTGGCGGTGCGGGCCGCCCATGAGGCGGTCGCCGTTTTCGCTGACGGCGTGTGCATGGTGCGGCTCGAGGACTTGACCGATCCTGAGCTGCTGCCGCAGACCGTGGCTGAATGCTTAGAGCTGAACGATTCCATGAAAGACCCGATAAAGCAGGTTGTCGGGTTCCTCAAGAACCGGTCCGTGCTGCTGGTCCTGGACAACTGCGAGCACCTGGTCGACCGCTGCGCGGAGTTCATCGAGGCGCTGCTGCAGGAGACCGCCTCGGTGCGCGTGCTGGCCACCAGCCGGCATGTGCTCGCGGTCAACGGTGAGCAGCTGTTGCCGGTGCCGCCGCTGGCGGTCAAGGGCATCGAGGCGCCGCGCAGCGGCAACTGGGGCGATGCTGTCGCGCTGTTCGAACAGCGGGCCAAGGCCAGCGTCGGCAAGTCCTTCGCCACCGCGCACGAACGCGAGCTCGTGACCAACATCTGCTTCTCGCTGGACGGCATTCCACTGGCCATCGAGCTCGCGGTGCCCTGGCTGCGGGTGATCACCCTGGACGAGATGGCCGACCGCTTGCAGGACCGGTTCCGCCTGCTGGCCAAGGGCAACCGCTCCAGCCCGCAGCGCCACCAGACGCTGGCGGGCGCGGTCGACTGGAGCTACCAGTTGTGCACGCCGGACGAGGCGCGCCTGTGGTCCCGGCTCTCCGTGTTCGCCGGCGGCTTCACCCTGCAAGCGGCCATGGCGGTGTGCGTGGACGACGGCGACGACGTCGACCTGCTGGAGCTGTTCAGCGGGCTCACCGACAAGTCCGTCCTCATCCGCGACAAGGACAAGGGCGCGGCCCGCTACCGGATGCTGGAGACGTTGCGGCAGTACGGCGCCCGCCGGTTGGCCGAGACCGGGGAAGACGTCGAGATCCAGCGCCGGCACAGCGAGTTCTTCGCCGCCATGGCCAGTCGGGCCGGCGCGGCGTGGCTGGGGCCCGACCAGTTGCAGCTGGTCGCCGACATCCAGCAGGAGCACGCGAACATGCGCGGCGCGCTCGAGTTCTGCCTGCGGCGCCCAGCGGACGCTGAGCGGGCGGCACGCCTGGCCATCAGCCTGGAGTTCTACTGGGTCAACTGCGGGTTCTTCGGGGAAGGCGTGCTCTGGCTCGACCGCGTGCTCGCGTTGCCGGATCTGCCGACCGATCTGCGTGTCAACGCGACGTGGATCCGGGTGTACGCCGCGACCGCGCTCGGCGACGCGGACAACGCGGCCGTCATGGCAGCCGAGAACGTGACTCGGGCCCGCGAGCTCGGCGACACGGTGGCCCTGGCCAACGCGCTGCTCGGCCAGGGCGGATCCGCCCTCGTGCAAACGGAATACGACCTCGCTGAGTCGCTCTACGTCGAATGCCTGGACTTGTACGAGCGGGCCGGTGTGGTGAACTGCAACGTGATCCTGGCCTACACCGCGCGGGGCATGGTCGCCGGCTTCTCCGGCCGGCTGGACCGCACCGAGGAGATGGCGCGCAAGGCCATCGCCATCTCAGACAAGCACGGCGAGCAGTGCATCAGGTCCTACGCCCTCTACGCGCTGGCCCTCGCCGAGTGGCAGTTGGGCAAGCACGACGAGGCCCAGTCGCACACGCGCCAGGGCTTGGCGATCAAGGCCAAGTTCGGCGATGTGCTTGGCCAGGCGATGATGGTGGAACTGTGCGCCTGGATCGCCGCGACGATGGGCGATGCGGTGGTGTGCGCGAAGCTGCTCGGCGTGGCTGACCGGCTGTGGCTGCGGGTCGGCGGCGACGCGATGCTCGACTCTCAGACGTGGCAGGTCCCGCACGCCAATGCCGAACGGGTCGCCCGCGCGGCGCTCGGTGCCGACGAGTATGAGGCGGCGTTCGCTGAGGGCGCCGCGCAGGCCATCGATCTGCACCACGCGATCGTCTTCGTGCTCGGCATCAAGGCTGTCCAGCAGTCCGCCGGACAGCCGGCCGGTGAGCAGTCATGCGGCGCCAGGTCGTTCGATGATTCCCTGCTCACCAAGCGGGAGACGCAGATCGCCGAGCTCATCGCGCAGGGCACGACGAACCGGGCCATCGCCGAGGAGCTGAGGATCTCTCGGCGGACGGTCGAGGCTCACGTCCAGCACATCCTCGACAAGCTGGGCTTCGATTCGCGCACCCAGATCGGCGTGTGGGTGGCCGACCGGCGCAACAAGCTCGCCTGAGGGTGATGGCGGCGGGAGCGCCGCCATCACCCGGACCGATCAGTGGTCGCGCTTGGTCAGGTGCAGCGCGATGTCGTGCAGGGTCGCCGTGGTCGTGCGCTCGCACTGGGCTCGCGCCAGGCAGTCCATCGCCTTCTCGATCTCGTCGGTGGCGCGGGTGCTGGCCCATTCCCGCCCACCGGCCTTCTCCACGAGGTCGGCGAGATAGCCCAGATCGTCCGTGTTCGGCGGAGCGGGTGTCAGGTAGAGCTGCCCGAGGGCATGGCCATGCGGGGTCTTGGAGGTCAGCGCGGCCACGACCGGCAGGGACTTCTTGCGGTTGGCCAGGTCGGAGTGGGCGGGTTTGCCGGTCTGGCTCGGCGAGCCCCAGATGCCGAGCAGGTCGTCGACGAGCTGGAAGGCGAGCCCGAGATGCCGGCCGAACGCGCGCATGAGGTGCACAGTGGCCTCGTCCGCGCCACCGGCCAGTGCCCCTAGGGCGCACGACACCTCCAGCAGAGCGCTGGTCTTGCGTTGCGCCATCATCACGCACTCGTCGAGCACGACGTCGGTGCGACGCTCGAAGGCCAGGTCCTGAGCCTGCCCCTGGCACAGCTCGATCACCGCGTCGTTGAGCCACTGCACGGCCGTGCCGCCGGCCGGGGCGAGGGTGTGCGAGGCCTGGGCGAGCAGCGCGTCGCCGGCCAGGATGGCCTCGGAGGTGCCGAAGACGGTCCATGCGGTTGGCTGGTGGCGGCGGGTCCGGTCCCTGTCCATGACGTCGTCGTGCAGCAGCGAGAAGTTGTGGGCGAGTTCCACCGCCACCGCGGCGGGGATCGCGTCGGCGGCGTCGCCGCCGACCGCGCGAGCGGTGAGCAGGGTCAGGGCCGGGCGCAATGCCTTGCCGGGCTTGCCCTGCACGGCCTTGCCGGACGCGTCCCGCCAGCCGAAGTGGTATCCGCAGATGTGGCGCAGCGGCTCGGGAAGGTGGTCGACCGCGGCCCGCAGATGCGGGTCCACGGTGTTGCGGCTCCAGGTGAGCAGGTCGTCGATCGAATGTGGGCTCAGCGCCTGAACGGTCACCGGTCTACACCTCCACTGCTGTTTTACGGGTGAGGGAACGAGGCAGCGCGAAGACCTGGTGCTCACGCGCCGTGACGATCTCTTCGGGCTGGGGCCAACCCCGCTCAGCCAGGTACTCGATCACCTGGGAGACCAGGATCTCCGGCACGGAGGCGCCGCTGGTGAGCCCGATCGTGTCGATGTCGTCGAGCCACGCGGGGTCGATGTCGGCCACGGTGTCGATCAGGTGCGACGACGTCGCGCCCGCCTGGATCGCGACCTCCACGAGGCGCACGGAGTTCGAGGAGTTCCGCGACCCGACCACGAGCACGAGGTCGCACTCCGGCGCGAGCTGCTTGACCGCCACCTGCCGGTTCTGCGTGGCGTAGCAGATGTCGCTGCTGGGCGGGCTTTCCAACTGCTCGAACCGGTCCTGCAACTGCTCGACCCGTTCCATCGTCTCGTCGACGCTGAGCGTGGTCTGCGACAGCCACACCACCTTGTGCGGGTCGTCCACCTCGACGGCGGCCGCGTCCTCGGCGGTGTCGATCACGTGCACGCGGTCGGGCGCCTCGCCCATCGTGCCTTCGACCTCCTCGTGACCCCGGTGGCCGACGAGCAGGATCTGGTATCCGTCGGCGGCGTACCGCGTGACCTCCTGGTGCACCTTCGTGACAAGCGGACAGGTCGCGTCGACCGCGGTCAGCTTGCGCTCGTCGGCCTCGGTCCGAACCGCGGGCGACACGCCATGGGCCGAGAACACGACGGTCGCGCCTTCGGGCACCTCGTCCAGCTCGTCGACGAACACCGCGCCACGCCGGGACAGGTCGTCGACGACGTACTTGTTGTGGACGATCTCCTTGCGCACGTACACCGGCGATCCCTGGGTGGCCAAGGCCTTCTCCACGGTGAGGACCGCTCGGTCTACGCCGGCGCAGAACCCGCGCGGTGCGGCCAGCAGAACCCGTCGCTCTGTTGCCTGCGTCATGGGCCATCTCCTTTGTCAGGCTCAGATCACGTTGGACGCTATGGGGGAACCGGTACGTCCGACCAGAGCACGTTCCGTGTAGCAGGACGTGTCGTGGCCGATCCGCTGAGTGATCCCCACACTTGCGACACCCCGATGGTTTTCCCAGCACAAGAGGTGACGATGTGGACGCTTCCGCAATGACACTGGAGATGGCTCAGCGCAGCACGCTAGGGCCGGCGCTCACGCCGGCGACCCTCCAGGAGCTGTCCAGCTCCCAGGTTCGCGCTCTGGCGAGTGACATCCGCGCGTTTCTCGTCGACAAGGTGTGCGCCAGTGGCGGCCATCTCGGCGTCAACCTGGGGGTCGTCGAGCTGACCTTGGCGCTGCACAGGGTTTTCCGCTCCCCGCGCGACAGGATCCTGTTCGACACCGGGCATCAGTCCTATGTGCACAAGATCGTCACCGGTCGGGCCGACGGGTTCGACACCTTGCGCGCACGGGGTGGCCTGGCCGGTTACCCCAGCCAGGCCGAGTCCGTTCACGATCTGGTTGAGAACTCCCACGCCTCCACCGCTCTGTCCTATGCGGACGGTCTGAGCAAGGCCGACGAGGTGCTGGGGGTGCGGGGCCGCCGCGTCGTGGCGGTGATCGGCGACGGCGCGTTCACCGGCGGCATGTGCTGGGAGGCGATGAACAACATCGGCGCCGCCAAGCGCCCGGTCATCGTGGTGCTCAACGACAACGAGCGGGCCTACGCGCCGGCCAGCGGGGCCTTCGCCGACCACCTCAAGGCCATCCGGCGGTCGCCGATGCGGACGAACATCTTCAAGCAGCTGGGGTTCACCTATCTCGGCCCGGTGGACGGGCACAACACCAGCATGCTGGAGGCCGCGTTCAGCCAGGCGTCGGCGATCGACGGGCCGGTGGTGGTGCACTGCCTGACCAGCAAGGGCAAGGGCTACGAACCGGCCGAGTCGGACGAGGCGGACCGTTTCCACGCGGTCGGCGTGGTCGACCCGGCGACCGGCCGACCGCGCAAGGCCGGCGGCCGCACCTGGACGGACGTCTTCTCGACCACGATCGCCGACATCGGCGCCGAGCGCCCCGACGTCGTCTGCCTCACCGCGTCGATGCTGTTGCCAACGGGCCTTGGCCCCTTCACGCAACGGTTCCCGGACCGCGTCTTCGATGTCGGCATTGCCGAGCAGCACATGGTCACCTCGGCGGCGGGCCTCGCGCTCGGCGGCTGCCACCCGGTCGTCGCGGTGTACGCGACGTTCCTCAACCGGGCGTTCGACCAGGTGCTGATGGACGTCGCGCTGCACCGGCTGCCGGTGACGTTCGTGCTCGACCGCGCCGGCATCACCGGGCCGGACGGTCCGAGCCACCACGGGATGTGGGACCTGGGTCTGCTCGCAGCCGTGCCAGGGCTGCGAGTGGCGGCTCCGCGGTCGGCTCAGCAGCTCGACGAGCTGCTGCGTGAGGCGGTGAACGTGACCAGTGGCCCGACGGTGGTGCGTTTTCCCAAGGCTGCCGCAGGCGAGCACGTCGAGGCCGTGCGGCGGGTCGGATCCTACGACGTCCTGTACGAGGGCTCAGCCGATGACGCCCTCATCGTGTCGATGGGCCCGCTGAGCCGCGCGTGCGTCGATGCGGCGGAACAGCTTGCCGCCGAGGGGATCGGCGTCCAGGTGGTCGATCCGCGGTGGGTCATCCCGGCTGACCGGCTGTTGGTGGAGCTGGCTCGCGAGCACCGCGTGGTGATCACGGTGGAGGATGGCGGGCGAGCGGGCGGGGCCGGCAGCGCCTTCGCTCAGGCCGCGACCGATGCGGGTGTGACGACGCCGATCCACAACCTCGGCATGCCGCGCCGCTTCGTCCAGCACGCGAGCCGGCAGCAGATCCTTGACGAGCACGGCTACACCGCGGGCGGCATCGCCACCGCGATTCGCCAGGCCCTGACGGGTGGCGGCCCGTACCGCCAGGAACCGGACAAGGCCCCGGTCTCGTTGGTCTGAAACAGTGTCGAGGGGCGTCGCGGCATCCTGCGGCGCCCCTTGTGGTATTCAGCCGGCCGGCGCGTTCACCTCACTGTCGGGTGATCCTCTCACGTTGTCCAGCCACGTGGAACGCCGCTTAGGAAGTCCGGCGAGCCGGCGCTAGCGTCCTTTGCGGACAGAGCCGGCCGGCCGATTCCCGGTTCGTGTTCCGGCTTGCGGTGTCGCATCGAGTGGGCGTCGAGGGCCTGGGGTGTGTCGAGTCCGTCGCCTGGTGCGTCCGCATCGCCTTACCTGAGGAGATGACCATGTCTGTATCGCTTGGTATGCCCACCGCCGCACCTCCGGTGCTGAGCGAGCGGCGTAAGACCCGCCAGCTCAAGGTCGGGTCGGTCGGGGTCGGCAGTGACTTTCCCGTTGCCGTGCAGTCGATGACCACGACCCTGACCTCTGACGTGAACTCCACCCTCCAGCAGATCGCGGAGCTGACCGCGGCCGGCTGCGACATCGTGCGGGTGGCCTGCCCGTCGCAGGACGACGCGGACGCGTTGCCGGCGATCGCCCGCAAGTCGGGGATCCCGGTGATCGCCGACATCCACTTCCAGCCCAAGTACGTGTTCGCCGCCATCGAGGCCGGCTGCGCCGCGGTGCGGGTGAACCCGGGCAACATCAAGAAGTTCGACGA
>NZ_JBIUAG010000030.1:0-127449 GCF_044547355.1 Kutzneria sp. NPDC052558
TAAGCTTCTTGCGTATCGAGGCAGGCGGAGCCTGCCCGATAGCGCCTTGATACGCCATCGCCCAGAGGCCTCCGCGCAAAATCCACCCGGAGTCACTAACCACCCCACCCCGCCCCCTAAACCGAACAACGTCCCCACCTCTCACCGCAATCCCCACCCCCCGGCAACCGCGCGGCGCGGGCACCCAAAGCACCCACACACACAACCACAACCACACCCACTACCGGAGCACCACCGACCTGATCTCCCAAGGACCAAGAGTCAGCTCAAGCCCCTCTGGCGCAGGAACGCTGGAAAGCGGCCGCCCAAGCAGATCAACAGTCGTGCCCTCGGTGAACGAACCGCTGATCCGAGCGGTCGACCCGCCAGAGGTCATGGCAACCAACCGAACTTCGGTGCCGACGTCAGGGATACGGCGGATGCTCGACACGAAGATGTCCGCCCCGTCGACCCGAATGCCGGTGCCGTCCTCGGGCAGCGGACCGCCGGCGGCGCCGGTGCCGCGAGTAACGAGTACATCGTTACGGAAGGCCTCGGCGTGGGCCACGGCCTCGGCGGCCTGCCAGCCGGCGGCGGAGGGCAGGAGGGCGAAGCGGTTGTCGATGCGGACGCCGAGTTCCTGGGCGCCGGGGGCGGGGATCTCGGAGGCGGCGGGCTCGTCGCGCAGGGGATGGATGTTGACGCTGATGGAGCCGATGGCCCGCAGCAGGGTGATCGCCAGCTCGTCGCCGCCGACGACCTCGTATTCGGTGGCGTGGTCGAGCAGCACGGTGGCCGCGCCGGCCGACACGAACGAGCTGGCGGGGAAGGTGGGGATCGGGAACTCGCCCCAGCCGCCCTCGGCGGTCAGCCCCCGCTCGGTGACGGAGAACTGGCCGCAGGACGCCGAACCGTCGACGGGCGAGGGCAGCGGCGCATGCCAGCGCAGCCGGTGATCGGCGGACCGGTTGAGGAACGAGGTCGAGACCCGCACGAACGGTTCACCGGCCCACACCTCGACCACGGTTTCCACGGGCGTTGACACAATCTCGTCCCCGCGCACGTCACGGTCATCGGACAGCGCGGTCGGCAACGGGTAGCTCCGGGTGATCCGCACCCGCGCCCGCAGCGGCCCGGTCTCCAGCACGTCGACCACGACATCGGTGGGATCGCTGACCAGCACGTCCTTGGCCGGCGGGCCGTAGTTGTAGCTGTCGCCGCGATCGCCGCCGTCGACGAGCCGCCCAACACCACGCAACACGGTGCCGTCGGCCCCTGTGATATCGAAGGTGCCGTCGGAGTTCAACTCGACGGAAACCAACCCGTTCGACAGCCCACGAGCCGTCGCCGTCGCAGACGCCACTGTCGCAGACGCCACTTCGGCCGCCGATCCGGGTTCGACGCGGAAGCTCGCCAATCCCGATGCGGGGACGTCGACCGGCACCAAGGCGGTCGCGCGGGCTTCGGCCAGGGTCAGCACCGTCCACTCCCCCGGGTGCGCGGCGGCCGCGGCGGCGACCTCGCGGCGGAGGATCATGAGGTCGAACGGGCCGCTGGTGGGCACCTCGGCGAGATGGAAGACCAGCTTGCCCGGGGTGAGCTCGTAGCGATCGATCTGACGGCCGAACAGCTCGCGGCGGTGAATGCGGCGCAGCACGCGTTCGAGCTGCGAGGCGTCGACGCGCTCGTCGCCAAGCACGGTGGGGGCCAGCGACGTCAGCTGCACCGGTCGCGTCGAACCGTCGGCGGCGGTCGCGACCAGCGCCGATTCGTCTTGCGGCGTAAGGACATCCACCTCGACCAGCGTCGTACGCGGGATGGGCAGCGGGTTGGCCACCAGATAGCCGTCGCTGGGCGCCGCGGCGGCACGCTCGGCCAGTGCGCCATCCCGAACCGCCCGCGCGATGTGCGCGGCCTCGGCCAGGCGGGCCTCGACCTGGTCAGCCGTCTCGTCCGTGCCGGAGCCGACCACCGAGTCGTGCGCCGTCGATTCGATGATCTTGTGCCATGCCAGGGCGAGGAACTGCGACTCGTCCTTGGCCGACCACAGTGCGTTCACGCGCTCGGCGTGATCGATGGTGCGCTCGGCGACGGCCATCCGCTGCTTGAGCGGGCGCCGCACGGACAGCACGCCGGGCAGGATGTTGCCCCGAACATGGCTGCGCAGCTCGCCGGTGACGACAGTGGTCACCTCGTCCCGGGCGTGTTCCTGCACGTATTCGGCCAGCGTCGCAATGGTGATCGGGCGTTCGTCGGTGGCGTCGCGTCGCAGCCAGCTCGCCAGCCGAGGGTCGGGGGCGACGTGGTCGGTGCCGGCCATCGCCAGCACCGGGTCGTTTCCCCACCGCTGCGCGGTCATCTCCGCGTACTCGTCGAGCGCACGGCCGATCTCGTCCGGCACCAGCAGCACGTCGAGGCCGTTGTCGTAGCCGTCGAACAGGAACTCGGTCCGCACCTCGGAGCCGTCGGGGCCGCGCCAGCGGAAAGCGTGGCCCTGCACGGAAGACGGGACGCCCCGCCACAGGGCCGCGTGCTCGAAGCCGGCCCGGGCCAGGATCTGCGGCATCTGCGCGACGTGCCCGAACATGTCCGGCAGATAGCCGATCGGCATCGCCCCGCCGAGCTTGGCCGCCGCCGCCCAGCCCAGCTGGAGGTTGCGCACGATGGTCTCGCCCGAGCACAGGAACTCGTCGAGCAGGATGAGCCACGGGCCGATCGCCAACCGTCCACTTGCGACCAATGCCGCGACCCGATCGCGGTTCTCCGGCCGCATCTCCAGGTAGTCCTCGACCGCGGCCAGCTGACCGTCCACAGTGAACCGGAAGTCGGGATCGGCCTCGGCCGTGGCCAACACCGTGTCCAACGCGGCGACGAGCCGGTGGCGGAACACCTGGAACGGCTCGTACCACTCCCGGTCCCAGTGGAAATGGGGCACGAAGACGGCGTTGTTCGACAAGGCTTGCTCCCCAGAGACGACGTGACTCACTTGACGGAACCGGCGGCCAGCCCGGACCGCCAGAACCGTTGCAGCAGGACGAAAACGATGATCACCGGAATGATCGACACCAGCGCGCCGGTGATCACCGACTCCTGGAGGTCGGGAATGTGCACGGTCTGGCCGTTCCACTCGTACAGGCCGAGCGTGATCGGGAACAGCGACTCCTTCTGCAGCATCACCATCGGCAGGAAGAAGTTGTTCCAGATGGCCACGAACTGGAACAGGAAGATCGTCACCAGCGAGGGCGTCATCAGCCGGACCGACACCGAGAAGAACGTGCGCAGCTCGCCGGCCCCGTCCAGCCGGGCCGCCTCCAGGATCTCGTCGGGCACGGCGGCGCCGGCGAAGATCCGGGCCAGGTACACGCCGAACGGGCTGACGATGCTCGGCAGGAACACCGCCAGGTAGGTGTTGACCAGCCCGGCCGCCGAGAACAGCAGGAACAGCGGCAGCGCCAGCGCGGTGGTGGGCACGAGCACGCCGCCGAGGATGACCGAGAACAGGAATTCGCGGCCACGGAAGCGGAACTTGGCCAGCGCGTAGCCGCACAGCGCGGAGATCAGGGTGCCGACGCCGGCGCCGAGCACCGCGTAGATCACGCTGTTCAGCGCCCACTGCGCGAAGATCCCACCGCTTCGGGAGAACAGGTCGCCCAGGTTCTCGAACAGCTGGAAGTGCGCGAACGCCAGGCCGAACGTGGAGGCCAGGTCGCCCTGCGGCTTGGTGGCAGCGACGAACAGGAAGTAGATGGGCAGCAGGAAGTAGATGGCCAGCACGAACATGATGGCCATCGACGCGGTGCGGCTGGCCAGGCGCTGCCGGGTCGCGGTGGCGCCGTTCACAGCCCGGTCCTCCTCGAGGTCAGTCGCATGAAGCCGAGGCTCAGCACGAAGGTGATCACCGCCAGCAGCACGGAGATCGCCGCCGCCTGCTGGTAGTTGTTGCCCGAGGCCACGGTGTAGGCGAGCATGTTCGGCGTGAAGGTGCTGGAGATGGTGGACGAGATCTGGCGCAGCACCGCCGGTTCGGCGTAGAGCTGCAACGTGCCGATGATCGAGAACACCGTGGTCAGCACGATCGACGGGGCGATGATCGGCACCTTGATCCGCCAGGCGATCGCCCAGTCGCCGGCCCCGTCCAGCCGCGCCGCCTCGTAGAGGTCCTGCGGGATCGCTTGCAGCGCCGAGAACATGATGAGCATGTTGTAGCCGGTCCACAGCCAGGTCGACACGTTGGCCGCCGACCACAGCACCGCGCCGGGGCCGAGGAAGTCCGGCTGTAGGCCGATGTTCTGCAACAGCTCGACCACCGGGCTCAACTGCGGCGAGTACAGGAAGGCCCACATGATCGCGGCGATCACCCCGGGCACGGCGTACGGCATGAACGCCGCGATCCGGAAGAAGGACTTGAGCCGCAACAAGGGCGCGTCCAACACCAGCGCCATCGCCAGCGCCACGAACAGCATCACCGGCACCTGCACGATGCCGAACAGCGCGATGCGGCCGAGGCTGCCCCAGAACTCGGTGTTCTGCAACGCCTGCGCGTACTGGGTGAAGCCGCCGAACGTCGTGTACAGCGTGCCGTACATGCCGCCGGTGCGGCGCTGGACCAGGAAGCTCTGCCACAGCGCGTACATCACCGGCAGCAGGTAGAACAGCACGAACGGCAGGACGAAGGGCAGCACGAACACGAGGATCGTGGCCGCCCGTGGGCGGCCGACGCCACGACGGCGACGGCCACCCACGGGCATGCTGAGGTCAGTCATGCCGAGGTCAGTTTCCCGCCACGGCCGGGATCGCCTGCGCCTTCATCGACGACAGGGCCGTCGACTGGGCGGTGGCCAGCGCGTCGGTGAGCTTGCCGGCGCCGGCCGTGGCCTTGGCCATCGCGTCCTGCAAGGCCACGTTCACCGCCTTCTGCGTCGGCCCCCAGGTGAAGCTGGTGTCGACCTGCTTGGAGGACTCGGCGAAGACGTCGAAGATCTTCTGGTTGCTGTAGTACGGAACCCCTTGCGACAGCTGGGGAAGCGCCAGGCCGGCGGTCGCCGCCGGGTAGAGCCCGCCCACCTTGTTCTCCAGCGCGAGCGCCTCCGGGTCGGAGTTCAGCCACAGGGAGAACTTGACCGCCTCGTAGAGGTGCTGGCCGCCCTTCATGAACGCCACGCTGGACCCGCCCCAGTCGCCGGACGCCGTGCTGCCGCTCCAGGTCGGCATCGGCACCACCGTCCACTTGCCGGCCTGGTCGGGCAGGTTGTCCCGGAAGTTGCCGTAGCCCCATGCGGCGCCGACATAGGTGGCGACCTGGTTCTTCTCGTACGCGGCGTACATCGGGGTGGAGGTGTTGGCCAGGTCGGTGCGGACCAGCTTGGCGTCGATGAGCTTCTGCCAGTAGTCGGCGACCTGCTTGCTCTGCGCGGAATCCACCGTGACGTGCCAGGTGTCGCCGCTGTAGCTGTACATCTTCGCCTTGGCCTGCCAGAGAAGCCCGTTGAACCACTCGGCGTTGTTGGGGTCGAAGAAGGTGATGGTCAGACTGGGGTCGGCGTCGTGCAGCTTCTGCGCGTCGGCCGCGTACTCGTCCCAGGTCTTGGGGATGGTCAGGCCGTGCTGGCTGAAGATGTCGCTGCGCACGTACAGGGCCATCGGGCCGGTGTCCTGCGGGAGCGCGAACACGCCGGTGCCGCCGAAGCTGGTCTGCGACCAGGTCCACGGCACGAACTTGTCCTTGGCCGCCATGGCGTCGGCGCAGGCCGAGGCGTCCACGAAGGCGCCCTGGGTGCGCTGGTCGGGCAGCTCGTCGTAGCCGACCTGGGCCAGGTCCGGCGCGGTGCCGGCCTTGAGCGCGTTGCCGATCGCGCCGTACTGGTCGTTGGCGATGTTCTTGGTCTGGACCTGGATGTTCGGGTTTTCCTTGTTCCACAAGGCGACCACCTGGTCCATACCGGACACCGTGTTCCAGTACTGGAGGGTGACCTTGCCCTGGGACGGCGTGCACGAGGCCGCGGTCGAACTGTCCGACGGCGCCGGCGACGAGCAGGCGGCGAGTGCCGTCACGGCGGTGGCGACCGCGGCGACTACCCCCACCAAGCGATTCTTGCTCATATTCTTCCTCACGGAGAACGGCAGGCGAACGACGCCGCCGGGTCGACGTTGACGCTTCTCACTCAAGGGGTCGCGAGGCCTCGAGACGGGGACACGGCCGCCGGGCTCCCGTGACCGGAGTTACTAAACCATATATCGTAATTACCGGCAACGATTGCTATCGCAAACTCGCAGCCGGTAATCGCTTGTGCGCAAAGGGAAACAGCGTGCCGCACGTGAGAGGGGGAAGGAGGGGCGCGGTTACTCGGCGGTGAGGAGGAGGGCGGAGGGGCGGGGCGAGAAGGTGTTGTCGAGCATGAGGGTGGCCGCGCCGACGGCGGCGACGTCGACCGGGATCGCGGACTCGACGATGCGGACGGGATGGGGCGACACCAGCGCGGGGTCGGCCCGGACCGCCTCCGGCAGGGCGGCCAGGATGACCGGGGAGATGCTGGCCCAGAAGGGACCGCCGAACACGACCTCGTCGATGTCGAGCAGGTTCACGATCACCACGATGGCCCGGGCCAGGGCGCGCGAGACGTCGGCGAGGATGGCGACCGCGGCGGAGTGGCCCTGTTGAGCCAGCTCGGCCAATCGGCGCAACGAGGAGTCCACATCGGACATATCGTCGACGTCGCCGACCTCGGCCGGCGTCAGCACACCGTCCCGCACGGCGCGTTCCACCACCACCCGCGGCACGGTCACGTAGCCGACGCAGCCACGACGGCCGCAGGTGCACACGGGACCGTCGGGATCGACAGTGATATGGCCGGCGTCGCCGGCGTTGGAGCTGACGCCGCGGACGACCTCGCCCGACAGCGACAGACCCGTGCCCAGACCGGTGCCGTAGTACATGAACGCGAAGTCGCGGCGGGTGCCGGGGCTGGCGTACCAGAGTTCGGCGATGACGGTGGCGGTGGTGTCCTTTTCCAACAGGACGGGCAGCCCGGTGGCCTCGGCGAGCGAACTACGCAGCGCGACCCGGTGCCAGTTGGGCATCATCGGCGGGTTCAGCAGCACACCGTCGTCCACGGTCACCGGCCCGGGTGAGGCGATGCCGATGCCGAGCACGCGGGACCGGTCGACGCCGGAACCGTCGATGAGCGCGTCGATCGCGGCGGCCATCTCGGCGATGACCACGCTCGCGTCGCCGGCGGTCGGCGTGCCGGTGCGCGAGTGATCCAGGATCGCCCCGGACAGATCCATCAGCACGTAGCTCACGGCGGCCGGGTCGATGTGGACGCCGACGGCGAATCCGCCGCCGGGGTTGAGCTTGACGACGGCCGCCGGCTTGCCGGGGCCGCCGGTGCGCATGCCCTGTTCCTCGATGAGGCCCGCGTCGAGCAGTCGCCGGCAGACCTTCGTCACGGTCATCGCGCTGAGCGCGGTCAGGGCGGCGATCTCCGACCGGGTGCTGCCCTCGGGCCGGCGGCGGATGGCGTCGAGCACGACCGTCTGGTTGTACTCGCCGACGGCGGGCAGATTCGTGCCCCGGTGATCCACCGCCAACCTCCTCACCGACCGTCGCCCGCCGCCAGCCTAGCGTCACGCGGCCGGAACAGCCCGAGGCGCCGAACACGACGCCCCGGGCCGGTCGGTCAGCAGTAGAGGTTGTTGCCGGCCGGGACGCCGAGCACGCCGACGATCCGGTTGTAGTTGTCCACGCGGCTCTGGACCTGGGCGGGGTTGCGGCCGTCGCACTCCAGGCTGCCGTTGATGCTGCGGATCGTCTGGCCGAAGCCGGCCCCGGTGACCATCGCGTTGTGCGGGGTCATGGTGCCCGGGCCGGTCTGCGTCATCCAGTACCAGATGCCGGTCTTCCAGGCGATCGCCGAGTCCTGCTCGACCAGGTACGGGTTGTTCAGCAGGGTGTTGCCCAGGCCGAGGGCCTGGCCGGCGGCGTAGTAGTTGAAGTTCCAGCTCAACTGGATCGGGCCGCGGCCGTAGTACGCGGCGCCGGCCGGGCAACCGTAGGGCCGGCTGGCGTCGCAGTAGTTGCCGGACTTGTCGATCTCGGTCACGTAGACCAGGTTGCCGGTCTCGTGGGCCACGTTGGCCAGGAAGGCCGCGGCCTCCTGCTTCTTCACCGTGTCGCTGCCGGTGGTGGCGAACGCCGGGTAGGCGCTCAGCGCCGCGACCAGGCCGCTGTAGGTGTAGAAGCCGTTGCGGCTGGGGAACAGCGAGTTGAACTGCGCCTCGCTGACCACGAAGCTGCCGCCGCCTCCCCCGCCGCTGCCGGGGGCGTTCCACTTCTGGTTGGCGGTGCCGGCGCAGTCCCAGATCTGTAACCGGGTGCCGTTGGCCGAGTTGTTGCCGGTGACGTCGAGGCACTTGTTGGACGCGACGTTGACGATGTCGCGGGCCGCGCTGACCGTCCAGTTCTGGGCGCCGGTGCCGTTGCAGTCGTACAGCTGCACCAGGGAGCCGTTGGCGGTGCCGCCGCTGGCGACGTCCAGGCACTTGCCCAGCGCCTGGATCTGGCCGTTGCCGACCACGTTCCACTGCTGGGCCCCGGTGCCGTTGCAGTCGTAGAGCTGCACGGCGGTGCCGTTGGCGCTGTTGGCCCCGGCGACGTCGACGCACTTGCCGGCCAGGCCGGTGATCGTGCCGGTGGCCGCCGCGGCCGGCAGGGCGGGGACGACGACCAGGGCGATGGCGGCGGCGACGCCGGCCAGCAGGGCAGAGGTTCTTCGCAGCATCGTGCTCCTTCAGGTGAGGCCGATGGCAGGGATTGCCGCCGAAGGGCAAGGCTCGGCCCGGCCGCTCGCGGGTCAGGGTGCGAACGACCGAACACGTTGTCAGACAAGCGTTTTTACGCTCCGGCACCGGTTCCGGCCCGGCGTCGGAACAGCAGTATGGCTGGTCTGGACCACGCGGGCAATAGCGGAAGAATCGGACGCCGGAAGGACTGTCGGGTCAGGGTTTGCGGGCGACCAGGCCGGCGATGCACTGCTCGACCTCGTTGAGCGGGCGCAGCCGCGGGCCGTCCGGCCACCACTCGTCGCACAGCGCCAGGCCGGGGGCCTTGTTGAGGCCGGGCGACATGATCTCCAGGCCCTCGACGAAGGCGAGCAGCTGGCTCTCGGTGCGGAACCGGCCCGAGCCCATCGGGCTGTGGATGAACAGCTGCTCCATCTTCTGCGCCAGCTCGGTCAGGCCGGGCGTCTCCGGGTCGAAGAAGTGCGCGATGACCACGAACGAGCCGCTGGGCAGGGCGTCGATGTACTCGCGCATCAGGTCGGCGCCGTCGTCGGCGTTGTAGTGGTGCAGCGTGCCCACCTGCAACAACGCCAGCGGCTGCTCGAAGTCGAGGTAGCGGCGGATCTCCTCGTTGCCCAGCACGCGCGCGGGGTTGAAGATGTCCTCGGCCACGACATGGGTGTGCGGGGCGTCCTCCAGCAGCGCGCGGCCGTGGGCCAGCACCACCGGGTCGTTGTCCACATAGACCACGGAGCTGTCGGGGTTGATGCGCTGCACGACCTGATGCGTGTTCTCGGCGGTCGGCAGGCCGGAGCCGCAGTCCAGGAACTGGGTGATCCCGCCCTGTTCGGCCACGAACCGCACCGCCCGGATCAGGAAGTTGCGATTGGACCAGGCCAGGTCGCGGACCTCGGGCGCGCGGGTGGCGACCTGCTGCAGCACCAGGCGGTCGATCTCGTAGTTGTCCTTGCCGCCCAACGCCGCGTCGTACACCCGGGCGATGCTGGCCCGCGTCGGGTCCACTCCCACCGGAACCGAGCTCGGCGCGGTGTACTCCAGATCCGACGACGACATTTCGCCCCTCCCGCGACCGGACGCCTTTTCAAGGCCCTCAACCGTAACGGGTCGGGTGCGAAGCGCAACGACCGCCCGCGTCAATCACCGGGACGGGGTATCGGGATCGTCTCTTCCCACCGGATCGGGCCGGCCGTCCGTCGCTGTGGGACGATGGCCGCGATCGTGGTCCAGGAGGTCGGCGTGCTCGATTCAGAACGAGAACTGCTCGACGTGCGCAACCCGGCCGACGGCCGTGTGGTCGGACGCGTTCCCAACGAGGGTCCGAAGGTCGTCGCCGACGCCGTGACGGCCCTGCGCGCCGCTCAGACGGCATGGGAGGCGCTGGGCCCCAAGGGACGCGGGGTGTGGCTGGGCAAGCTGCGCGATTGGCTGCTGGACAACGAGTCCCGGCTGACCGACGTGCTCCAGTCCGAGACCGTCAAGCCGCGGGCCGAGGCGGCGCTGGAAGTGCCGTTCATCTGCGACGTCATCAACTACTACGCCCGCAACGCGCCGGCGTTCCTCGCCGACGAGAAGGTGCGGGCGTCCGGGCCGATGAGCCTGCCCAAGCGGCTTCGCACGGTGTACCGCCCCTACCCCGTGGTCGGGGTGATCACGCCGTGGAACTTCCCGCTCGCCATGCCCGGGCTGGACATCGTGCCCGCCCTGCTGGCCGGCGCGGCCGTCGCGCTCAAGCCGTCCGAGGTGACGCCCCTGTCCGCGGTGGAGTTGGCCACGGGCTGGGCCGAGATCGGCGCGCCGCCGGTGCTGCGGGTGCTCACCGGGGCCGGCGCGACCGGTGCGGCTGTGGTGGACACCGTGGACTACATCCAGTTCACCGGCTCGACCCGGACCGGCCGGCAGGTCGCCCGGGCGGCCGCCGACCGACTCGTGCCGTGCGGTCTTGAGCTGGGCGGCAAGGACCCGGCGATCGTGCTCGCCGACGCCGACCTGGAGCACGCGGCCGCCGGGGTGGCGTGGGGCGGGCTGTTCAACGCCGGCCAGGTGTGCTTCTCGGTCGAGCGGGTCTACGTCGAGGCGCCCGTGTACGACCAGTTCGTCGCCCGGCTGACCGCCGTGGTCGAATCGCTGCGGCAGGGCGCGGACGGCCGCGGCTACCGGGTCGACGTCGGAGCCCTGGCCAACCAGGCCCAGCGGGACATCGTCGAACGCCACGTCACCGAGGCCGTGCAGGCCGGCGCGCGGGTGCTCACCGGCGGCAAGCCCACCGGCGCCGGCACCTTCTTCGAGCCGACCGTGCTGGTGGACGTCGACCACAGCATGTCGTGCGTGCGGGAGGAGACGTTCGGGCCGACCATCCCGGTGATCAAGGTGGCCGACGAGGACGAGGCCGTCCGGCTGGCCAACGACACCGAGTACGGCCTGTCCGCCAGCGTCTGGACCCGCGACCGCGCCCGCGGCGAGCGCATCGCCCGCCGCCTCGACGTCGGCGCCGTCAACATCAACGACGCCCTGTTCAACCTGTTCGCCCTCACCCTGCCGCACGGCGGCTGGAAGTCCTCCGGCATCGGCGCCCGCCTCGGCGGGGCCCGCGGGATCCGCAAGTACACCCGGATGCAGGCGATCACCGCTCCCCGCGGCCCCGAGCTCCAGGAACAGATCCTCTGGTACCCGTACCGGCCCGGCCGTGGCCGGGTCGTGTCCCGGATGCTCCGGGCCATGGTCGCCCGCGACCTTCGCCGCCGCTTCCGCCGCTGAGCCGATCGGTGGTCAGCAGGCCAGCCAGGACAGGTGGAACCGCGCGCTGACGCTGCCGTCGGTGGAGTCCATGGACATGAAGCTGGTCGCCGAGGCGCCGTTGAGCTGGAGGTCGGCGGTCACGGTCAGCGGCCGGCGCTCGGTGCACGGCCCGTGCACCACCGATCCGGCCGCGGGCTGGTCGCTGACCTGCCAGTCGTCCTCCATCGGACCGGAGAAGGTCTGGCTGCTGCGCCGGGTGGGCAGGCCGGTGAAGTGGTAGGTCGCCGCCTCCACGCCGCGGGCGCCGGCGTCGAGGTGGGCGAAGCCGCGGTAGTCCATCTCGTCGATGCCGTAGGCGAAGCCCGCGGGCTGGTTCACGCGAAGCGTCAGCGTGCAGTCCTTGTGCGCCGCCTGCCCGTGCCCCTGCACGAGGAAGTCGCTGTAGGTCACCGTGAACGCGGTGTTGTCGGGCGAGATCGCGACCGCGGTGGTGCTCGGCAGGCACCCCGATCCGCTGACGGTGAGCACGTCGATCGTGACCGGTTGCGGCGGCGTGACGGCCGTGGACACCGCGAACACCGCCGCGGCCAGCACAGTGCGCATGGTGGCGGACCTTATCGCCGGGGCCGAGGGCCCGACACCGCCGATCGGCACGATCAGGTGCGGCGGCGGTACTGCCAGACCGACAGGGGGACGAAGACCAGGAGCAGGCCGGCGATCCAGCCGAACGCGCCGAGCAGGCTGGCGGCGTAGGGGCCGCCGTTGAGCAGGGCGCGGGCGGTGTCGGTGACGAGGGTGGTGGGGTTGATGGCGGAGAAGGCGCGCAGCCAGGGGGGCATGGTGGCGGTGGGCACGAACATGGAGCTGCCGAACTGGAGGGGGATGGTCCAGAGGAAGCCGACGGTCTGGACGGTCTGGGGGCTGCGCACGGCGAGGCCGATGTAGGCCGACACCCAGCAGAGGGCGAAGCCGTACACGATCAGGAGGCCGAGGGCGAACAGGACCTCCAGGAGGCCGGTCTGGACGCGGAAGCCGATGATCATGGCGAAGGTGAGCATGACCAGCTGGCCGAGGGCCAGGCGGCAGAGGTCGGACAGGACCCGGCCGGTGAGGACGGCGGAGCGGCCGATGGGCAGCGAGCGGAAGCGGTCCATGAGGCCGTTGCCGAAGTCGACGGACAGGCCGATGCCGGACGCCCGCGAGGCGAAGGCGAGGGTCTGGACCATGATGCCGGGCATCAGGTACTGCAGATACGTGTGCTGGTCGGTGGCGATGGCCCCGCCGAAGACGTAGACGAAGATCAGGGTGAACACCATCGGCATCAGGGTGGCGTCCAGCAGCTGACCGGGATCGTTGCGCACCTGCACGAGGTTGCGGCGGGTGATGGCCAGGGAATGGCGGAGCACGGCCCGCGGACCGCCGCCGGAGCGCCGGTCGGCGAAGGCGGGGATCTGGGTCGCGGTGGTCACGACGTCCTCCCGGTCAGGGTCAGGAACACCTCGTCGAGGCTGGGCACCTTGGTGTCCACGGCGGCGATGCCCAGCCCGGAGCGGCTGAGCAGCCACAGCGCCCGGGTGAGAGCGGTGTCGTCGGGCAGCGGCAGCCGCACGTGGTCGTCGTCGAGGACGCCGCCGAGCAGCCGGGCGATGGCCGGCAGGTCGCGGTCGTAGGCGGGGCGCACGTGCAGGACCTGGCCGCCGACGCGGGCCCGAAGCTGCTCGGTGGGTCCGGCGGCGACGACGCGGCCGCCGTCGATGACAACGACCTCGTCGGCCAGGGCCTCGGCCTCCTCCATGTACTGCGTGGTCAGCAGCACGGTCGCGCCGCCGGCGACCAGCGCCCGCACCTCGTCCCACAAACCGTTGCGGCTACGGGGATCCAGCCCGGTGGTGGGCTCGTCGAGGAACAGCACCGACGGCTCCCCCACCAGGCTGGCGGCCAGGTCGAGCCGCCGCCGCATGCCGCCGGAGTAGGTCCGCACCGGCCGGCCGGCCGCGTCGACCAGGTCGAACCGCTCCAGCAGCTGCTCGGTTCGCTGCCGGGCGCCCCGCCGCGAGAGGTCGAGCAGGCGGCCGATGAGATACAGGTTCTCCCGGCCGGAGATGCCCTCGTCCACGGTGGCGTACTGGCCGGTCAGCCCGATCATGCGCCGGACCTGGTCGGCCTCCCGCACCACGTCGTGGCCGTGCACGCTGGCCCGCCCGCCGTCGGGGCGCAGCAGCGTGGTCAGCATCCGGACGGTGGTGGTCTTGCCGGCGCCGTTCGGCCCGAGCACCCCGAGCACGGTCCCGGTCGGCACGACCAGGTCCACGCCGTCGACGGCGGTGGCCCGGCCGAACCGCTTGACCAGCCCCTCGGCCTTGATCACCGGACCAGCTCCTTCTCCGACAGGTCGCCGTAGAGGTCGTGGACCCAGTTGCTCTGATACACAGTGTCCAAATACCGCTCACCCAGGTCGGGCGCGATGGCGACGGCGGTCAGACCGTCGTCGCCGTGCCGGGCCAGCCAGGACATCGCCCCGCTGACCACCGTGCCGGTGGAGCCGCCGAAGAGAAATCCGCGCCGGGCCAGCCGGTGGCAGGCCCGGATGGTGTCGTCCTCGGCCACCATCACGACTTCGTCCACATAGGACTCGTCCAGCAGCGCGGGCCGCACGCTGGTGCCAAGGCCGGGGATCATGCGGCGGCCGGCGGGGCCGCCGAAGGTCACCGAGCCGACGCTGTCCACCGCGATCACCCGCACCGGCCGGTGCCACTCGCGGAAGAACCGCGCGCAGCCCATCAGGGTGCCGGTGGTGCCGGCCCCGACGAACAGCACGTCCAGCTTGGGGAACGCCCGCGCGATGGCCGGGGCGGTGCGCCGCCGGTGGGCCTTCCAGTTGTTCTGGTTGCGGTACTGGTTCAGCCACACGTACCGGTCGTCCGAGTCGACCAGGGAGCGCACGAACGTGATGCGCGCGCCCAGGAAACCCTCGACCGGGTCCGGCTCGGCGATGATGTGCACCTGGCTGCCCAGCGCCTCCATCAGCCGCCGGGTGGACAGGTTGCACCGCGAGTCGGTGACGCACAGGAAGCCGTAGCCCTTGCTGGCGGCGATCATCGCCAGCGCCACGCCCAGGTTGCCGGACGAGGACTCCACCAGCACCGAGCCCGGCCCCAGCAGCCCGGAGCGCTCGGCGTCGGCCACCATCTCGGCCGCGGCCTTGAGCTTGATCGAGCCGGCGAAGTTGAAGCCCTCGACCTTCAGGTACAGCGACCGGTCGAACACCGGCTCGAGGTCCACGTAGAGGTCCTCGGTGTTGTGCTCGTGCGGAGCGGTGATGACAGGCACGGCCCGGTCCCCTCAGCCGAAGCGGCGCAGTTCGTGGAAGAAGTCGTCCACGACGCGCAGCTGGCCGTTGGCGGTGATCTCGTCGTAGACGTGCTTGCCCACGGCCAGGTCCAGCACGCCGAGACCGAACGGGGAGAACACGACCGGACGGTCGGCCGGGATGGTCACCTCGCCGGCCATCACCTCGGCCAGCGTGCCGTCCAGGAAGTCCCGGCTGCCGGTCTGCTGCTCGGCCAGGTGCGGCGAGGTGTTGGCCTTCAGGCAGTGCTCCACGTCGTCCACGATGTTGACCGCGGACAGGATGATCTCCGGCGACAGGTCGCGCAGGGACACGTGCAGCACCAACGGGTTGTGCTCGAACCACTTCGGGTCGTGCACGTGCGGCTCGCCGGCGACGGTGGCGAACACGACCAGGTCGCTGGCCCGGATCAGGGACTCGGCGCTGTCGTGGATGGTCGCCTTGGCGCCGGTGGTCCCCAGGTAGCCGTCGAAGCCGGCGGCGCTGTCGGCGGACAGGTCGAACACGCCGGTCTCGTCGAAGTCCCAGCCGGTGCCGACCAGGTAGCGGTGGATGTAGCGGGCGATCAGGCCGGTGCCGATGAAGCCGACCCTGCGCGGCCGCACGCCCCGGGCGTCACCCAGCACGCTCGCGGCCAGCGCGGCCGACGCGGCGGTGCGGGTGGCGCTGATGATGGAGCTTTCCAGGCAGGCGAACGGATAACCGGTCTCGCGGTCGTTGAGGATCAGCACCGCCGAGGCGCGCGGAATGCCGGCCTGCACGTTCTCCGGGAAGCTGGAGATCCACTTCAGGCCGTCCACGGCGACGTCGCCGCCGATGGAGGCGGGCAGCGCGATGATCCGGGAGCTCGGCCGGTCCGGGAAGCGCAGGAAGTACGACGGCGGGTTCACCGAGTCGCCGGCGCCGTGCGTGACGTAGGTGCGGGCGACCAGGTCGGCGACCAGTTTCTCCTGGCCCTCCAGGGCTTCCTGGACTTGGGCGCCGGTGATGACGGCGAACGTGGGTGTGTCCGGCACAGCGGTCTCCATGGTGGTGGGAGGGACGGGGGTCACCCGTGGGTCTGGACGGTCGGCGCGCAGTCGGCGAGCCGCACCGGGTCGCCCATGCCGACCAGCACCTCGCGAGCGCCCTCGTAGGGCTCCCGGCTGTGCGCGGTGCGGATGTTGTCCACCAGCATCAGGTCGCCCGCCTGCCAGGGCTCCCGCACGGTGTTGGCCTCGTAGACCTTGTTCAGCAGCTGCACGACGTCCTCGCCGATCGGCTCGCCGTCACCGAAGGCGGTGTTGAACGGCAGCGCCTCCGGGCCGTACACCTCGACCAGGTACTCCCGCACCTCGGGGGCCATCGTCCACTCGTTGAGGAAGGCGATCTGGTTGAACCAGCAGCGCCGGCCGGCGCCCGGGTGAGTGATGACCGCGCTGCGGCGCTGGCGGGTGCGCAGGCCGCCGTCGGCCTGCCACTCGAAGGCGATTCCGTTGGCGCGGCAGTAGTTCTCCACCGCGCAGCGGTCCTCGGTGCCGAACGCCTCGGCGTAGGGCACGCCGATCTCGTCGTTGTAGTTGCGGGTCAGCAGCCAGCCCTCGCGCTCGAACCGCTCGACCAGGTCGGCCGGCAGCGCGTCGAGCACGGTCGGCGAGTCGCTGACCGCGGTCGCGCCGCCCCTGTCGGGGGCGCTGAGGCAGGCGAACAGCATGAGGCTGGGGAACTCCAGCGAGTAGCTGAGCTCGTGGTGCATGCACATCGGCTGGTTGGGCGGCCACTTGGAGGACGAGTACACGCCGTCGGAGTAGTTCCAGCGCGGCGCGAACGCCTCCTTCTCGGCCATCAGCGAGCCGGTGAGCGCCCGGAAGACCGAGCCGACGGTGTCGGCGTCGCGCAGGCCAAGGCCGCGGACGACGGCCGAGCCGTGCTCGGCGACGACGGCCTTGAGGTGCTCGCGGTTGGCCGCGGCCCAGCCGGCCGCGTCACCGGCGGCGTCCGCCGCCACGACCTCGATTGAGCTGGACATCGTGAATCGCCTTTCGTGGTCAGGAACTGGGGATCAGCTCGGCTGCGAGCACCACGGCCTCGGCCGCAGCTTCGGGCCTGGTGCGCAGGAAGTAGTGGCCGCCGTCCGACAGCTCGCGCACGGTCACCTCGTCGGCGAGCAGGTCCCAGTCGACGCGGCCGGCCGTGGCCGAATCGTCTTGTGCGACAAGGGCTGTGACGGGTGCGGCGAGCTTGGCCGGCGGGTTGTCGATGGCGTCGGCGAAGAAGGTGTGCGCGGTCACGCAGTCGTGCCGGTAGGCCGCGCCGACGTGTTCGGCCCGCTGGGCGTCGAGTTCGCCGAGTTCGGTGTAGGCCTGGTCGGCGCTCAGCCGGGCGGCGATCTCGGCGTCGGTGCGGGTCTCCAGCTCGGCGATGGTCGCGCGACGGTCGGCGGCCTGGCCGAGCAGCTGCGCGCCCAGGATCACCCGGCGCACGGTGACGCCACGGCGTTCGAGCTCGCGGGCGGCAGCCAGCGCGAAGGCAGTGCCGCTGGAATGCCCGTACAGCAGCACGTTCTCCCGCTGGCCGAGTTCGGTGACGACCTGGTCGACGACCTTGTCCAGTGGGGCGAACGGTTCCCGCTCGGCGGCCAGGTCGTGGCCGGGCAGCTCCACCGCGTAAACGCCGAGTCCACTTCCCTGCAACGCCTTGGCCATCGGCTGGAAGTTCACCGCGTTGCCACCGGCGTAGGGGAAGCACACCAGCGTGCCCGCGGTTCCGTCCGATTCGGACAGTCGGTGCAGGATCCCGGTGTCCTTGCCGTTCAGGCCGTCCAGCAGCGCGGCGAGGTCGGTCAGCACGGGGTTGCTGGTGATGTCCTTCAGCGACACGGCGCGTTCGAGGGCGATCGCCAACTTCACCGCGGACAGCGATGTGCCGCCCCGGTCGAAGAAGTGGTCGTCCCGGCCGATCTGGTCCACCGGCACACCCAGCACCTTGGACCAGGCGGCGGCCAGCCGGTGCTCGGTCGGCGTGGCCGGGGCTTCGCCGGTCTCGGTCTCGGCCAGCTCGGCGGCCAGCGTGGTCAGCGCCTTCTTGTCGATCTTGCTGTTGGCCGTCAGCGGCAGCGTGTCCCGGTGGTGGTAGGTGGTCGGCACCATGTACTCGGGCAGCGACTCACCCAGCGTCTCGCGCAGCAGATCGACCGGGATCTCCGCCGGGCCGGCGTAGAACGCGACGAGGTGCTTGCTGTGGTCGGCACGTTCGGCGACGACCACCGCGCCGTCGCGGACTCCGGGAACGAGCAGCAGCTTGTTCTCGATCTCGCCGATCTCGATGCGGAAGCCGCGGATCTTGACCTGGCTGTCGCGGCGGCCGAGGAACTCCAGCTTGCCCTCGGGCAGCCAGCGGCCGTGGTCGCCGCTGCGGTAGAGCCGCTCCCCCGCCCGGTGCGGGTCGGTCAGGAACGCCGCCGCGGTGCGGTCCGGGTCGTTGACGTAGCCCCGGCCGACGCAGACGCCGGAGAACACGATCTCGCCGGGCGCGCCCAGCGGCACCGGGTTCAGGCGCTCGTCGACGATGTAGACGTGCACGTTGCCGATGGCCGGGCCGAGCGGAACCCGGTCCCGGTCGGGCGCCCGGTCCATGACCTCGTGGTTGGTGTCGTCGGAGGTCTCGGTGAGGCCGTAGGCGTTGGCCAGCTTGACGCCCGTGGTCATGGCGAACCAGCGCTGGGTGAGCTCCTTCTTCACCGCCTCGCCGGTCACCGACACGCAGCGCAGGTCCGGCAGCTCGCGCCGGTGTTCGTCCAAATAGGACAGCACGACCTCGAGGTAGGACGGCACGACCTGGAGGATGTTCACCCGGCCGGTGGCGATCCGGTCCACGAACCGGGCCACGTCCATGATCACGTCCTGCTCGACCAGCACCGTCCGGCCGCCGACCAGCAGCGCCGACACCAGCTGCCACAGGGAGATGTCGAAGCACTGCGGCGCGACCTGGGCCACCACGCTGCCGGGCTCGATGGCCAGGTCGTCGATCTTGGCGTACAGGTGGTTGAGCATGCCTGCCTGCTCGCACATCGCGCCCTTGGGCTCGCCGGTGGAGCCGGAGGTGAAGTAGATGTAGGCCAACTGGTCCGACGTGACGGTGACACCCAGATCGGTGTCGGCGTGGCCCTCCGCATAAGCCTTTTCCACGTACAGGATCTCGGTTCCGTCACCGACAGCCCGGTCGCTACCGGCCTCGGTCAGCACCAGCCGGCAGGCCGCGCGGCCCAGGGTGCGGGCGATGCGGTCGGCCGGGAAGTGCGGCTCGATCGGCAGATACGCCCCGCCGGCCTTGAAGATGGCCAGCACCGAGGCCATCCAGTCCAGGTTCCGCTCGGTCACCACGGCGACGACGTCCTCGCGCGCCAGGCCCCGGGCCAGCAGCGCCCGGCCGATCTGGTTGGCGCGGCGGTTCAGTTCGGCGTAGGTCCACTCAGTGTCGCCGTGCACGGCGGCTATGGCATCGGGGTTCTCACGGACCTGCTGCTCGAACAGCTCGTGGAAGCGCTGGTCCGGAAGTTCGCGGCGAGGGCCGGCCAGGCCGTGGATCTGGTGGTGCAGTTCCTCCTCGGACAGCAGGCTGCGCTGCCAGTCCCCGGCCCGCAGCGCCTTGAGCGCGGCCAGGTGGTAGCCGGCGATGCGCTCGGCCATCGGGGCGTCGATGACATCGGTGCGGTACCGGATGGTCAGCGTTTCCCCTTGCTGGGAAACGGAAAGGACAGTGTCCTTGGCCGGCGCCGCGCCGACCAGGTCCAGTTCGATCTCGTACGGCGGCGTGTCGGTCGCGACGTCAAACGGCTGGTGTGCCACCACTTCCCGCTCGGTCCGGCGCACGGCGTCGAGCAGCTCGTCCCAGCTGTCGACGTCCGTGCTGACCCGGAACGGCAGCGGCCGGCCGGCCTCCGGCACGTACCCGGTGACCACGTCCCGGTCGCCGGACAGGGCGGCGATCACCTTGGCGTGCGCGGCGATCAGCGCGACGCGCCCGGTGCGCAGGTCGACGGGCAGCTTCACCTCGAACTCGGCGATCCGGCCGTCGCCGCCGCCGAGCACCCACCTGGGCACGGCGGTGAACCCGCCCGCGGCGAGCACGCCCTGCCAGAACTCCCGGCCGGTAGCCATCGGGGTCTTTCCTCTCCTAGTTGGGCGTGACGGTGGTGGCCGGGCCACACACGGTGTCGTTGTCGTCCGCGCAGACCTTGAACATGACCTCGGTGAAGAACGCGTTGGTCACGGCGGACAGCGAGACCGGCAGGCTGCCCTTGCCGCACTGCGGCCCCGACTTGGTGCGCTGGGTGTGCACCGGCTTGTCCGGGACCTTGTAGCTCACCATCGTCACGTGGTAGCAACCGCTGCCACCGGTGACGGTCAGCGTGCCGGTGGCCTTGACCTGCGGGAACTGCGCGTGGTCGGACGTGATGGCGCCGCTGGCGCTCGCCTGCTGGTAGTTCACGCTCCAGGGCGTGCCGGCGGCGGTCGCGGCCTGCGCGGTGCCGGCGGCGATGACGGTCAGGGCCAGCACCGCCGGCGCGATCTTCGTGATCACTGGGCTGCCGCCATGCGCTCGACGAGGCTCTTGGGCCGCATGTCGGTCCAGTTCTGCTCCACGTAGTCCAGGCACTCCTGGCGGGCGGCCGGGCCGTGGGCCTTGGTCCAGCCGGCCGGCGCCTCGACGAACTCGGGCCACAGCGAGTGCTGCCCCTCGTCGTTGACGAGCACCAGATAGGTGCCGTCGTTGTTCTCGAACGGGTTGGTCATGGCTAGCCTTTCAGTTCCTTGGCCAGTACGGTGGCCAGTTCGCCGACGGTCGGGTGCTCGTAGAGCTGGTGCACCAGCAGGGAAGCGTCCAGCGCGCTGTTGGTGCGGGCGACGAGCTGGGCGGCGCGCAGCGAGCTGCCGCCCAGGTCGAAGAAGCGGTCGTCACGGCCGATTCGGGGCCGGCCAAGGACTTCGGCCCACAGCTGCGCCAGCTGCCGCTCCAGGTCGGTGGCCGGTGCGACGTAGTTGTCCTGCCGGGCGACGGTGGCGGCGGCGAGCAGCTGGGCCTGGTCGATTTCGCCGTCCACGCGGGGAATCTCCGGCACGGCGACCAGTCGCACCGGCACCGGGCTGCGATGGGCGGCGTCAGGCAGGCCGGGCTTGGCGTCCCCGGTGTAGGCCAGCACGATCTCGCTGGTGCGGGACTGGTCGGCGGCGAGCTCGGCGACGATGTGCTCGTTGCTGCCGTCGAGGCCGACCAGCAGGTGCACGTGCTCGGCCGCCAGCGCGACCAGGAGCGACTCCAGGCCCTGTTCCGCCGTGATGGCACGGAATCCGCGGGCCTTGGCCGCGTCGGCCGGGGCCCCTTGGTTCATGCCGGCGTCGGACCACATGCTCCACGCCAGGCAGCGCACCGGCCGCCCGAGCTGGCGGCCCCAGTGGTCGGCGAAGCCGTTGAGGAAGCTGTTGGCCGAGGAGTAGGCCCCGAACGAGCTGCCGCCGAAGTCCCCGTTGACCGAGGAGAACAGCACCAGCAACGCGTCCGGGCGCTCGGTGAGCACCTCGGCGATGGCCAGCGTGCCCAGGACCTTGGCCCGGTAGTTGTCGTCGAAGGCCTGGCGCGACTCGATGATCATCTTGTGCCGCTCCAGTTCCGACCACTGGCCGGAGACGTCGGCGCTGGCCAGGTGCAGCACGCCGGCCAGCGGCCCGTGCCGTTCCTCGGCCGCCGCGACCGCCGCGCCCAGCGCCGTCGCATCGGCCACGTCCAGCGCGTGGTACTCGACATCGCCGAGGATCTGGAGGTCCTGGAGCCGCTCGTCGTCGGCGTCGACCTCGGACCGGCCTACCAGCAACAACTTCACCTGGTACGCCGCGAGCAGGTACTGGGCGATCTCCCGGGCGATGCCGCCCAGACCGCCGGTGATCAGGTACAGGCCGCTGGGTTCGATGGCTGCCGGTCGCTCATCGCCCAGCGCCACCGGCCGGAGCTTCGGTGTGAGCCGCTGGCCGTCGCGGTAGGCGACCAGATCGGCCGTGGCCGGGGACTTCAGCTCGGTGCGGATGACGGACGCGATGTCGTCGGT
Organism: Kutzneria sp. NPDC052558; assembly: GCF_044547355.1. Taxonomy (NCBI): domain Bacteria; kingdom Bacillati; phylum Actinomycetota; class Actinomycetes; order Pseudonocardiales; family Pseudonocardiaceae; genus Kutzneria; species Kutzneria sp. NPDC052558. The sequence goes on from NZ_JBIUAG010000030.1 coordinate 21,945, forward strand.
GTCGACGTCGACCAGCCGAACCAGCGGCGCCACACGCTCGGCGGCGGCGGTGCGGATCAGGCCGGGCAGAGTCGCCTTGGCCACGTCCAGCTCGTCGCCGGGCCGGGCCCAGACGCCGTTGGCCGTCAACACCAGGAACCGCTGGCCGGTCAGGGTTTTGACGGCCGACCGTACCGAGTGGACGGTGATGTCGAGCGAGCCACCGGAATGGTGCAGGCCGAGAGCGTGCACAACCACCGTCGGCTGGCGTTCTTCCAGCAGCCGAGTGAAGTTCTCGGCATTGGCAACTACGATCTCCGGGTCGTCGATCTCGGCGCCGTCGGGGGCCAGCACCAGCCACGGGCCGGCCGGCGGCTCACCGGAAGCGTCCTCGGTGGACAGCCAGGCCTTGTCGAAGAACCAGTTCGGCAGCGCGCCCTCGGGCTCGTGGCCGCCGTCCAGCTCGCTGATCACGTCGTCGAACTCGCCGGCCTTGAGGTCCTTGACCAGCTGCGACCGCTGGATCTTGCCGCTGGCGGTCTTGGGGAACGACTCGCGCGGCACCGGGATGGCATGGCGGGGCTGGAGACCGATCTGCTCGGACAGCGTGGCCTTGATCTGGTTGACGGTGGCGCGCTGCTCGGCCGGGCGGTCGGAGCTGGGCACGAAGAACACCACGAGCTGGTCGGTGTCGCCGTCGGACTCGGCGTAGGCGCAGGCCGCCACGAAGGTGACCTCGGCCCCGTCGACCTGCTCGACGATGGACTCGATGTCGTAGCTGAGGAAGTTCGCGCCCTGGATGATGATCAGGTCGTTCTCGCGGCCGGTGATGCTGAGCCGCCCGTCGTGCAGGAAGGCCAGGTCGCCGGTGGTGAACCAGCCGTCGGCGGTGAACGAGGCGGCGTTGGCGTCCGGGTTGCGGTGGTAGCCGGTCATGATCGTGGGGCCGGCGGCCTGCAACCGTCCGATGTGGTCCTCGGGCAGCACCCGGTCCTCGTGGTCCACGATCCGCAGCCGCACGCCCGGTTGGGGCCGGCCGACCTCGGTGAAGGTGACCGTGTCCTGGTCGTCGTCGACGGCCGGGCGCAGCCGGCCGGACATGGAGTCCTTGCGGAAGCGCAAAGTCCCCATGGTGGGGTCCACACTGGACAGTGCCGAGGACACGATGCCGGACGAGGTCTCGGACATGCCGTAGGCCGGGCGAATGGCGTCGGCCGGCAGGCCGTAGGGCTGGAGGATCTGGCCGAAGCGCTGGGCGGTGCGGCTGACCACGGCCTCGCCGCCGTTGAGCACATACCGGAGACACGACAGGTCCCAGTCGCGGCCGGCCGCGCTGTCGGCGTGCTCGTTGAACAGCGCGAACGCGAAGTTCGGGGCCCAGGTGCGGGTGGCGCGGTGCCGGTGCGTCCACTCCATCCAGCTCGCCGGCTCGGCCAGGAAGGCCTCGATCTCGGCGTTGACGTACTTCTGCCGCAGCACGACCGCCGACACGTGGAACATCACGATGCCGCCGACGTGGTCCAGCGGCATCCAGTTCAGGGCCACGTCGTCGGCGGTGAAGTCGTTGGCCATGGCGTCGCCGACGCTGCGGGCCACGATGCTGCGGTTGAGGTGCCGCACGCACTTCGGCACGCCGGTGCTGCCGGAGGTGAGCAGGTGCAGCGCCGGGTCGTCCGGGGTGGCCGGGAACCAGTCGGTCGACTCCTCGTTGCCCAGCAAGGGTTCCAAGGCCTCGATCCGCAGGTCCTCGACGTCCCACAGCACGGACAGGCCGCGGGCGGCGGCCAGCAGCCGCTGGTCGGTCAGGATCAGCGGCCGGTCCAGCAGCTCCCAGGAGTTGAACAGCTTGCGGGTGACGGCGTTGTCGCGGTCGTAGCCCAGCGGCGTGCCGACCGGCGTCGGCAGGAGACCGCCGAGCACGCAGGCCCAGAACGCCACCAGGAAGTTGCGGTTGTCGCCGAACTGGAACAGCACCGGGTCGCCGGGCTGAAGGCCCAGGTCACGCAGGCCGGTCAGGGCGCGCTGCGCCTCGGCCAGCAGTCGGGGGTAGCTCTGGAACTCCTCGCCTCCGTTGGCCGCGATGTAGGCGACTCCCTTGTCCGGCACCAGTTCCGCCGCCAGCTTCAGGGCTTCCTGAAGGGTCGCGGGGTCGCCGGGCCGGGGCGCGTAGTCGCCGCCGAAGGCCTCGGCCGGGGACAAGCCGTCAGAGTCCACTGTGGACCGATGCTCGGCCGGCTTCGCCGCGCGGGGCTTGGCCGCGCGGGTCACGCGGGCTTCGCGGCGGACGACCGCGACCGCGTCGGTGACGCCGTCCTCGGCGCGCACGGCGGCGGCGAGGTCGGCCAGCAATGCCGGGTCGACGCCGTTGTCGGTGACCGTCATGGGATCCGAACCTCCTGGCGCAGCACGGAACCGATGGCCTGGGCCAGGTCCGCGCCGGAATCGTTGAGGTAGAAGTGGCCGCCCTCGAACATGTGCCGGGCGAAGGGACCGGTGGTGTGGTGCCGCCACTCGTCCAGGCCGTCGACCGGCGCGCGCTCGTCGTCGTGACCGCTGAACACGGTGATCGGCGCGAAAAACGGCTCGCCTGCCTGGTAGCTGTACGTCTCGCCGAGGGTGAAGTCGGCCCGCAGCGCGGGTGACAGCACGTTCATCAGGTTCTCGTCGACCGCGCCGGCCGTGCCGCCGAGCCCGCGCACCGCGGCGCGGAACTCGGGTTCCGGCAGTTCGTGCAGCTGGGGCAACGAGATCGGGTAGTCGGGGGCGACGTGCCCGGACAGCAGCAGCTGCGCGGGCTCGATGCGTCGCTTGTCCCGCAACGCCTTGGCCAGCTCGTAGGCGAGGAGCGCGCCGACGCTGTGGCCGAACAGGGCGAAGCTGCCCTGGAGATAGGGCCGCAGCGCCAGCGCGATCGTCCGGACCGCCGCAGTCATGGTGGTCAGCGGCTGCTCCTTGACGCGGTCCTCGCGTCCGGGCAGCTGCACCGCGATCAGCTCGATGTCGTCGGGCAGCCACGCGGGCCACTCCGCGTACCCGGCCGCGCCGCCGCCCGCGTACGGGAAGCAGATCAGCCGGTGGCGCCAGTGCGCCCGGCGCGCGCGGCGCACGTACGGGGACTCCACCACGAACCTGTCGACATCAGCCATGACGTTCCGGACCACCTTGTGAGCTAGTGGTTTTCTCTGGTTTCCAACCTAGGCAGGGCGCTTATCGCACCCTTATCGATCGTTCATCCGGGCGATAACCGCGCCCGCGACCTCGCCGATCCACTCGCTGTCCAGCAGGTCGGAGTGCACGCACGCCACGCGGTGCTCGGCGATGTCGCCGCCGATGTACGGCCCCCACGCCTCGACCAGCGGCACGCCGCCGTCGGGGGTGCTAGTGGACGTGACCAACAGCGCGTCGCCGTCGAACACCGCCGGCCGCGCGGCCATCGTGACCGCGATGCTATTGACCATCGCGTCGAGCGCCCGCTCCAACTGCTCATCCGGCACGTCCGGCAACACGTCCCGGCGCAGGAACTCCAGCACCGTGGCCCGTTCATCGCCGGGCTGGCCGCCGCTGAGGTCGGCGTGCAGCCGCCCGAGGACGTCGACCTCGGCCAGACCGCCGGGTTGGGCGTCGAGAATGGCCAGCAGGCCGACCTCCTCGCCCTGCGACCGCAGATGGGCCGCGATCGCCTGGGCGATGTTGCCGCCGAGCGAATAGCCGAGCAGGTGGTACGGGCCCTGGGGCTGGACCTTCCGGATCTGGTCCACGTAGTCCGCGACCAGGTCGTCCAGGCTCGCCGGCAGCGTGGACTTCTCGGCCAGGCCACGGACCTGAAGGCCGTACAGGGGAACGTCCATGTGCCGCAGCAGCCCCGAATACGCCCAGCTCAGGCCGGTGGACGGGTGCGGGCAGAACAGCGGCGGCCGGCTGCCCTCGGTGCGGATGGGCAGCAGCACGTCCAGGCCGCCGCCCTGGTCGCCGGTGTCGAACTGGGCGGTGAGCCCGGCCACGGTAGGCGCCTGGAACAACGTCTGCACGCCGATCTCCACGCCGAGCGTGGCCCGGATCCGGCTGACCAGCCGGGCCCCGAGCAGCGAATGCCCGCCCAGCTCGAAGAAGTTGTCGTCGATGCCGATGTCGTCGATGCCCAGCACCTCGGCGAACAGCCCGCACAGCACCTGCTCGCGCGGACTCCGCGGCGACCGGCTCGGAGTCCGGGCGATGTCCGGGGCCGGCAGCGCGGCGGTGTCGAGCTTTCCGTTCGGGGTCAACGGAATCGCCGCGATCGGCACGAACGTGGACGGCACCATGTGCGCCGGCAGGCGCTCGGCGACGGCCACCCGCAGCCCCGGGCGGTCGAACTCGTGCTCGGGGACCACGTACGCGGTCAGCCGCTTGTCCCCCGGCCGGTCCTCCCGCACGACGACCACGGCCCGCCGCACCGCCGGGTGTTCGGTGAGCACGGACTCGATCTCGCCGAGCTCGATCCGGAAGCCCCGGATCTTGACCTGGTGGTCGGCCCGGCCGACGAACTCCAGCTGGCCGTCGGCCCGCCGCTTGGCCAAGTCGCCGGTGCGGTACATGCGGCCGCCGAAGGGGCTGGCCACGAACCGCTCGGCGGTCAGGCCGGGCCGGCCGAGGTAGCCCCGGGCCAGGCCGGGGCCGCTGACGTAGAGCTCACCGGTCACGCCCGGCGGCAGCGGCCGCAGAGCCGGGTCCAGCACGAACGCCCGCACTCCGTCGATCGGGCGGCCGATGCCCTGGTCCCGGCCGACCAGGGCGTAGCTGACGTCGCAGGTCGCCTCGGTCGGGCCGTAGGCGTTGACCATCCGGCGGCCGGCCGACCAGTGCGCCACCAGGTCCGGCGGGCAGGCCTCGGCCCCGGTGATCAGCACCTCCAGCGCCGGCAGCGGGACCCGCGGCACCGTGGCCAGCACCGACGGCGGGAGGTGCAGGTGCGTGATCCGCTGGTCGGCCAGAACCCGGGCCAGCTCGTCGCCGGCCAACGAGCCGGGCGGGATCACCAGGCACGCCCCCGACAGCAGGGCCATGCACAGCTCCGCCACCGACACGTCGAAGCTCGGCGACACGAACTGGAGGACCCGGCTGCTCGGCTTGACGCCGTAGTTGGCCTGCTGGTTGGCGACCAGGGCGGCGATGCCGGCGTGCGTGACGACCACAGCCTTGGGCCGGCCGGTGGAGCCGGAGGTGTAGATCACGTACGCCGGGTGGTCCGGGCTGACGGCCACGACCGGGTCGCTGTCGTCTGTGCCGTCCCCGAATTCCGCCAGCGACCGAATCACCAGCGCGGGGGCGGCGTCGGCCAGCATCCGGTCGATGCGGTCGGCGGGGTAGTCGGGGTCGATCGGCACGTACGCGCCGCCGGCCTTGGCCACCGCCAGGACCGCGACCACCATGTCGATCGACCGGGGCATGGCCAGCGCGACCAGCTTCTCCGGGCCGATGCCGTCGGCGATCAGCTGGTGCGCCAACCGGTTAGCCCGGCGGTTCAGCTCCACATAGGACAGCTCTGTCACGGCGTCAGCGACGGCGATGTGGTCGGGGGTGCGACGGACCTGGTCGGCGAACAGCGCCGGCAGGGTCCGGGCCGCCGGGCCGGGAACACTCCGCAGCAGCCGCTCCCGCTCGTCCGGGCCGAGCAGGTCGATGTCGCCGATCCGGACGTCCGGGTTCGCGGTGACGGCGGTCAGCAGCCGGACGAACCGGTCGGCCATGGCCTCGATCGTCGCCGCGTCGAACAGGTCCACCGCGTAGCCGAGCACACCGTCGATGCCGCCGATGTCCGGATACTCCCGCAGGCTCAGCGACAGGTCGGACTTGGCCACCCCGGTGCCGATGTCCTCCACCCGCACCGCCAGGCCGGGCAGCGTCAGCTCGCCGTCCTCGGTGTTCTGCAAGGTCAGCAGCACCTGGAACAGCGGGTGGTGGGCCAGCGACCGTGGCGGGTTCAGGGCCTCGACCAGACGTTCGAACGGCACGTCCTGGTGCGCCAACGCGGCCAGGTCGGCCTGCCGGACCCGGGCCACCAGCTCGGCGAACGTGGGGTCGGCCGAGGTGTCGGTGCGCAGCACGACCGTGTTGACGAAGAACCCCACCAGGTCCTCCAGGGCGGCGTCGAGCCGGCCGGCGACCGGGGTGCCGATCGGCACGTCCGCCCCGGCGCCGTGCCTGGTCAGCAGGGCCGCAAACGCCGCGTGGAGCACCATGAACAGGGTCGCGCCGGTGCGCCGGGCGGTGTCGGCCAGGGCCCGGTGGAGGTCGACGTCGAGGTGCAGGACATAGGAGTCGCCTCGGTGGGTGAGCACCTGAGGCCGGGGCCGATCGGTCGGCAACTCCAGCGCCTCCGGGGCCCCGCTGAGTGTGTCGCGCCAGAACTGGATCTGCTCGTCGCCGATGCGATCGAGGAGATCCCGTTGCCACAGCGTGTAATCCGCGTACTGCACGGGCAGCGGCGACCAGGCCGGCGGCTGGCCCTGGCGGCGCGTGGCATAGGCGGCGCTGAGGTCGCGGACCAGCGGGGCGGCCGACCAGCCGTCGCTGGCGATGTGGTGGGTCAGGATCAGCACGGTGTGCTCGTCGCCCTGTGAAATCACGGTGACGCGCAGTGGCGCTTCGGCGCCGAGGTCGAAGCCGTAGCGGGCCAAGGACTCCAGGTCACCGTCCACAGTGAACTCGACGTGGGCGGGCGCGTCGGTGAGCGCCTGGTACGGGTCGCCGTCCACGTTCGGGAACACCGTGCGCAGCGATTCGTGCCGCTGCACCACGTCGTTCACCGCCGCGACGAACGCCGCTCGGTCCAGTGCGCCGGAAAGCCGGAGCACCAAGGGAATGTTGTACGTCGGCGACGGCCCTTCGAGCCGGTGCAGGAACCAGAGCCGACGCTGCGCGAACGACAGCGGCATCCGCTCCGGCCGCACCTGAGGAACCAACGCGGTGCGCGCGGTTCCGCCATCGGCCAAGCGCTGAGCCAGCCCCGCCACGGTCGGCGCCTCGAACACGGCGCGAATCGGCATCTCGGCGTCGAAAGCCGCCCGGACCCGGCTGACCAGCTTGGTCGCGAGCAGCGAATGCCCGCCCAGCTCGAAGAAGTCGTCGTCCACGCCGACCCGCTCGACGCCGAGCACGTCGGCGAACAGCGCGCACAGCACCTCTTCGGCCGGCGTCCGCGCGGCGCGACTCGTGGCGTCGGCGACGAACTCCGGCGCCGGCAAGGCCTTGCGGTCGAGCTTCCGGTTCGGCGTCAGCGGCAGCGCGTCCAGCACCACGAACGCCGACGGCACCATATACTCCGGCAGCTGCTCGGCCAGCTGCGCGCGCAGCGCCGCCAGGTCGACCGGGCCGACGATGTAGGCCACCAGGCGACGGTCGCCGGGCCGGTCCTCACGGACGATCACCGCCGCCTGCACCACGTCCGGCCGCTGGCCGATGACCGACTCGATCTCGCCGAGCTCGATCCGGAAGCCGCGCAGCTTGACCTGGTCGTCCACCCGGGCCACGAACTCCAGGCCACCCTGGGCGTTCCAGCGGCCCAGGTCGCCCGAGCGGTACATTCGTCCGGGCCCGAACGGATCGGCCACGAACTTGGTCGCGGTCAGGCCGGGGCGGCCGTGGTAGCCGCGGGTGACCAGGTCGCCGGCGATGTAGATCTCACCGACCACGCCGACCGGGGCCGGGTTGAGGGCGGCGTCGAGCACGTACATCCGGGTGTTCCAGACCGGCCGGCCGATCGTGACCACGCCGCCGGGCACGGTCTCGCCGGGCTCGATGCGGTACTCGGTGCAGCCGATGGTGGTCTCGGTGGGGCCGTACTCGTTGACGACGGTCGCGCCGGGGTGACGCCGGCGCCACTCGTCGAGGACCTCGCCCATCAGCGATTCGCCGCCCAGCACCAGCTGCTCGGTCGGCGAGAAGCCGCTCGGCAGGGCGATCAGCAGCGACAGGTGGCTGGGCGTGGCCTTGACGAAGGTGGGCCGTTCCACCTGGGCCACCGAGGATTCGTCCAGTTCGATCAGCTCGATGCAGCCGCCGGCGGTGAGGGTGGCGAACAGGCCGGTGGCGGTGAGGTCGAAGGACACCGCCGAGTGCACCAGCGACCGCCCGGCCACGCCCGGATAGGCCGACCGGGCCCAGGCCAGGTAGACGTTGAGCGACCGGTGCTCGACCACCACGCCCTTGGGGCGGCCGGTGGAGCCGGACGTGAAGATCACGAAGGCCGGGTTCTCCAGCCGCAGCGGGGAAAGCCGGTCCGCGTCGGTCAGGTCGGCGGCCGAGAGTCCCTTGGTGTCAATGGGTTCGTCGTCCAGCACAAGGACCGGCCGGACGTCGTCGAGCATGAACTTGATGCGCTCGGCCGGGTAGCTGGTGTCGATCGGCAGGTAGGCCGCGCCGGCCTTGAGCACGGCCAGCAGCGTCACCACCAGCCGCACCGACCGGGCCATGGCCACGCCGACGAACCGCTCCGGGCCGACGCCGGACTCGACCAGCCGCCGCGCGAGACGGTTCGCGGCCTCGTTCAGCTGTTGGTAGGTGAGGGAATCACCGTCATGGCGGACGGCGGCGGCGTGCGGGGTCCTGGCCGCCTGGGCCTCGATCAGCGCGGGCAGATGGGCCGGCACGACCGGGTGGGCGGTGTCGTTCCAGTCCGTGATCACCAGCCGCCGCTCCTGCGGCGACAGCACGTCCACGAGGCCGACCGGCCGGGTGGGCTCGGCGACGAGGGCGGCGAGGGCGTGCACGAGCCGGTCGGCGATGGCTTGCGCGGTGTCGCGGTCGAACAGCGCGGTGGCGAACTCCACCAGGCCGTCGACCCCGTCGGGGCGGCCGTCGGCGGTGAACGTCTCCTGGAGGTGGAAGGACAGGTCGACCTTGGCCGAGCCGGCCCCGGCGCGGTCCAGTCGCGTGCGCAGGCCGGCCAGGGCGAACTCGCCCTCGTCCGGGTCCTGGTAGGTCAGCATGACCTGGAACAGCGGGTGCCGGGCCAGCGAGCGGGCCGGGTTGACCGCCTCCACCAGCCGTTCGAACGGCACGTCCTGGTGGGCGTAGGCGTCGAGGTCGGTCTGCCGGACCCGGGCGAGCAGCTGGGCGAAGGTCGGGTCGCCGGACAGGTCGGTGCGCAGCACCAGCGTGTTGACGAAGAAGCCGATCACGCCGTCGAGCGCGTCGTCACCACGGCCGGACACCGCGGCGCCGATGGGAATGTCCGTGCCGGCCCCGAGTTTGGCCATCAGCACGGCGATCGCCGCCTGCACGACCATGAACGGCGTGGTGTTCGTCTTGCGCGCCAAGGCAAGCAGGTCGGTGTGGAGCTTGGGCGCGATGCTCAGCTGCACGGTCTCGCTGTGCGGGTCCGCGACGGCCGGACGGGGCCGGTCGGTCGGGAGTTCGAGCTGCTCGGGAGCCCCGGCCAGGTTGGTGCGCCAGTAGTCCAGCTGCCGGTCCATGTCGTCGGCCAGAACCTTTTGCTGCCAAAGGGTGTAGTCCGCGTACTGCACGGCCAGCGGAGCCCAGTTGGGGGCGTGGCCGTCACGACGGGCGTCGTAGGCGGCGGCGATGTCGGCCAGCAAGGCGGTCTTCGAGCCGCCGTCGCCGGCGATGTGGTGCAGCACCAACAGAAGCGCGTGCTCGTCGCCCTCGGTGAACAGGGTCGCCCGCAGCGGCGTCTCGACCGCGAGGTCGAACGCGTAGGCGGCGGCCTGGTCGAGGCCAGCCTGGTCGAGGCCGGGGACCACGTGCAGTTCCGGCACGTGCTCGGTGACGACCTGGTGCGGCTCGCCGTTGGTCTCGGGGAAGACGGTGCGCAGCATCTCGTGCCGGGCAACGACATCCGCCAGCGCCGCCGCCAGGGCGGCCCGGTCGAGCACGCCGCTGAGCCGGATCACGGTGGCGATGGTGTAGAGCGCGTTCGGGCCCTCCAGGCGGTGCAGGAACCACAGCCGGCGCTGGGCCATCGACAGCGGGATGTCGGCCGGCCGCTGCTGCCGGGTCAGCGGCGTGCGGGCCTGACCGGCGGACTCGATGCGGTCGCTCAGGGCGGCCACGGTCGGAGCCTCGAACAGCAGCCGGATCGGCAGTTCCATGTCCAGCGTGGCGCGGATTCGGCTGATCAGCCGGATAGCCAGCAGCGAATGCCCGCCCAGCTCGAAGAAGTTGTCGTCGATGCCGATCGCCCCGGTGTTGAGTACCTCGGCGAACAGGCCGCAGAGGATCTCCTGCCGCGGCGTGCGCGGGGCGCGGCGGGTGTGCGTGCCGGCGTAGTCGGGATCAGGCAGGGCCTTGCGGTCCAGCTTGCCGCTCGGGGTGAGCGGCAGTTCGTCAAGGGCCACCACGGCCGCCGGCGCCATGTACTCCGGTAACCGGTCTCGCAATGCGGACCTCAAGCCGACTGTGTCCACAGTGGACGGAACGACGTAGCCGACCAGACGGCCGTCGCGGACGATCGCCGCCGCCCGGCGGACCTCGCCGCCGGCCAGCAGCGCCTGCTCGATCTCGCCGAGCTCGATGCGCAGGCCACGCACCTTGACCTGGTCGTCGCCACGGCCGACGAACTCCAGTTGCCCGTCGCCACGCCATCGCACCAGATCACCGGTGCGGTAGAGACGGCCAGCGCCGAACGGGTTGGCCACAAAGCGTTCCGCCGTCAGGCCGGGGCGGCCGTGGTAGCCGTAGGCCACCTGGTCGCCGGCGATGTGCAGTTCGCCGACCACGCCGACGGCCACCGGCCGCAGCGCCGAATCCAGCACGTACAGCTGCGTGTTGCCGACCGGGCCGCCGATCGGGGCCGGGCCGGAGTCCGGCACGCACGGCGAGAAGGTGACGTCGACCGTGGCCTCAGTCGGGCCATAGCCGTTGATCAACTGCACATCGAGCGTGTCGTGGAACAGCCGTCCCAGGTCCTCGGTGAGCACCTCGCCGCCGGAGTACACCCGGCGCAGTCCCGTGCACTCGGCGGCGGCCGGCTCCTGGAGGAACAGCCGCAGCATCGACGGCACGAAATGGACGGTCGTGACCCGCTGGTCGCGGATCAGCCCGGCCAGGTAGGCGGGATCGCGGTGGCCGTCCGGGGCGGCCACGACCAGGGTCGCGCCCTGGGTGAGCGGCCAGAAGAACTCCCACACCGACACGTCGAAGCTGGACGGCGTCTTCTGCAACACCCGGTCCTGTGTGGACAGACCGAAGTCGGCCTGCATGCCGGCCATGCGGGTGACCACGGCGTGATGCGGCACGATCACGCCCTTGGGCCGCCCGGTCGAGCCCGAGGTGTACATGACGTACGCCGGCAGGCCGGCGTCGAAGACCCGATCCGGCTCCGTGTCGGGGAATTCCGAGGTGTCGAGAGAGGTGATCACCTCGCGCGGCCGGGCGTCGGCCAGCATGTAGGCGATGCGGTCGGCCGGGTAGTCGGGGTCGACCGGCAGGTAGGCGGCCCCCGTCTTGAGCACGCCGACCAGCGCCGCCACCAGCTCGACCGATCGCGGCAGCTGGATCGCCACGGTGTCGCCCGGGCCGATTCCCTTGGCCAGCAACCGGTTTGCCAGGCGATTGGCCCGGGCGTGCAGGTCGGCGTACGACACCTCGATGCCCTCGAACACCACAGCGGTATTACCCGGGGTGCGCCGAGCCTGCTCGGTCAGCAGGTCGGCGAGGGTCCCGGTGGGGGCATCGAACGCGGTCCGGTTGAACTCCTCCAGGACCTGGCGACGTTCCGTCGGGGACAGCGTCTCCAGCCGGCCCAGCGGCCGGTCCGGGTCGGCGACGAACTGCTCGAACAGCCGCACGATCCGGTCGCCGAGGCGCTGAACCTCGGCGCGGTCGAACAGGTCCGTGCGGAAGTCCAGCCGCAGGGTCAGCGTCGAGTCGGACATGGCGCTGATCAGGCTGAGCGGGTAGTGCGTGGCGCCGCCGCCGCTGGCGTCGGACAGCCGCAGTCCGGCGTAGCTGTCGTCATCGTCGGCGCTGACCGGGTAGTTCTCGAACACCGTCATGGTGTCGAACAACTCCCCGAGGCCGGCGGCCGCCTGGATCTGGGCCAGCCCGAGGTGTTGATGTGACAACACAGCCGACCGGTCGGCCTGCAACCGGGCCAGGTTCTGGGCCAGCGACCGCGCCGGGTCCAACCGCATCCGCACCGGCAGGGCGTTGATGAACAGGCCCACCATCGACTCGACGCCCGGTAACTCCGGCGGCCGGCCCGACACGGTCTCGCCGAACACCACGTCGTCCCGGCCGGTCAGCTCGCCCAGCGCGACGCCCCACGCCGCCTGCACGGCCGTGTTCACCGTCAGGCCGCGGGCCCGAACCGCTTGGGACAGCGCGGAAGTCAGCTCCGGCGACAGCTCGACGTAGAGGCGTTCCGGCAGCTCCGGGACGCGACCGGCGTCGGCGGGACGGACCCGGGTCGGCTCCTCCAGGCCTGCCAACGCCTCCCGCCACACCCGCTCGGCGGCCGGCCGGTCCTGCGCCGCCAGCCAGGACAGATAGTCCTTGTACGGCCGGGGCTGCGCCGGCTCCTTGCCGGCGTACAGCTCGAACAGGTCCTGGATGAGCAGCGGGGCCGACCAGCCGTCCAGCAGGATGTGGTGGTTGCTGACCACCAGCTTGTGCCGCCCCTCCCCCAGCTTGACCAGCGTGAACCGGATCAGCGGGGCCTTGGCCAGGTCGAACTTCCGCACCCGGTCGGCCGCCAGCAGCGCCTCCAGGTCGGCCTCGCGGCCGGTCAGGTCCACCTCCTGCCACGGCGTCGCGACCGAGCGGACGATCACCTGGATCGGCTGGCCGTTGGCCCGCTGCCGGAAGCACGCCCGCAGCGCGCCGTGCCGGCGCAGCAGGGAGTCGGCGGCCCGGCGCAGGTCCGCCGGCCGCAGCTCACCGTCGAGGTCCAGCACCAGCTGAGTGGTGTAGACGTCGACGGCCGCCCGGTCGTAGAGCGCGTGGAACAGCATCCCCTCCTGCAACGGGGACAGCGGCAAAACGTCTTGCAGTCCGTTCGCACTCATGACTCGAAGCTCCCCAATTCCTCTTCCAGGTCCTCGATCTCGTCCTGGCTCAGCCCGGCCAGGGACAGGTCCGACGGGGTGAGGCCACCCGCGTCGGCCGTGGCCGCGTGCCGCACCAGGGCCCGCAGGGCCAGCAGCCACAGCTCGGCCAGCTCGCGCACGTCCCGCTCGTGGAACACCTCGGCCGGCCAGGAGAAGGTGGCGGTGAGCACCGGCCCGTCGGCCCGGTCCTCGGTCTCGGCGTTGATCTCCAGGGCGTGGGCCAGCGGCATCCGCGGGTCGCGCCCGCCCGGGCCGGCCACGTCCTCGGCGATGGTCCAGTCCGCGGCCTCGCCCGCGCCGAACCGGCCCAGGTAGTTGAAGCCGAGCTGTGGATTCGCCGCGTTGACCGGGGATTCCGGGTCGAGGTAGCGCAGCAGGCCGTAGCCGATGCCGTGATCCGGCAGCGCCCGCAGCTGCTCCTTGACCTGCTTCACCGCCTGGCCGACGACGTGTCCGCCGGCCTCGACCTCCGCCCACGGCACGGATCCCGGATCCAGCCGGACCGGGTGCAGGCTGGTGAACCAGCCGACCGTGCGGGACAGGTCGACCTCCTCGGCCAGTTCCTCGCGGCCGTGGCCCTCCAGGTCGACGAGCACGCCGTCGCCGCCGATCCCCCGGCGGTCCCGCCAGGTCGTCACGGCCAGGGCGAGGCCGGTGAGCAGCACGTCGGTCACCCCGGCGTGGAACATGGCCGGCACGCTGGTCAGCAGCGCTTCGGTGTCCTCGCTGGGCAGCGACACCTCCAGCTCGCGGACGGTCGAGGCCAGGTCGACAGCCGGGTCCAGCGGGCGACGGCCCAGGACCGGGTCCGCGTGGCCCAGCATCCCGTTCCACAGCTCGATTTCCGGCTGCCGGGCCCAGATCTGCTTGCTCAGCAGGTGCGACCAGGTGCGCAGCGACGTCGGCACGGCATCCAGCACCGGCTCGTCGCCGCGGGCCACGGTGTGCCAGGCGGCAGCCAGGTCCGGCAGCAGAATCCGCCACGACACGCCGTCCACCACCAAGTGGTGCAGCATCAGCAGCAGCCGCCCGGAGTCGCCGGTGTCGAACCAGACCACCTGCGCCATCACGCCATCGGCCGGGGCCAGTCGGTCGCGAGCGGCTTCGCCTTGCTGGGCAACGGTTTCGGCCAGGTCACCGGTCACCTCGACCCGGCGTACGACGTCCTCCGCCCGCACGCAGCCACGCGGCCCGATCACCAGCGCCGCGTCGGTCAGCTTGGACCGCAGCACGTCGTGGTGGTCCAGCAACGCCTGCACCGCGGTGATCAGGTTGTCCAGCCCGAGATCGGCCGGCACCTGGAGCACCATCGACTGGTTGAAGCCGGCGTGCCGGCCGCCCTGCTCGCGCAGCCACCGCATGATCGGTGTGAGCGGCACCGCCCCGATCCCGGCGTCCGGCGCCTCCACCTGCGCGGTTCGACCGCCGGCAGTCGCGGCCAGCGCGGCGACGGTGCCGTTGCGGAAGATGTCCCGCGCGCTGATCACCAGGCCGGCGTTGCGAGCGTGGCTGACGACCTGCAACGACAGGATGCTGTCGCCGCCCAGCTCGAAGAAGTTGGCGTCCACGCCGACCTCGGGCAGTCCCAGGACCTCGGCGAACACCCCGCACAGCAGTTCCTCGCGAGCCGTGCGCGGGGCCCGGCCGGTCGTGCCGGCGGTGAAGTCCGGGGCCGGCAGGGCCTTGCGGTCCACCTTTCCGTTGGGCAGCAACGGCAGTTCCGGCAACGTCACGTACGCCGATGGGGCCATGTGCTCCGGCAGCGCCGCGCCGACCAGGGCCCGGAGGTCCGCCGCCGACGCCGTGCCGACCAGGTAGGCGACGATCCGCCGGTCGCCCGGCCGGTCCTCGCGCACGGCCACGCAGGCCTCGGCGACGTCGGCGTGCTTGGCCAGCACCGACTCGATCTCGCCGAGCTCGATCCGGAAACCGCGGACCTTGACCTGGTCGTCGGCGCGGCCGAGGTACTCCAGCTGGCCGTCGGCCCGCCACCGCGCCAGGTCCCCGGTGCGGTACATCCGGCCGGCGCCAAAGGGATTGGCCACGAAGCGTGCCGCGGTCAGCCCCGGCCGATGGTGGTAGCCGCGGGCCAGGCTCGGGCCGGCGACGTAGAGCTCGCCGGCGACGCCGGGCGCGACCGGCCGCAGCGCCGCGTCCAGCACGTACACCTTGGTGTTGGCGATCGGGCGGCCGATCGGCGGCACGATCGCCCCGGACAGCGGGCCGGACATGGTGGCGCAGACCGTGGTCTCGGTCGGACCGTACGCGTTGATCATCGTGCGATCCCGGGACCAGCGCTCCACCGCCGCCGGCGCCGTGGCCTCGCCAGCCACCACCAGCGTGAGGCCCTGGGGCAGCTCCGGCAGCGTGCTCAGCGCCGTGGGCGGCAGCGTGGCGTGGGTGATCCGCTGCTCCCGCGCCAGCTCGGCCAACGGCTCGCCCAGCAGACGCTCGGCCGGCGCGACGACCAGGCAGGCCCCCGAGAGCAGGCCCATGCAGACCTCCCACGACGCCGCGTCGAAGCTCAGCGACGCGAACTGGAGGACCCGGCTGCCTGCTCCGACGCCGTAGGCCGCCACCTGGCTGGCCAGCAGCCCGGCCAGGCCAGCGTGCGTGACGATCACGCCCTTGGGGCGGCCGGTGGAGCCGGATGTGTAGATCACGTACGCCGGGTTCGCCCCGGTGACCCCGACAGACGGCGCTTCCTCGGAGAGGTCGCCGGTTTCCAGCGCGGCGATGTCCACACCGGACAGTCCGGTCCCGGCCGTGGTGAGCACGAGGCTCGGGGCGGCGTCGGCCAGCATGTAGGCGATGCGGTCGGCCGGGTAGGCCGGGTCGACCGGCACGTACGCGGCGCCGGCCTTCGACACCGCCAACAGGGCGACGATCATCTCCACCGAGCGCGGGATGGCCACGGCCACGAACCGCTCCGGGCCGGCCCCGAGCTCGATCAGCTTGTGCGCCAACCGGTTCGCCTGCCGGTCCAGCTCGCCGTAGGTGAGCTCGACGCCCTCGAACGCCAGCGCGGGCGCGTCGGGGTTGTCGATCACCTGGGCCGCGAACAGCTCCGGCAGGGTGGCCTGCCCGGTCGGCTCGTCCGTCGCGTTCCACTCGACCAGCAGCCGGGCGCGTTCGCTGTCGGACACCACATCCAGCTCGCTGAGCCGGCGGTGCGGGTCGGCAACGGCGGCCTTGAGCAGCCGGGCCAGCCGGTCGACCAGGGTCCGCACGGTCGCCTCGTCGAACAGGTCGGCCGAGTACTCGACCAGGCCCTCGCCCGATTCGTCCAGGCTGAACGCGAGGTCGAACTTGGCCACGCCGGTGCCGACACCGTCGGCCTCGACGTCCGCGCCGGGCAGGCGCAGCTCCGATTCGCCCTGGTTCTGCACGGTCAGCAGCACCTGGAACAGCGGGTGGTGGGCCAGCGACCGCGCCGGGTTGAGGATGTCGACCAGCTTCTCGAACGGCACGTCCTGGTGCGCGAAGGCGTCCAGGTCGGTCCGCCGGACCCGGGCCAGCAGCTCGGCGAAGGTCGGGTTCCCGTGCAGGTCGGTGCGCAGGACCAGGGTGTTGACGAAGAAGCCGACCAGCTTCTCCAGCGCCTCGTCCTGCCGGCCGGCGATCGCGGTGCCGAGCGGGATGTCCGTGCCGGCCCCGAGTTTGCCCAGCAGGGTCGCCAGCGCGGCCTGCATGATCATGAACAGCGTGGTCCCGGTGCCGGCGGCGAGCTCGGCTAGCCCGGCGGTGTCCAGCTCGAACTCGACGATGCCGCCGCGGTAGCTGGCGACCGCCGGCCGGGGCCGGTCGGTGGGCAGGTCGAGCAGGTCCGGCATGCCGGCCAGGGCCCGCTGCCAGTGCGCGACCTGCTGGGACAGCAGGCTTTCCGGATCCTCCTCCGCGCCGAGAACCTCCTGCTGCCAGAGGGCGTAGTCCGCGTACTGCACGGGCAGCGGCGCGAACCTCGGCGCCTCGCCACGGCAGCGGGCCGTGTAGGCGAAGGCCAATTCCTCGGCCAGCACGCCGGTCGACCAGCCGTCGCTGGCGATGTGGTGCGTCAGCACGACAATCGCGTGCCGCCGGTCGTCCTCGGACAGCAGCCAGGCCCGGATCGGCAGCTCATGCGCCAGGTCGAAGGTGTGGCGCACAGCCTCATCGACCGCCGCCGCCAGGTCCGACACCGGCTCCGCGTGGAACTTGGGCCGGGCCTGCTCCGGGGCGAGGATCAGCTGCTGCGGATCCGCGCCGCTGTCCGGGAACACCGTGCGCAGGCTCTCGTGCCGGGCGACGACGTCACCCAGCGCGGCGGCCAGCGCGCCGGCGTCGACCGTGCCGTCGACCCGCAGCACCAGCGGCAGGTTGTAGGTCGCTGACGGGCCTTCCAGCCGGTTCAGGAACCACAGCCGGCGCTGCGCGTGGGACAGCGGAACCCGTTGCGGGCGCGGCATCTTCGTCACCGCGCGGCGCACGGCCGCGCCGCCGGCCAGCCGAACCGCCAGCCCTTCCACGGTCGGGGCCTCGAACAGGGCCTGGATCGACACCTCCACGCCGAGCGCCGACCGGATCCGGCTGATCAGCTTGGTCGCCAGCAGCGAATGCCCGCCCAGCTCGAAGAAGTTGTCGTCGATGCCGACCTTCCCGGCCCCGAGCACGTCGGCGAACAGGGCGCAGAGCACCTCCTCCGCCGGCGTGCGCGGGGCGCGGCCGGCGGTGGCGGCGACGAAGTCCGGCGCGGGCAGCGCCTTGCGGTCGAGCTTTCCGTTGGGGGTCAACGGAAGCGTGTCCATCGGCACGATCGCCGACGGCACCATGTACTCCGGCAGCCGCTGCTGTGCGAGGGTGCGCAGGCCGGCGATGTCGTCGCTGCCGACGACATAGGCCACCAGCCGCTCGTCCCGCACTACCACGGCGGCGCGGGCCACGTCCGGGTGGCCGGCCAGCACGGATTCGATCTCGCCCAGCTCGATCCGGAAACCGCGCAGCTTGACCTGGTCGTCGACACGGGCGAGGTACTCCAGCTGCCCGTCGGCGCGCCACCGGGCCAGGTCACCGGTGCGGTACATCCGCGTGCCCGGCTTGCCATGCGGGTCGGCGGTGAACCGCTCCGCCGTCAGGCCGGGCCGGTTGGCGTAACCGCGGGCCAGGCCGTCACCGGCGATGTAGAGCTCACCGGTGACGCCGGCCGGCGCCGGCTGAAGCCGCGCGTCGAGCACGTACACGGCGGTGTTGGCGATCGGGCGGCCGATCGGCGGCGGCGTGCCGTCGACAATGTCGGCGGCGGCCGACCAAACCGTGGTCTCGGTCGGTCCGTACAGGTTGACGACCTTCGCCCCCACCTCGGCCATCCGCCCGGCCAGTGCGACCGGCAGGGCCTCGCCACCGACCAGCATCCGCAGGCTGGACAGGGACTCCGGGTCCTCGGCCAGCGCGGCCTGCCACAGCGACGGCGTGGCCTGCATGACGGTGACGCCGGCAGCCCGGATCTGCGAGGTCAGCGCGGCCGGGTCGCGGACAACCGAGTCCGCGGCCAGCACCACCGTGGCCCCGCTGACCAGCGGCAGATACAGCTCCAGGACGGCGATGTCGAAGGCGACCGTGGTCACCGCGAGCAGCCGCTCACCGGGCTCGATGCCGACCCGATCGGCCATTGCCGCCAGGAAGTTGGCCAGGTTGCCCCTGGTCACGACCACACCCTTGGGGCGGCCGGTGGAGCCGGAGGTGTAGATCACGTACGCCGGGTTGGCCGGGTGCGTGTCGACGTCCGGGTCGGAACCGTTGAGCTCGGCCAGTTCCGCCTGCTGCGCCGCCGAGTCCAGCAGCACCGTCGGCATGTCCGCGCGGGGCGCGCCGCCGGTGGTGAGCAGGCAGGCCGGCTTGGCGTCGCCGAGGATGTAGGAGATGCGGTCGGCCGGGTAGTTCGGGTCGATCGGCAGGTAGGCGGCGCCGGTCTTGAGCACCGCCAGCAGCGCCACCACCAGGTCGATGGAGCGCGGCAGGGCCACGGCCACCATCTGCTCCGGGCCGACGCCCAGCGTGATCAGGTGGTGCGCCAACTGGTTGGCCCGGACGTTCAGCTCCACATAGGACACCTGATTGCCGCCGAAGACCAGCGCGGTGGCCTCCGGGTCGGCCTCGGCCCGGGCCTGGAACAGCTCGGCCACGCCGGCCGGGGACACCGCGCGGGCGGTGTCGTTCCAAGTCCGCAGCACGCGTTCCCGCTCGGCCCCGGTCAGCAGGTCGATCTCGCCGACCGGACGGTCCGGCCGGGCGACGACCGCCGCCAGCACGCGGTGCAGGCGATCCACCAGCAGCCGCACCGATTCCGGGCCGTAGAGGTCGGTCGCGTACTCCACGTCGCCGGCGATGCCGGCCGGGTTTCCGTTGGCGTCGAAAGACTCCGTGAGCGTGAACGACAGGTCGACGATCGCGACCCCGGTGTCCACGCCCTCCAGCCCGGCGCGCAGCCCGGCCAGCTCCGGCTCGTCCTCGGCGCCGTTGTGCAGGGTCAGCATCACCTGGAACAGCGGGTGATGGGCCAGCGAGCGGACCGGGTTGAGCACCTCGACCAGCCGCTCGAACGGCACGTCCTGGTGGGCGTAGGCGGCCAGGTTCGACTCCCGCACCCGGCGCAGGACCTCGGCGAAGTCGGGGTCGCCGGCCAGGTCGGTGCGCAGCACCAGCGTGTTGACGAAGAAGCCGACCAGGTCTTCGAGGGCCTCGTCGGTGCGGCCGGCGATCGGCGTGCCGAGGGGAATGTCGTTGCCCGCGCCCAACTTCGTGAGCAGCACCGACAACGCCGCCTGCACGACCATGAACGGTGTCGTGCCGGTGCGCTCGGCCAGCTCGGTCAGGCCGCGGTGCAGGTCGGCCGGGAACGCGATGTCCAGCGCCCCGCCGGCATAGGTGGCCACCGGCGGCCGGGGCCGGTCGGTCGGCAGCTCCAGCAGCTCCGGCAGGTCGGCCAGCCGCCGCTGCCAGAAGCCGACCTGCTGGGCCAGCAGGCTGGCCGGGTCGTCCTCGGCCCCGAGCAGTTCCCGTTGCCACAGCGTGTAATCCGCGTACTGCACGGGCAACGGGGTGAACTCCGGGGCCTGCTTCTGCGTCCGGGCCACGTAGGCACGGATCAGGTCGCGGGTCAGCGGCTCGGTCGACCAGCCGTCGCTGGCGATGTGGTGGGTGAGCACCAACAGCGCGTGCTCCACCGGCGTCTTGGACAGCACGGTCAGGCGGATCGGCAGTTCGGTGGCCAGGTCGAAGGCGTGCCGGGCCGGCTGTTCCAGGGCCTCGTCGATGTCCTCGACGTCCACAAAGGACACCGTCGGCTCGAACTCGGTCAGCACGTGCTGGTACGGAACCCCGTCCACGTCTGGGAAGACCGTGCGCAGGCTCTCGTGCCGGCACAGGACGTCCCGCAGCGCCTCGGTGAGCGCGTCGCGGTCCAGCTGCCCGTCCAGGCGCAACACGACCGGGACGTTGTAGGTCGGGCTCGGGCCCTGCATCCGGTACAGGAACCACAGCCGCTGCTGGGCGAACGACAGCGGCACCCGCTCCGGCCGCGCGGCCGGGACGAGGGCGGCGCGGGCGGCACCGGCGTCGGCGAGGTGCCCGGCCAGCTCGGCCGGGGTGGGCGACTCGAAGATCGCCCGCACCGGCAGCTCGACGTCGAACGCCGAGCGGATGCGGCTGATCAGCTGCGTGGCGCGCAGCGAGTGGCCGCCCCAGGCGAAGAAGTTGTCGGTCACGCCGAAGGTCTCGACGCCCAGCACCTCCGCGAACAGCGCACACAGCTGTCGTTCCTGCGGGGTGTTGGCCTCACGACGCTCCTCGACCACCGCGACGGCCTTGGTCACCGGCGGCGGCAGGATCCGGCCGTCGACCGTGCGGCGAGCGCGCTCGCCGGTCCGGTGCAGACGGGTGCCAGTGCCGAAGGGGTTGGCCACGAAATGCGTTGCCGTGCGGGCCGGGTCCTCGTGGTAGCCGAGGGCCTGGTCGGCGACATAGAGATCGCCGACGACACCCGGCGGCACCGGATTCAGGGCCTGGTCCAGCACGTACGCGTCGAGCCGCTCGGCCACGGTCAGCGCCTCGGCCGGCTCGATCGCCCGCAGCCGCTCGATCACGTCCACGGGGGCGGCCAGCCGCTCGACCTCGAACCACTCCAGCCAGCCCAGCAGCTCCTCGTCACTGATACCGGCCGGGGGTACCACCACGCACCCGCCGGACACCAGCGTGGACAGGACCTCAGTCACCACCGAGTCGCCGTAGAGCGCGGTCCGCACCGGCTCCCGGGTCACGATCTCGTTCTCCAGGAAGGCGATCCCGTCGACCACGGCCGGCACGCCGGCCTTGACCGCGGCGATGATCGGGATCACGAGGTCGGCCGACCCCCGCACGTCCAACGGAATGAGCTGAGTGGCCCGGGCGTCCAGCTCCGCGTAGGAGAGCTCGATGTCCTCGTGCACCAGGGCGATCGCGTTCGGGGTGCGGGCGACCTGGGCCGCGAACCGCTCCCGGACGCTCTCCAACGCACGGGCCTCATACCCGGGCCGCTCGTCGTCCAGCAGCAGGTCGATGCTGCTCACCGGGCGTTCGGCGTCGGCCACGGCCGACTCCAGCACCGTCACCAGGCGGCGCACCAGGCGCTCGACACTGCCCCGGTCGAACAGGTCGGTGGCGAACTCCAGGAAGCCGGTGATGCCGGCCGGCGAGTCGTCGGCTCCGCGCTGCTCGTCCAGGTGCAGCGTGAGGTCGAAGCGGGCGGCGGACATGTCGACGTCGTCGGCGAACCTCGCGTCCAGCCCGGGCATCGCGAACACGCCGGCGCTGTTGGTCTCGAAGACCATCATCACCTGGAACAGCGGGTGGTGGGCCAGCGACCGGGTCGGGTTCACCGCGTCCACCAGGTGCTCGAACGGCACGTCCTGGTGGGCGAACGCGGCCAGGTCGGCCTCTCGCACCCGGCCCAGCAGCTCCCGGTACGTCGGGTCGCCGGCGGTGTCGGTGCGCAGCACGACCGTGTTGACGAAGAAGCCGACCAGCTCGTCCAGCGCCTCGTCGCCGCGGCCGGCGACCGGGGTGCCGATGGGGATGTCGGTGCCCGCGCCCATGCCGGTCAGCAGGGTGGCCAGCGCGGCCTGCATCACCATGAACACGGTGCTGCCGGTGCGCCGGGCCAGTGCGGCCATCTCCCGGTGCAGGCGCTCGCTGATGCCGAACGCGATCTCGTCGCCCTGGTAGCTGGCGACGGCCGGGCGCGGCCGGTCGATAGGCAGGTCCAGCACCTCGGGCAGGCCGGTCAGGGTCTGCTTCCAGTGCGCGATCTGCTGCCCCAGCACGCTTTCCGGGTCGTGCTCGTCGCCGAGCACGGCGCGCTGCCACAGCGTGTGGTCGGCGTACTGCACGGGCAGTGGGGTCCAGCGCGGGGCGGATCCCTGGCGCCGCGCGGCATAGGCCGAGGAGACGTCCCGCGCCAGCGGGCCCTCGGACCAGCCGTCGGTGGCGATGTGGTGCGCCAACAGCACCAACACGTGGTCATTTTGGGCCAAACGGACCAGCGTGGCCCGGATCGGGATCTCGTTGGTCAGGTCGAAGGCGTGCTTGGACGCCTCCTCCAGCGCCCCGGTCAGCCCGGCCTCATCGGCGCTGACGATGTCCAGCTCCGGCCGGTCGTTCGTGACGTGCTGGTACGGCTGGCCGTCGTGTTCGGGGAACACCGTGCGCAGGGCCTCGTGCCGTCCCACGACGTCGTTCACCGCTGCCCGCAAGGCATCCACGTCGAGGTCGCCAGTCAGGCGCAACACCATCGGCACGTTGTAGGTGGCGCTGGGGCCTTCGAGGCGGTGCAGGAACCACAGGCGCTGCTGGGCGAAGGACAGCGGCACCCGCTCCGGCCGGGCGGCCGGCTTCAGCGGCGGGCGCGTGCTGGCGGTGGCCGAGTTCAGGCGCTCCAGCAGACCGGCTGCCGTCGGCTCGCTGAACAGCGCCCGCACGGTCAGCTCCACGCCGAAGGCGGCCCGGATCCGGCTGAGCAGGCGGATGGCCGACAGCGACTGGCCGCCGAGGTCGAAGAAGCTGTCGTGCAGGCCGACCTGGTCGACGCCGAGAACCTCGGCGAACAGCCCGCGCAGGATCTCCTCCTGCGGGCTGCGGACACTTCGGGCGACCGTGGCGGCCGCCGTCCCGAGGGCATCCCGGTCGACGATTCCGTTGTCGGTCAACGGCAGTTCGGCCGTGACGGTGATCGTCGCCGGCACCATGTACTCCGGCAGCACGGCCTCGGCGTACTGGCGCACCCCGGCGACGTCGACGTGCTGGCCGACGAGGTGCGCGACGAGCTGGTCGTCCCTGAGCACCACGGCCGCCTGGGTGACGTCCGGACGCTCCAGCAGGACGGCCTCGACCTCAGCGGTCGACACCAGCAGACCCTTGACCACCACGCCCTCGGCCAACTCCAGCTGACCGTCGTTACGCCACCGGACCTTGTGCCCGGTCAGGACATCGCCGACCACCAGTTCACCGGCGACACCCGGGGCGACCAGCCGCTCATCACCGTCCACAACGGACAGGTCGACCAGCGGGCGACCCAGCGGAACGATCGCCGACGGGTCGGCCGGGTCGAACTTGGCCGCCGCCACCGGCTTGCCGTCGAACTCGTGCAGGTAGACCACGGTGCCACCGAACCGCCGCGCGGTCGCCGCCGCCAGCGGCTCTCCGCCGCAGAACACCAACCGCAGGTCCATAGTGGACTGGGTCAGCTGGGCCGGGGTCAGGGACGCGACGGTGACCTCACCCTCGCCGATCACCACCGCGGCGCCGGAGGTCAGCGCCCACACCAGGTCCCGCCGCGCGGTGGCCTTGTTGTGCAGGAGGACGCGGTCCGTCGGCAGGATCGGCTCGACGGGCACGACCGGCGCGTCCCACTCCGCCTTGAGGGCCGCGACCACGTAGTCCACCGACAGCTCATCCGTCGACACGGCCTCGCGGGCCCGAAGGTCCGCATAGGACAGTCGCTCGTCGCCGCAGACCACCGCGATGGCAGCGGGATCCTGCTGCGCGAACAGCTCCCCGACCGTGCCGGCCGCCGGAACCGGGCCGTTCCAGTCGACGGCCAGCAGCTGCCGCTCGGCCGAGTCGAGCACGTCCAGCTCGCCGATGGCCCGATCGGGCTGGTTGACGGCCTGGTCGAGCACCCGGATCAGCCGCTGCCCGAAGCCGTCGATGGTCGAGCGGTCGAACAGGTCGGTGGCGTACTCGATCTCGCCGACGATGCCGGCCGGCCGGCCCTCGGCGTCGTAGCGCTCCTGCAACCGGATGTCCATGGCGAACTTGGCCACGCCGGCGATCACGTCCTCCAGCCCGACCTCCAGCCCGGGCAGCCGCACGTCGACCTCGTCGAAGTTCTCGAAGGTCAGCATGATCTGGAACAGCGGGTGGTGGGCCAGCGACCGCACCGGGTTGACCACCTCGACGATGCGCTCGAACGGCAGGTCCTGCCGGGCGAACGCGGCCAGGTCGGTCTCCCGCACCCGGTCCAGCAGGGTCCGGAAGCTCGGGTCGCCCGAGGTGTCGGCCCGCAGCACCAGCGTGTTGACGAAGAACCCGAACAGGTCCTCCAACGCCTCGTCGGTGCGGCCGGCGATCGGCGTGCCGATGGGGATGTCGGTGCCGGCGCCGACCCGGGTGAGCAGGGCGGCCAGGCCGGCCTGGATCACCATGAACTGGGTGGTGTTGGTCTGCCGGGCCAGTTCGGCGATCCGGGCGTGCAGGTCGGCCGGCAGCCGCAGCTCGGCCTCGTCGCCGCCGTAGCTGGCCACCGCCGGGCGGGCCCGGTCGGTCGGCAGCTCGATCTTCTCCGGCAGGCCGGCCAGGGCCTCCCGCCAGAACGCCATCTGACGGCTGATCTCGCTGTCCGGGTCGTCCTCGCGGCCGAGCAGTTCCCGTTGCCACAGCGTGTAGTCCACGTACTGCACGGGCAGCGGCGTCCAGTCCGGGGCCTCGCCGCGCAGCCGCGCCGCGTAGGCGTCGGACAGGTCGTTGCCCAGCAGCGACTCGGACCAGCCGTCGCTGGCGATGTGGTGCATCAGCGGCAGCAGCGCGTATTCGTTGTCGCCCAGGCAGAACAGCGTGGTGCGCAGCGGCAGCTCGGTGGTCAGGTCGAAGTGGTAGCGCGAGGCCTCGCGCAGCGCCTCGGTCACCTCGTCGGCGGTGACGTGTTCGATGTGCAGTTCCGGCCGGCCCTGCTCGGGGTCGAGCACCAGCTGGTACGGGGTGCCGTCCTGGTCCGGGAACAGGGTACGCAGCGACTCGTGCCGGGCGACGACGTCGGCCAGGGCGGCTCGCAGCGCGTCCAGGTCGAGCTCGCCGGACATCCGCATCACCAGCGGCACGTTGTAGGTGGCGCTCGGGCCTTCCAGCCGCCCGAGGAACCAGAGTCCTTGCTGCACGAAGGAAAGCGGCAGCAGACCCTCCCGAGGCATCGGGCGCAGCTGCTTGCGCGCCCGGTCGGCCGCGTCCAGACGCTCGGCCAGGCCGGCGACGGTCGGGGCCTCGAACAGGGCCCGCAGCGCCAGCTCCGCGCCGAAGGCGGACCGCACGCGGCTGACCAGCCTCGTCACCAGCAGCGAGTGGCCGCCGAGGTCGAAGAAGCTGTCGTCGATGCCGATCTCCGGAACACCCAGCACATCGGCGAACAGTCCACACAGGACTCGTTCGCGCTCGGTGCGGGGGCCACGGCCGCCGACGGTGGCCAGCTCCGGCGCGGGCAGCGCCTTGCGGTCCAGCTTTCCGTTGGCGGTCAACGGGAACGCGTCGATCGTCACGAACGCCGACGGCACCATGTAGTCCGGCAGCGAACCCTGGGCGTGCACCTTCAGGTCGGCGTGGTCGGCGTCGCCGACCACGTAGCCGACCAGGCGCTTGTCGCCGGGCCGGTCTTCACGCACCAGGACCGTCACCTGGCGGACATCGGGGTGCCCGGCCAGCACGCCCTCGATCTCGCCGAGCTCGATCCGGAAGCCGCGGATCTTGACCTGGTGGTCGGCCCGGCCCAGGTAGTCGAGCTGGCCGTCGGCGGTCCAGCGGGCCAGGTCGCCGCTGCGGTACATGCGACCCGGCTCGAACGGGTTGGCCACGAACCGCTCGCTGGTCAGGCCAGGGCGGCCGAGGTAGCCGCGGGCCAGGCCGGCGCCGGCGACGTAAAGCTCACCGGTGACACCGGGCGGCACCGGCTGGAGGCAGTCGTCCAGCAGATAAACCCGCAGGTCGGGGATGCCGACGCCGATCAGGCTGGCCGCGCCGCCGGCGGCGATCTCCTCATCCAGAGCCGCATACGTGACGTGCACGGTGGTTTCGGTGATGCCGTACATGTTGACCAGCGCCGGGGCGTCGTCGGCGTGCCGCGCGTACCAGTCGGCCAGTCGGCGCAGGTCCAGCGCCTCGCCGCCGAACACCACGTACCGCAGGCTGAGCGGCTTGGGTGACTCCTGGTCGGCCTGGGCCAGCTGGTAGAACGCCGACGGGGTCTGGTTGAGCACCGTGACCTGTTCCCGGCTCAACAGAGCCAAGAACTCCTCCGGCGACCGCGTGACACCGTGCGGGACGACGACCAGCCGGCCGCCGTGCAGCAGCGGGCCCCACAGCTCCCACACCGAGAAGTCGAAGGCGTAGGAGTGGAACAGGGTCCAGACGTCGTCGGGTCCAAAGTGGAACCATTCTTCGGTGCCGCTGAACAGGCGCACCACGTTGCGGTGCGGGATCAGCACACCCTTGGGGCGGCCGGTCGAGCCCGAGGTGTAGATGACGTACGCGGCGTTGTCCGGGCCGAGGCCGTCGATCTGCGGCGCAGTCCGCGGGTAGGCCGACAGGTCGGCCGTCTCCAGCACGATCGCGCCGGCCGGCAGGTCCAGCTCAACCGTCGCGCTGGTCACGACCGCCGCCGGGGCGGCGTCGCCGAGCACGTACGCGATGCGGTCCGCCGGGTAGCTCGGGTCGATCGGCAGGTACGCGGCCCCGGCCTTGACCGTGGCCAACACGGCGACGACCATCTCCGCGCTACGCGGCAACGCCAGCGCCACCAGGTCCTCGGGGCCGACCCCCTGCGCGACGAGGTGATGCGCCAGCCGGTTGGCCCAGGAATCCAGCTCCACATAGGACAGTTGAGTGTCCTCGAACACCACGGCAACGGCATCGGGGCGCAGCCGGACCTGTTCGTCGAACAACTCCATCAGCGTCTGGTTCGAGGAATCGACGGCGGTGCCGTTCCACTCCACGACCATCTTCTGCCGCTCGGCCGCGGTGAGCACGTCGATCTGGCCGATCGGGCGGTCGGGGTCGGCGACGAAGGCGGTCAGCAGCCGCACCAGCCGGCCGGCGATGGTCAGCACGGTGTCGCGGTCGAACAGGTCGGTGGCGTACTCGATCAGGCCGGCCATGCCCAGCGGGGCGCCGTCCGGACCGTAGGACTCGCGGAAGTCGAAGTCCAGGTCGAACTTGGCCGAGCCGGAGCCGATGTCCTCGAAGGTGGCGCGCAGGCCGGGCAGGTCCAGTTCGGCCTCGGCGTTGTTCTGGAACAGCACCATCACCTGGAACAGCGGGTGGTGGGCCAGCGAGCGGACCGGGTTGAGCACCTCGACCAGCCGCTCGAACGGCACCTCCTGGTGCGCGTACGCGGCGAGGTCGGACTCCCGCACCCGGCCGACGAGCTCACGGAAGCTCGGGTTGCCCGAGGTGTCGGCCCGCAGCACCAACGTGTTGACGAAGAAGCCGACCAGGTCCTCCAGCGCCTCGTCGGTGCGGGCGGCGGACACGCTGCCGAGCGGGATGTCCGTGCCCGCGCCGAGCCGGGTCAGCAGCGCCGACAGCGCGGCCTGCACCACCATGAACAGCGTGGCGTTGGTCTGCCGGGCCAGTTCGACCAGGCCCTCGTGCAGGGCGGCGCCGATCTCGAACTCGACCTCGTCGCCACGGTAGGACGCGACGGTGGGCCGGGGCCGGTCGGTGGGCAGCGTGAGCTGCTCCGGCAGGTCGGCCAGGTTCTGCTTCCAGAACCTCAACTGCTCGCTGAGCAGGCTGTCCGGGTCCTTCTCGTCGCCGAGCAGTTCCTGTTGCCACAGCGTGTAGTCCGCGTACTGCACGGGCAGTTCGGCCCAGTCCGGGTCCTGGCCGCGCAGCCGGGCCCGGTAGGCCGTGGACAGGTCACGGGACAGCGGGGCGTCCGACCAGCCGTCGCTGGCGATGTGGTGCAGCAGCAACAGAACCACGTGGTCGGTCGCGCTGGTGGAGAACACGGTCACCCGCAGCGGAACCTCGGCCGACAGGTCGAAGCTGTACTTGCTGGCCGCGTCGAGCAGGCGCGGCAGGTTCTCCTTGTCGGTGGCGACTTCCTCGATCACCGTGTCGACCGTGGGCATGATCAGCTGGTACGGCGTGCCGTCGTGCTCGGGGTAGATCGTGCGCAGGGTCTCGTGCCGGGCCACGACATCCTTGACAGCGGCCTTGAACGCGGGCCGGTCAAGCTCACCGGTCAGCCGCAGGATCAACGGCTCGGTGTAGGTGGCGGAGTCCTCTTCGAGGCGGTGCATGAACCACAGCCGCCACTGCGCGAACGACAACGGCACACGGTCCTCGGGCCGCTCCGCGCGGGCCAGCGGAACGCGGGCCTTACCGGCACTGCGGAAACGCTCGACCAGGCCGGCGATCGTCGGGGATTCGAACAGGTTCCGGATAGTCAGCTCGACGCCGAACATCGAGCGGATCCGGCTCAGCATGCGGATGGCCGACAGCGAGTGCCCGCCCAGCGTGAAGAAGCTGTCGTCGATGCCGACCTCGGGCACGCCCAGCACGTCGGCGAACAGGCCGCAGAGGATCTCCTCCTGCGGGGTGCGCGGGGCGCGGCGCAGCTGAACCTGCGGCGCGTCAACGGATTCCGCCGTCTGCTTGCGGTCCCAGTCGATGGCGACGAGGTCGCCGATCACGGCGTCCGGTGTGCGCACGAACGCCCGCAGCAGGCGCTCCAGGTGGCCGCCGAGCTCGACGGTGGTGTCGCGGTCGAGCAGGTCGGGGCGGTGCTCCAGGCGCAGGCCGAGGCGCTCGCCGGGGAGCACGGACAGGGTCAGCGGGAAGTGGGTGGCGTCGTGGTCCTCCAAGCCGGTGACTTCCAGCCCCGGCGCGGGAGTCCAGGTGCTGCCGGCCTCGTGCGGGTAGTTCTCGACGATCGTCAGGGTGTCGAACAGTTCGCCGACACCGACGATGCGTTGCAGGTCAGCCAGGCCGATGTGGTGGTGCGCCAACAGCTGCGACTGCTCGTCCTGGACCCGGGCCAACAGCGCGCTCAGCCCCTCGGCGCGGTCCAGACGGACGCGGACCGGCAGCGTGTTGATGAACATGCCGATCATGGATTCGATGCCGGGGATCTCCGACGGGCGGCCGGAAACCGTGGCCCCGAACACCACGTCGGTGCGGCCGGTGCGCAGCGCCAGCAGCATCGCCCACGCGCCCTGGACCAGCGTGTTCAGCGTGAGGCCGTGCCGGCGGGCGGCGGCCAGCAGCTCGGCGGTCTCCTGCTCGCTCAGGCGCAGCAGGTGCTGCTCGGGCCGGACCGGCGCGCCGGCGGCGTGCGGGGCCAGCAGGGTCGGGCCGGTCAGGTCGGCCAGCGCAGTCCGCCAGGCCTCCTCGGCGGTCTTGGCATCCTGCGCGGACAGCCAGGACAGGTAGTCCCGGTACTGGGCCGGGCGGGGCAGCTCGCGGCCGGCGTAGGCGTCGAACAGCTCGTCCAGCAGGGACTGCATGGACCAGCCGTCGAACAGCACGTGGTGGTTGGTGATGACGAAGCGGTGCCGGTCGTCGGCCAGCTTGACCAGCGTGAACCGGAGCAGCGGCGGCGCGGCCAGGTCGAACCGGCGCCGACGGTCCTCGGTGGTGATCGTCGCGACGGCGTCGTCCTGCTTGTCCACATCGGACAGATCGTGTTCGGTCCATGGCAGGTCCACCGTCGCCGGCACGAACTGCACCGGCCGGCGGACGCCGTCGTGCCAGAAGCCGGCCCGCAGGTTGTCCCGGCGGCGCAGCACGGTGGCGGCGGCGTTGCGCAGCGCCGCCGCGTCGAGCGGGCCGTCGAGATGGAAAACCTCCTGCACGGCATAGAGGTCCGGCGCGGTGTCGTCGAACAGGGCGTGGAAGACCAGGCCGTCCTGGAGCGGCGCCAGCGGGAGCACGTCGGCCAGGTTCGGCACGGCGGCTTCGATCCGCTCGATCTCGTGCTGCACGAGGTCGACCAGCGGCAGGTCGGACGGGGTGTGGCCGGCGACCTCCTGGTCGGCGGCGTGGGTGGCCAGCAGCTCAAGGGCCCGCAGCCAGGTGCGGGCGAGCTTGTCGACCTCCGCCTCGGTGAGCACGCCGTCGGGGAAGGTCCAGGTCGCCGACAGGCGCGGACCGTCGGCGGTGTCCTCGGTGACGGCGTTGATCTCCAGCACGTGTTCCAGCGGCATGCCGGCATCCGCGCCGCCGCCGAAGGCGCCCGTCCACTCGGCGTCATCGGCCGTGAACCGGCCGAGGTAGTTGAAGCCGATCTGCGGGGCGCCCGGGAGGTCGTGCTCGGCGAGGTGCTTGAGCAGGCCGAAGCCGATGCCGTGGTCGGGGATCCGGCGCAGCTGCTCCTTGACCCGCTTCACCGCGCGGCCAAGGGAAACGGCGCGCAGGTCGTCAAGATCGGTGACGGCCGCGTCCAGTCGCACCGGATGAGAGCTGGTGAACCAGCCGACCGTTCGGGACAGGTCGATGCCGTCGGCGATGTCCTCGCGGCCGTGGCCTTCGAGTTCGAGGAGCAGCCCGGCGACGTCCTCGCCACGGTCCCGACGCCAGTCGGCCACGGCCAGCGCCAGGGCGGTCAGCAGCACGTCGTTGACGTTGCCGTGCACGGCCGCCGGCAGCGTCGTCAGCAGCGGGCTGGTGTGCTCGGCCGGCAGCGTGACGGTGACGGCCTTGGCGGTGGCCCGGGTGTCGGTCGTGGCGTCGAGCGGACGGCGGCCGAGCTGCGGGTCGTCGCCGTCGAGAATGCCCTGCCACAGCGGGAGTTCGTACCCCCGCTCGGTGGCCTGCTGGCCGAGGATCTGGGTCCAGCGACGGAAGGAAGTGCCGACCGGGGCCAGCTCCGGCTGGTTGCCGGCGGCGATCGCCTCGTAGGCGGCTTGCAGGTCGGGCAGCAGGATCCGCCACGACACGCCGTCGACCACGAGGTGGTGCACCAGAAGCAGCACACTGGAGGTGTCCGGGTAGTGGACGGCCTGCACCATCACGCCGTCCTTGGGTGACAGGCGGTTCTGCGATTCGTCCACAGTGGAGTTGACGTGCACGGTTGCCTTCACCGCGCCGACCGGCAGGACCTCCATACGGTCGGTCACCTTCAGGCGCAGGACGTCGTGCCGGTCCAACACCGCCTGCAGGGCCTTGACCAGGTGATCACGATCCAGAGTGGACGGAACTCGCACCAGCATGGACTGGTGGTAGGCGTCGGTCGGGCCGTGCAGGGTGCGCATGATCGGCGTCGGGATGATCTCGCCGACGGCGACGTCCTCGACGGCCGGGCGCACCGGCTCGGCCGCGTCCGTCGCGACCGCCGCCAGCCGGGCCACGGTCTTGTGCTCGAACACGTGCCGCGGGGTGATCACCAGACCGGCACGGCGGGCCCGGGACACCAGCTGGATGGAGACGATGCTGTCGCCGCCGAGGTCGAAGAAGCCCTCGTCCAGGCCGACCGAGGGCAGCCCGAGCAGGTCGGCGATCAGGTCGGCCAGCACCCGTTCGCGCGGGGTCATCGGCCGCTGCTCGGCGGCCCCGAAGTCGGGCTCCGGCAGGTCTCCGGCGAGCGAGTCGACGACGCGGAAGGCAGCCGGGACAAGGTATTCCGGCACCTCACGGGCGACGTGCTCGCGCAGGTCGGTCGGGCGCACGGACAGGCCCGGCAGCGCGACGACGTAGGCGGCGAGCTTGTCCGAGACCGGGCTAATCGTGGCGTCGGCCACGGCCGGGTGGCGGCGCAGCACCTCGGCCAGCCGGCCCAGGTCGGCCAGCGCGCCACGGATTCGGACGTGCTCGCCGACCGGCTCGGCGCCGATCTTCGGCACCTCGATGCCGCTGATCGCGCGGTCCGGCTCGGCGGTCGCGGCCCGCAGCACACCGGCCAGGGCTTCGGTGATGGCGGCGACGGTTGCGCGGTCGAACAGGTCGGTCGCGTACTCCACGATGCCGGTCACGCCGGCCGGCGCGCCGTCGGCGTTGTGCCGCTCCTGGAGGCGCAGGTCGAGGTCGAACTTGGCGACCCCGGTGGGGATCTCGCTCACCACGGCGGTCGCGCCGGGCAGCGCCGGCACGGCAAGGCCGAGGTTCTCGAACGTCAGCATGACCTGGAACAGCGGGTTCCCGGCCAAGGAGCGCTGCGGGTTGAGCTCGTCCACCAGCCGGTCGAACGGCACGTCCTGGTGGGCGTAGGCGGCGAGGTCGAACTCGCGGACCCGGGTCAGCAGCTCGCGGAAGCTCGGGTCGCCGGCGGTGTCGGCGCGCAGCACCAGCGTGTTGACGAAGTAGCCGACCAGGTCGGTCAGGGCCTCGTCGTCACGGCCGGCCGACGGCGTGCCGATCGGGATGTCGGTGCCCGCGCCGAGGCGGGTCATCAGCGTGGCCAGGGCGGCCTGCACCACCATGAACACCGTGCTGCCGGTGCTGCGGGCGAGGTCGGTGACCGCGCGGTGCAGGTCGGCGTCGAAGGCGAAGGTCAGCTCGTCGCCCCGGTGCGAGGCGACCGCCGGGCGCGGCCGGTCGGTCGGGAACTCGGCCAGCTCGGCCACGCCGTCCAGGGCCTGCCGCCAGAACTTCACGCCGTCGCTGACGTCGTGGTCCTGCCACAGCGTGTAGTCCGCGTACTGCACGGGCAGCGGCGACCAGCCCGGCGCGCTGTTCTGGAGCCGCGCCTGGTAGGCGGTGCTCAGGTCGGCGATGAGCGGACGCTCCGACCAGCCGTCGCTGGCGATGTGGTGCATGAGCAGCAGCAGAACGTGCTGGTCGTCACCGGTGAACAGCGTTGCCCGCAAAGGGGTTTCGGTCGCCAGGTCGAAGGTGTGCCGCGCGGCCTGCTCGACGGCCCCACGTTCGAGGGCGGCGAAGACCAGTTCCTGGCCGGCTTCGCGGATCTCCTGGTACGGCTTGCCGTCGTCGTCGGGGAAAACCGTGCGCAGGGACTCGTGCCGCGCGACGACGTCGTCGACCGCCAGCCGCAGGGCCTCGCGGTCGAGCTCGCCGGTGAGGGTCAGGGCCAGCGGGATGTTGTACGTGGCGCTGGGGCCCTCAAGCCGGTCGAGGAACCAGAGGCCTTGCTGGGCCGGGGAAAGCGGCAGTCGCTCGGGGCGCTCCTGCTTGGCCAGCTTGGGGCGGGCGCTCGCGGCGGCGTCGAGGCGGCGGGCCAGGTCGGCCACCGTCGGCGTCTCGAACACCAGGCGCACCGGTAGTTCGAGGTCCAGCTCGGCCCGCAGTCGGGCGATCAGCCGGGCGGCCAGCAGCGAATGGCCGCCGAGCTCGAAAAAGTCGTCCTCCGCGCCGACCTCGTCCACGCCGAGCACCTCGGCGAACAGGCCGCACAGCAGCTCTTCCCGCTCAGTGCGGGCGGCCCGGGTGGTCCCGTGGTTGGGGCGGGGCAGCGCCTGCCGGTCCAGCTTTCCGTTGGGGGCCAGCGGGAAGTCGTCCAGGACGACGATCGCCGACGGAACCATGTACTCCGGCAGCCGCTCGCCGAGCCGGTCCTTCAGCTCGTTGCCGTCCACATCGGACACCACGTAGGCGACGATCCGCTTGTCCTCCGGCTGGTCCTCGCGGACCAGCACGGCCACCCGGCGCACGCCCTCGCATTCGCTCAGCGCCGCCTCGATCTCGCCCAGCTCGATCCGGAAGCCACGGACCTTGACCTGGTCGTCGGCGCGGCCCAGGAAGTCCAGCTCGCCGTCGACGTTCCAGCGCGCCAGGTCGCCGGTGCGGTACATGCGGTCGCCGGGCTCGCCGTACGGGTCGGCGACGAAGCGCTCGGCCGACAGGCCCGGCCGGTTCAGGTAGCCGTGGGCCAGCTGAATGCCGGCGACGTAGAGCTCGCCCGTGACGCCGAGGTCGACCTGCTGGAGATTCTCGTCCAACACGTGGGCGCGGGTGTTCCACACCGGGCGGCCGATCGGCAGCGGAGCCTTGCCGCAGCCGGGGAAGCACTCGTAGCCGGTGACGTCCACCGACGCCTCGGTCGGGCCGTACAGGTGGGCCAGGCGGACGCCCCACACGGAGACGACTTCCTCGGCCAGCGCCGGCGGCAGCACCTCGCCGGCGACAAAAACCAGGCGCAGAGCCAGGTTCTCCGCCCGGGCGATGGCGTCGGCCGTGACCGCCAACAGGGACGGCACGAACTGGGCGACCGTCACGCCGTGCTCGGCGGCGTAGGCGACAAGCGCCTCGGGGTCCTTGGTGACATCGCCGGGGGCCAGGGCGATGGTCGCGCCGGCCAGCAGCGGCAGCCACACCTCGGAGCCGGACGCGTCGAAGCTGAACGCCGTGCGGGCCAGCACCACGTCGTCCGCGGTGACGTCCCATTCCGCGGCCTGCCACAGCATGTGGTTGACCACGCCGGCGTGCGGGACGACAACGCCCTTGGGGCGGCCGGTCGAACCGGAGGTGTAGATCACGTACGCGGCCGAGGCCGGGTCGACGCGAAGTTCCAGCTTGGTGGAGGGATAGCCGCTCAGGTCGATGGCGTCGACATCGACCCGGGGACCGTCGGGCAGCGTGACCGAGCCGTCGGCGAGGATCAGCGCCGGGGCGGAATCCTCGACCATGTAGGCGATCCGGTCCGCCGGGTAGCCCGGGTCCACCGGCACGTAGGCGGCGCCGGTCTTGGCCACGGCCAGCATCGCCACGACCATCTCGGGCCGGCGCGGCAGCGCCAGCGCCACCCGCTGGCCCGGCGTCACGCCCCGGTCGACCAGGAAATGGGCCAACCGGTTGGCCCGCGCCTCCAGCTCGCCGTAGCTGAGCGTCGTTCCCCCGGACACCAGCGCCGGCCGCTCGGGCGTGCCGGCCGCCTGCGCCTCGACCAGTGCCGACAGGTTCTCCCCGAACACCGGTCGCACCGTGTCGTCGCTACCCCGCATCGCTGCCAACTCCTCGTGACCTCACCGACTTCGTGCCGCGCCGGACGCTAGTGAGCGGCCGTTTCGTCTTGTTATCGCGCGCCCGATAACAAGACGAAACGGCCGCTGCCTACGGTGCGTGTCGTGGAGATCCAGGAGGCGACCATCGCGCAGCTGCGGGCCCGGATGGCCGCCGGCGAGCTGAGCGCCGTCGAGCTGACCCGGTTCTACCTGGACCGGATCGCCGCGCTGAACGAGAACGGCCCCGAGCTGCGGGCGGTCATCGAGACCAACCCGGACGCCGAGGCCATCGCCGCCGCGCTGGACGCCGGGCCGGCCCGCGGGCCGCTGCACGGGATTCCCGTGCTGGTCAAGGACAATATCGACACCGCCGACCGGATGCACACGTCCGGCGGCTCTTTCGCGTTGCTGGGCTCACGGCCGGCGCGGGACGCCGACGTGGTCGCGCGACTGCGGGCTGCCGGCGCGATTGTGTTGGGCAAGACCAATCTGACCACGTGGATCACGGGATCGAGCGGGTGGAGCCCGCGCGGCGGCCAGTGTCGCAATCCGTACCGTTTGGACCGGTCACCGCTGGGTTCGAGCGCGGGTTCGGCCGTCGGCGTCGCCGCGAACCTCTGTGCGGCGGCGCTCGGCGTGGAGACCGTGGGGTCGATCCTCGGGCCGGCCAGCGCCAACTGCGTGGTCGGGTTGAAGCCGACGGTCGGGTTGACCAGCCGGGACGGGCTGATCCCCGGTGTGCACAGCATGGATTCGATCGGGCCGCTGACCCGCACTGTCGCCGACGCGGCGCTGATGCTGGGCGTGCTGACCGGCCGTGACTATTCGGTGGGCGCTGACGGCCTGTGTGGGGCCCGGATCGGTGTTCCCCGCGACGGGTACTTCGGCTTCAGCGATCACGCCGACGCGGTTGCCGAATCGGCATTGAAGGTGTTGGCCTCGGCCGGCGCGGTGATCGTCGACGATGTGCGACTGCCGACCCCGGACGAGTTGATGGAGCACGGTGCGGCGCTGGCCACGGTCCAGTTCCGGGAAGCCAAGCACTGGAAGAACGCTTACCTGACCGGGACTCCCGGGGATCACCCGCGCAGCCTGGACGAGCTGATCGCCTACAACCGCGAGCACGCGGACGTGGAGCTGCGCTGGTTCGGGCAGGAGTCGCTGGAGATGGTCAACGGGTTCAGCGCCGATGTGTCCGATGTGGACTACCGGGACGCGGTGGCGTTGCTGCGCCGGCTGGTGCGGGACGAGGGCATCGACGCCGCCCTGGGCGGCTCCGAGCTGGACGCGCTGGTGATGCCGACGATGGCGCCGCCGTGGAAGATCGATCTGATCAACGGGGATCCGCCGGTCACCGGCAGCGCCCTGGTTCCCGGGCTGGCGGGGTATCCGGCGGTGAACGTGCCGGCCGGGTTCGTGCACGGCCTGCCGGTCGGGATCACCTTCGCCGGCGGCGCGGGCAGCGAATCGACGCTGATCCGGCTGGCACACGGGTTCGAGCAGGCGAGTGTGGTGCGACGGGCGCCGGAGTTCCTTGCGCCCGAGGTCATCTGAGGCGGAGTGGGTCATGACGATCTCGTATGCCGAGGTGCTGCCGACCGAGGCGGCCACGGCGCTGGAAGCCCTGATGGTGACGACCGACCGGTCGGATCCCTTGGCGGAGACAGTGTTGTGCCTGGTCGAGTGCGCCGTTCGAGCGGCTTCGGCGGTGGCGGCGCACCGGCACGGCGACAACCGCGAGGAACCGCTGCGCGAGGCCCTGGGCGCGGCCCGGGCCGCCGTGGTGGCCGTGTCGTTCGCAATGGCCGAGGACACACGCTGACCGACGGGGTTGGGCCGACCGACATCGGCCCAACCCCGTTTCTCATCCGGCGATGCACCACTTCAGCGCGGCCATGGCGCTGTAGAGCTTGTTGTTGGCCTGGGCGAACGCGATCGACCTCGGCCCGTCCAGCACCTCGGCCGTCACCTCTTCGCCCCGGTGCGCCGGCAGGTCGTGCATGAACACCGCCTCCGGGCAGGCCGCCAGCACCGAACCGTCCACTCGGAACGGTTCGAACGCGTCGCGCCACCGGGGATCGGCCTTCGACGAACCCGTGGTCTGCCAGCGCGTCGTGTACACCACATCGGCGTCCGCCGGCAGCTCGCCGAGATCGTGGCGCTCCTCGACCGACGCCCCGCTCATCGCCGCGTACTCCTTGGCCCGCAACGAAGTCTCCGCGTCCAGCCCGTAACCCAGCGGCGTCCGCAGCTCCAGCCGCACCCCCGGGTACCGGCTCAGCGCCAGCGCGAGCGCCACCGCGGTGCTGTTGCCCTCGCCGACGTACACGACGCGCAAACCCTCCAGCCGACCGAACTTCTGCGTCATCGTGGTCAGATCGGCCAGCGCCTGGGTGGGATGCTCCACCGCGCACATGGCGTTGACCACGGACATCGTCTGTTGGTCGGCCAGCGCCCGCAGCTCCTCGGTCGGCCCCGCCGTCCGCGCGACCAGACCGTCCAGCATGCCGGCGAACACCTTCGCGGTGTCCTCCACCGTCTCCCCGGTGTTGAGCTGGAGGTCGTCGGGCCCGTACGCGATGATCTGCGCCCCCAGCCGCAGCGCGGCGACCGAGAAGGCGGTGCGGGTGCGGGTGGAGGTCCGGCGGAAGTAGACGCCCACCACCGCGCCGTCCAGCGGCCGCCCGCCCCAGCCGCCGGCGGCGTACTCCACGCTGGTCCCGACCAGCCGGTCCAGCTCACCGGCGTCCACATCGGACAGTGAGATCAGATGACGGCGCGAGCCACCGCCGGCCGAAGCGTCCACGTCGAGCACTCCTCCACAGTCGTCTCCAGGGCACCGCGACGCTAACGCCGCCGGTTTTCAGCCGGTTATCTCTCCCGGCCTTGCGCGGAAATGGCTTTGATAACCGGCCAAAAACCCGCCGACCTAGCGTGCTGGCAGCGGCGGCCCGCGCTGCCCGCGTACCCGCTTTGAGGACCGGAGGTTTCCACCGATGAGCCTGGTCACCGAGACCATCGTCGACCCGATCGCGGTCGTGCTGGACGACGCCGACCGCAGTCGGGTCGACCAGATCGCCCGGCGGCTGACCGGCCCCCGGGCCGAACCCGTGGACGACCCGGCCTGGGTCGCGCGGGCCCGGCAGGCCTGGGACGAGTGCCCGGTCGGCCTGCGCCGGCCGCTGCGGGAGTTCCGCCGCGACTCGGGCCCGCACGGCTCCATGCTGCTCGGCGGCCTGCCCGTCGACCACGACCAGCTGCCCGACACCCCGTCGGTCGCCGGCTCGGTGCAGCGCGCCGCCGCCGTGCCGGCCGCGGTGCTGATGATGATCGCCGCCGGCCTCGGCGACCCGGCCGCCTACCGGCCGGAGAAGACCGGCGCGCTGGTGCAGGACGTGGTTCCGGTGCCGGGCAAGGAGTCCTTCCAGGGCAACGCCGGCTCCGTGCTGCTGGAGTGGCACACCGAGAACGCGTTTCACCCCAACCGCCCGGACTTCGTGATGCTGCTGTGCCTGCGCCAGGACCACGAGGGCATCGCCGGCCTGCGCACCTCGTGCATCCGCACCGTGCTGCCGCTGCTGTCCGACGAGGCGCGGGACGCGTTGTTCCGCGACGAGTTCGTCACGCAGGCGCCGCCGTCGTTCGGACTGGGCGCGGCCGGCGCCGTCGAGCACGCCGTGCTGACCGGCGCGCCGGAGGACCCGAACCTCCAGGTGGACCTGGCCGCCACCACCGCCCGCACCGACCGCGCCGCCGCCGCGCTGACCGAGCTCCAGGGTCGGTTCAACGACGCCGCGCAGACGCTGGTGCTGCGGCCCGGCGACCTGGCGATCGTGGACAACCGGGTGACCGTGCACGGACGCACCGCTTTCACACCGCGTTATGACGGCCGGGACCGCTGGCTCCAGCGCACGTTCGTGATGGCGGATTTGCGGCGGTCCCGCCACCAGCGTCCGTCCGACGGCTACGTCCTGGTCTGACCGGTAATCGTTACCGATGATTCACCTCCTTATTCCCGTCTTATTGGCCGGTTATTCGTAGAACACGAAGCTCACTCGCACTTCACGCCGGCGTGACCTTGATCATGACGCGGAGCAGCAGGTCGGCGGTGAGTCAGACTCGATTTCCGTGACTACTCAGGCGTTCGCTTGCACGTACGAGCGCGGCCTGGATAGTGTCGGCGGCAGCGACAAGCACGAAGGGTGTCGGCCTGGGGTGGGTCCGGCAGCGAGTTGCTGACAAATTTCATCAGAAACACGAAAGGCGCTGCGAAAAACCCGTGAGAACTGGGGATCTGGGGGGTTCGATGGGCGTTCAACTGGACTTTCGTCTGCTCGGGACACTGGAGGTCCTGGCCGACGGCGGTCGGGTGGCCGTCAGCGGGCCGCGACAGCGGACCGTGCTGGCGATGCTGCTGCTGTCGGCGGACCGGGTGGTCTCGGTCGACAGCCTGGTCGAGGCGGTGTGGAACGGTTCGCCGCCGGCGACCGGGCGGACGCAGGTGGCCATCTGTGTGGCCGCGCTGCGCAAGACGTTCAAGGCGGCCGGCTGCGCCGACGACGTGATCGTCACCACCAGCCCCGGCTACCAACTGGTGTCGCGAGGCCATCGCATCGACGCCGCCGAGTTCGACAACCGTGTCGTCGCCGCGCATCAGGCCGCCGAGCAGGGAAACCACGTCGAGGCCGCGGACATGTACTCGGCCGCGCTGGAACTGTGGCGCGGCCCGGCGCTGGCCGGCGTGGCCGGCTACCCGGCCGAGACCGAGGCGGCTCGGCTGGAGGAGCAGCGGCTGGCCGCGTACGAGTCGTTCTCCGCGCTGCGGCTGGAGCTGGGCCAGCACCGGGCCCTGATCAGCGAGCTGGCGGCGCTGGTGCGCGAGCATCCGCTGCGGGAGCAGGCGCGAGGACAGCTCATGTTGGCCCAGTACCGGGCCGGCCGGCGGGCCGAGGCGCTGGAGACCTTCCGCGGCGGCCGCGAGTCCTCGATCGAGGAGGTCGGCATCGAGCCCGGCCCCGCGCTGCGGGACCTGCACGACGCCATTCTCCGTGACGACCCGGCGCTGACCCTGGTCCGGCCGGCCGCGGTCGGCTCCACCGTCGTCCCGGCGCAGCTGCCGCCGGCGCCGCCCGCGTTCACCGGCCGGGCCGCCGAGCTTTCGGTGCTGGACGACCTGCTGACCGAGCAGACCGCGGTCGCCGTGGTGACCGGGCCCGGCGGCGTCGGCAAGACCGGGCTGGCTTTGCACTGGGCGCACCGGGCCGCCGAGCGGTTCGACGACGGCCAACTCTACGTGGATCTTCGCGGCTACCACGACGGCACGCCCGCCGACTCGGCCGCCGTGCTGGGGTCGCTGCTGCGGGCGCTGGGCGTGACCAACGAGCAGATCCCGGCCGACCCGACCGAGCGGGCCACGCTCTACCGCAGCATGCTGGACGGCCGGCGGGTGCTGATCGTGCTGGACAACGCCCGCAACTTCGCCCAGGTCAGGCCGCTGCTGCCGGGCAACGGCCGGTGCCGGGTGCTGGTCACCAGCCGCAGCCCGCTCGGCGAGCTGGTCGGCGGGCACGTCGCCGTGGCCGTGCGGCTCGGCGTCTTCGACAACGACGAGGCCGCCGCCATGCTCAACAACGTCATCGGCGCGGACCGCGTCGACGGCGACCCGGCCGGCGTCGCCCGGCTCACCGAGCTGTGCGACCACCTGCCGCTGGCCCTCCAGATCGCCGGCACCCGGCTGGCGTCCCGTCCGCACTGGACCGTGCGCCGCCTGGTCACCAGGCTGGAGGACCGCTCCCGTCGGCTCGACGAGCTCGACGGGGACGGCACCGGGCCGCGGGCCAGCATGGAGGCCAGCTACCGGGCGCTGGAGCCGCAGGCCCAGCGCCTGTACCGGCGGCTCGGACTGATCACCAGCCCCGACTTCGCCGCGTGGGTCGGCGCCGCCGTGCTGGACGTCGGCCTGGAGGAGGCCGACGAGCTGATCGAGCAGCTGGTCGAGGCCCGGCTGCTGGAGGTCTCCCCCGGCACCGGCACCCGCTACCACTTCCAGGACCTGGTCCGCCTGCACGCCCGGGAACACGCCCTCGCCGAGGAAAGCCCGCAGCAGCGGGACTCCGCCTGCGAACGGGCCCTGGCCGGCTGGCTCACCCTGGCCGTCGAGGCCCACTGGCGCTCCGCCGGCCGCACCCCGCACACGCTGCGCTCCCGCCCGGCCTGGCGGCTGGGCAAGG
The DNA here is from genome assembly GCF_044547355.1 of Kutzneria sp. NPDC052558. NCBI lineage: Bacteria > Bacillati > Actinomycetota > Actinomycetes > Pseudonocardiales > Pseudonocardiaceae > Kutzneria > Kutzneria sp. NPDC052558. Next base: position 63,369 of record NZ_JBIUAG010000030.1, read on the forward strand.
AGCACGTCGACACGCTGCTGCTCGACCCGGACTCCTGGCTCGACCAGGAGCAGACCGCCTTGCGCTCCGCCATGGTCCACGCCTCGCGGCTGCGCATGGAGGACCTGGCCCACGGCCTGACCTCGCTGGCCATCATCCCCACCAGCCGGGACGCGGACCCCGCCTACGAGCTCTGCGTGGCCCGCACCGGCTGACCTGCCGCCACTCCCCCGAACGGCGAACCGGGCCAGGACCTCCTGGCCCGGTTCGCCGTCCATACACCCGGCTCGATGGTGGATTTCACGATCCGGACGACCCGTCGTGGAGGTTTGAGCCCGGTTCGGCCCGCTGGCGTGAGAGCAACCGGGCTCACGGGCGATGCTGATGGCATCACCACGAACAGCAGGACGGGACGTACATGAACACCACGCTCGAACTGGCCGAGGACCTGAGTCTGACTCGGGTGGGCTTCGGCGCGCTCCAGCTGGCCGGGCCGATGGCCTGGGGACCGGCCCGCGACCACGACAAGGCGGTCGCGGTGCTGCACGAGGTCGTGAAGCTGGGCATCACCCACATCGACACCAGCGACTACTACGGCCCGCACACGGTCAACCACCTGATCCGCGAGACGCTGCACCCGTATCCGGCGAACCTGCGCATCGTCACCAAGGTCGGGGCCCGGCGCGGGCCGGACAAGTCGTGGCCGGCGGCGGTCTCCCGGGACGAGCTGACCGCGGCGGTGCACGACAACCTCGAGCACCTCGGTCTGTCCACATTGGACCTGGTGAACCTGCGGATCACCGACACCACGGCGGCGGCCGACGTGGTCGAGCCGTTCACCGTGCTGGCCGAGCTCCAGGAGCAGGGCCTGATCCGGCACCTGGGCCTGAGCAACATCTCCGTCGAGCAGCTGGCGGCGGCCCGCGGGATCGCCCCGGTGCGCTCGGTGCAGAACTTCTTCAACCTGGCCGTGCGCAAGGACGACGCGCTGGTCGACCTGTGCGCGGAGGAGGGCATCGCCTTCGTGCCGTTCTGGCCGCTGGGCGGATTCCGGCCGCTCCAGTCGGACGCGCTCCAGGAGGTCGCCGACGAGCTCGGCCACTCCCCGTTGCAGGTGGCGCAGGCCTGGCTGTTGCAGCGCTCCCCCACGATCCTGCTCATCCCCGGCACGCAGTCGGTCGAGCACCTGCGGGAGAACGTGGCCGCCGCCGACATCACGCTGCCGGCCGAGGCCGTGGCCAAGCTGAACGCGGTCGGCAGCACCGAGGCGCGCATGCCGTGGGAGCACTGATGACCTCGCTACTTCCCCGCCACACCAACGTTCTGGTGCTGTCCGGCAGCCTGCGGGCCGACGCCGTGACGACCCAGGTCGCGTCGCTGGCGCTGACCGCCGGCCTCCCGGACGTCACCGCCACACTGGCCGAGGACCTGGGCTCGCTGCCCCTGTTCAACGCCGACCTCGACACCTGGCAGCCGCCGGAGTCGGTGGCCCGCCTGCGCCGCGAGGTCGCGGACGCCGACGCGGTGCTGCTGCTGAGCCCGGCCAACAACGGCAGCATCTCCGCGGCGTTGAAGAACGCCATCGACTGGCTGTCGCGGCCGCGGGAGTCGCCGGCGATCCAGGGCAAGCCGGCCGCGCTGATCGTCACCGGGTTCCGGGTCGACGGCGTGGTGGAGCACCTGCACCTCGTCCTGGAGGCGGCCGGCGCGCACGTGGTCGGGTCGGCCGGGCGCGGGCTGAGCCTGAAGCAGTTCGGCGGCCGGCATCCGGCGGAGGTGCCGGCGGCCCACGAGGCGGTCGCCGCCGCGCTGGCCGCGCTCGTGTCCGACGGCCAGGCACTGTCGGTCTGAGCAGATTTTCCGTCACTCGAGGGTGCCGCCTCGCCGGGAAGCGGCGCGGATCCGACCACGCAGGGGGTAAACCTCCACCATGGAGCGACTGGATCGGCAGATCGTGCACTGCCTGCTGCGGGACGGTCGCGTCGCCTTCCGGCGGATCGCCGAGGTGCTCGACGTGTCCGAGCAGACCGTCGCCCGGCGCTACCGGGCCATGCACTCCGACGGGGCGATCCGCGTTCATGTGGCCCCGAACGAGCACGCGCTGGGCCTGCGGCGCTGGTTCGTCCGGATCCAGTGCCGGCCGGACGCGGCCTGGGCGCTGGCCGAGACGCTGGCGGCCCGGTCGGACGTGTCCTGGGTGAGCGTCACCTCGGGTGGGTCGGAGGTGATCTGCGTGTCGTTCAGCGACCCGGCCCGCGTCGACCGGTCGGTGCTGCACCGGCTGCCGCGCACGAGCCAGGTGCTGAGCTTCACGGCTTTCACCGTGCTGCACATGTACGTCGGCAGCGCGACGAAGTGGCTGGCGTTCGACGATCCGCTCACCCCCGCGCAGGCCACTGCACTGCTGGCCGGGCGGGCGGCGACCGCGCCGCCGAAGACGCCGCGGCCCGGCACCGAGCTCCGCGAGGAGGACGAACCCCTGCTCGCGGAGCTCGCCGCGGACGGCCGGGCCACGGTGACCGCGCTGAGCCGCGCGACCGGGATGCCGCAGTCGCGGGTGGCGGCGCGGGTGGACGAACTGCTGACCACCGGCGCCGCGCACGTGGCCGTGGATCTCGCGCCGGTGCAGTTCGGGTTCGACGCCACCGCCTATCTCTGGCTGACGGTGGTGCCCGGCGCGATCGACGAGACCGGCAAGGCGCTGTCGCTGATGCCGGAGACCACGTTCACCGCCGCCGTCTCGGGAACGGCGAACCTGCTCGTCACGGTGACCTGCCGCGACCTGGAGGCGCTGTACCTCTTTGTCACGTCCAAGATCGGGGCCCTGCCGGCGATCCGGCAGATCGAGGTCGTCCCGGTGCTGCACCGGTTCAAGCAGGGCGGCACGCTGGTCCGCAACGAGCGGTTGGCCCGCGCCTGATCAACGGCGGGCCAGGTAGCGGTCGGCCGCCTGCAACGGGGTCAGGCCGTCCGCGTTGATCCAGACGTCGAGTTCCTCGACGCCGTCGTTGCCCAGGTCGACGGCGTCGATCTCGGCCAGCGCCTCGGGGCCGATGCGGTCGAGCGCGTCGAGGCGGATCACGGGCGTCGCGGCGTCGATGGAACCCAGCAGCCCCTTGGGGTCCGCCAGCACGCGAAGGCCGTGCCGACGGTTGAGGAACTGCGGGCGCCAGAGCGGAATGACGAACCACTCCCGGTCGGCGATCCCCTGTTCGACCCGCTTGATGAAACCGTCCTCCGTGCCAGGAACAAAGCCGTAGCCGTGCGAATCGAGACCGTAGTCGACGACCATTCGTGCCGAGAAGCGACTGATTCCGGCGCCGGGATTGATGCCGTCGATCACGGGATTCATCCGTGTCACGACGTCCGGCCGGGAAAGATCGGCCACCTCGGCAACCGCGTCTTCCGGCACGTACGGCGGCACCGCCCACACACAAAACGGTGTGTAATGGGGATCGAGCAAGCGGACCTGATCCCGATAGTCGGCCAGATACCGGCCGTGGCTGTCGGGCAGCCAGGCCGAATTGAGCACGTCGACGTGGCCGTCGGCCTGAAGCCGGAACATTTCCTCGTGCGGCGCCTCGACGGTTCGCACCTCGTGGCCGTGACGCTCCAGCACCCGTCGCGTGACCGCGGCCGCGGCGCGGTGGAAGGACAGGGCGATGTTGCCGACGGTGATCACGGCCATCACTTCACCTCGGCCTGCACGTAGAGCAGCACCGGCGACCCCAGCGGCATGCTCGCCACTCCGGTCACGGCCCGACTGTGCCGGCCGCGCTCGCCGAACACGTCGTTGATCAGATCCGACGCCCCGTTCAGCACGCCCGCGTGGTCGACGAAATCCGGCGTGCAGAGCAGATTGCCTTCCAGTCGCAGCACACGGGCCACATTCTCCAGATCCCCGCCCGCCGCGTCCCGAAGCTGCGCGATCGCGTTGAGCGCACACAGCCGGGCCGCCTGATAACCGTCGGCGATGGAAATAACCTCGCCCAATCGGCCCTGATAAGCGAGATCGACGCCCGACCACGGAAACTGCCCCGAGGTCGTGACCACCGACCCCGTCCGCGACCACGGAAGATACGAGCCGAGGCCGGAAGCCGCCGCCGGCAGCACCAGTCCGAGGTCGGACAGACGTTGGAGCGCATTCATTCGCCACACCACCCGAGAGTTGTTTCCGCGCCGCGTCCATCCTCACGGCACAACCGGGCGTTGTCCAACAAGTAGTACGTCTGCCGTCGATAAACTCCGGTTATGGCGCGCCGTCGTCGCGGCCGGCCAGGTGCTCGACCAAGCCGCGGATCGTCGGGTGCCGCCCCAGCTCGGCCATCGTGATCCGGTGCTCGGTGACCGGGTGGGCGAGGTGCTGCGCCGGCACGCGCTGCTCATGGTCAAGCCGGACGAGCCCGTGGCGTGGATCGAGGTGGCCGAGGCCGTGCGCGAGAGCGGGGCGACGGTCGATCACTGGGATCTCGCCACCGTGGGCGCGAGCCTGATCGTGTGCGACGAACCCGGCGAGACGAAGCTGATCGCCAACCCGGACCCGGACTCCTGGGCCTGAGCCGGCGGCGGTCGGACGCGGGCCGCGCCCGCGTCCGACCGGGCGGCCTCAGCGGCGGCGGCCGGCCAGCGCGCTGCGGCCCGCGTACTCGGCCTGCGAGCCCAGCTCCTGCTCGACGCGGATGAGCTGGTTGTACTTGGCGGTCCGGTCGGACCGGGACAGCGAGCCGGTCTTGATCTGGCCGCAGTTCACCGCGACCGCGAGGTCGGCGATGGTGGCGTCCTCGGTCTCGCCCGAACGGTGCGACATGACCACCGAGTAGCCAGCCCGGAAGGCGGTGTTCACGGTCAGCAGCGTCTCGCTGAGCGTGCCGATCTGGTTGACCTTGACCAGGATCGAGTTGGAGATGCCCAGGTCGATGCCCTTGCGCAGCAGCTCGACGTTGGTGCAGTACAGGTCGTCGCCGACCAGCTGGCAGCGGTCGCCGATGGCGTCGGTGATCTGCTTCCAGCCGTCGAAGTCGTCCTGGGCCATGCCGTCCTCGATCGACACGATCGGGAACTTGTTCACCAGCTCGGTCAGGTAGGCGACGTGCTCCTCGACCGAGCGCTTGCGGCCCTCGCCCTTGTAGTCGTAGACGCCGTCGGCGTAGAACTCGGAGGCCGCCGGGTCCAGCAGCAGCGCGACGTCCTCGCCCGGGGTGTAGCCGGCCTTCTCGATCGCGCCGACCACGAACTCCAGCGCCTCGTCGGCCGAGTTCAGGTTGGGCGCGAAGCCGCCCTCGTCGCCGACGTTGGTGTTGTGGCCGGCGTCGTGCAGGGTCTTGCGCAGGGTGTGGAACACCTCGGAGCCGACCCGCACGGCCTCCTCGAAGCTCTCCGCGCCGACCGGCGCGATCATGAACTCCTGGAAGTCGATGGCGTTGTCGGCGTGCGCGCCGCCGTTGATGATGTTCATCATCGGCATCGGCAGCACGTGCGCGAACACGCCGCCGACGTAGCGGTACAGCGGCTGCTGGTGCGCGGCGGCGGCCGCCTTGGCCACGGCCAGCGAGACGCCGAGGGTGGCGTTGGCCCCCAGGCGGCCCTTGTTGGGCGTGCCGTCCAGCTCGATCATGGTCCGGTCGACCACGGCCTGGTCCTCGGCGTCGAGGCCGCGCACCGCCTCGGCGATCTCGCCGTTGACCGCGTCGACCGCCTTGCGCACGCCCTTGCCGTGGTACCGGGACTTGTCGCCGTCGCGGAGCTCGACGGCCTCATTGGTGCCGGTCGAGGCGCCCGACGGCACCGCGGCGCGGCCGAACGAGCCGTCCTTCAGCCGAACATCGACTTCGACGGTCGGGTTGCCCCGGCTGTCCAGGACCTGCCGTCCCACGACGCGCTCGATCGCGGTCATGTCGCTCCTCATGATGTGGGTGTATCGGTCAAGAAACATCTTGCACGTACTCGGCGCAACGAGCCAGCACCGCCTCCGCCTCGACGGTGACCGTCGCGGCGAAGTCCTCGCCCCATCTTGTCAGGAAGGGATCCTCGATCCCCGAACGGCCACCGGACAGCGCCTCCAGCACCCGCAGGAAGCACAGCGGCAGGTAGCCGAGCGCGTAGCCGCCCTCCTGGGTCAGCAGCAGCCGGCCGGCCGAGCACGCCTGAGCTCGACTCGGGAAATCGGGTTCGGGTGATCGGCGGTTGCCCGGGTTGGGCGGGCACTCGGTAGCCTCGGACTTCTGCCCGGGGGGCGCCCGCTCGCTTCCGCGGCCGACGACGGGGAGGAATCGATGCCTGCCGACCGTGACGCTTCGGGGATGTCCCGGCCGCCCGTTCCGACCCGGGGAAACGCGGAGTCCGTGGCCGCCCGGCCGCCCTCGGACCCGCGCCCCGCGCTGATCCTGCTCGGGGTCTTCCTGATCGCGACGAATCTGCGGGCGGCGATCACCAGCCTCGGGCCGGTCATCGGGATCGTGCAGTCGGATCAGGGACTCTCGTCGGTGGCGGCGTCGGTGCTGGTCAGCGTGCCGCTGATCGCGTTCGCGGCGTTCTCCCCGGTCGCCCCGGCGATCGCCGCCCGGCTGGGATTGGAACGCGCGCTCGGCGCGGCGCTGGCGTTGCTGGCCGTCGGGGTCGCGCTGCGTTCGACGCCGCCCCAGCCGCTGCTGTGGGCCGGCACCACGCTGCTCGGGATCGCGGTGGCGATGCTGAACGTGCTGCTGCCGTCGCTGGTCAAACGCGACTTCCCGGACCGCATCGGCCCGATCACCGGCGCGTACACCGCCACCCAGTCCGGGGTCGCCGCGATCGCCGCGGGCATCGCGGTTCCGCTGGCGGGCCAGGAATCCAGCGGCTGGCGGGTGTCGCTGGGCATCTGGGCCGGGCTCGCGGTCCTGGCGCTGGTCTTTTTCGCCCCGCAACTGCGCCGGCGCGCTCGATTCGTGCCGACGACCCGAGCCGGCAATCCGTGGAAGAGCGCGCTGGCGTGGCAGGTCACGCTGTTCATGGGCCTACAGTCGCTGGCCTTCTACGTGCTGGTGACGTGGCTGTCGTCCATCGAGCACGCCGCCGGCATCAGCCCGACGGTCGCGGGCTTCCACCAGCTGCTGTTCAACCTGTTCGGTCTCATTGGCAGCATGGTCTGCGCCGCGCTCGTGCACCGGCTGCCCGACCAGCGGCCGGTCGCGGTCGTCGGGTCGCTGCTGTTGATGGTCGCCCTGGCCGGGTGGTTGTTCGCGCCGGGCATGGCCATGGCGTGGGCGATCATCGCCGGCCTGTCCAGCGGGATCACGCTGGCCCTGTCGCTGTCCCTGTTCGGGCTGCGGACCCGCGACCACGCCGAGGCCGGCGCCTTGTCGGGCATGGCCCAGGCCGCCGGCTACACCCTGGCTGCGATCGGGCCGATCGCCATCGGCGCGGTGCACGACGCCACCGCGTCGTGGTCCCCGCCGCTGGCCGTGCTGCTGTCGCTGGTGGTGGTCCAGACCGTTTTCGGCGCGCTGGCCGCCCGCCCGAAGACCATAGGCGGGTAGCCCTCGGAACCCGAGCACACCGCACCAATGTCCGTTTTGGTGTGGTGTGCTCATATTTTTCGTCAAATTAACGACCTTCGTCGGGTTGTACGCCGTTCACCGCAACCAGGAGTGTGGGTCGCGGCCGACACCTTCACGCCGACCACGACCCCACCCGGGGCCGTGATCGCCCCTGCCCGAAGGAGAACACCGCCGATGGTTTTGCGACGACCACTGATCCTGCTCACCGCCGGAGTGCTGGCCGCGGCCGCGACCACAGCCGCGGTCGCCCAGGCCCGAACCGCCCCGAACACGGCGTCCCCGCTCACCGCGGACGCCATGGCCGTCACCGCGGCACAGAGCCTGGTCGCCTCCCGTCCCACCGCCCTGCACGCCAGCGCCGACGACACTTTCGCGCCGCACAAGGTGATCTCCTCGACCAACGGCCTCAAGTACGTGCCGTACGACCGCACCTACAAGGGACTGCCAGTGGTGGGCGGCGACTTCGTGGTGGCCACCAACTCCACCGGCCAGGTCGTGTCCACGTCCGTGGCCCAGGACAGCACCATCAACCTGGCCTCCACCACCCCGAAGCTGACCGCCGCCCAGGCCGAGGCGATCGCCCGCACGCAAGTGCCCACAGTGGACAGTGTGAGCGCTGCTCATCTTGTCGCATTCGCGCTCGGCACGCCCGCGCTGGCCTGGCAGAGCACCGTCGTCGGCCGCAACGCCGAGGGGCCGAGCAAACTCGACGTCGTCGTCGACGCCACCACCGGCAAGGTGCTGCACACCCAGGAGCACGTGCTCTACGGCGACGGGCAGGGCGTGTGGAACGGCCCCGAGCCGCTGCACATCGACACCAGCCAGACTTCGGGCGGCTACTCGATGACCGACCCGAACCTGACCAACGTCAGCTGCCAGGACGCCGACACCAACACCACGTTCACCAAGTCCACCGACAGCTGGGGCAACGGCGACGAGACGGACAAGGAGACCGGCTGCGTCGACGCCATCTACAGCATCCAGGCCGAGAACAAGATGCTGTCACAGTGGTTGGGCCGCAACAGTTTTGACGGCAACGGCGGCGGCTGGCCGATCCGCGTCGGGCTCGACGACGAGAACGCCTACTACGACGGCAGCCAGGTGCAGATCGGGCACAACGAGGCCGGGCAGTGGATTCCCGCCATCGACGTCATCGCCCATGAGCACGGGCACGGCATCGACGACCACACCCCCGGCGGCATCTCCGGCAACGGCACCCAGGAGTTCGTCGCCGACGTGTTCGGCGCCTCGACCGAGTGGTTCGCCAACGAGGCCGCGCCCTACGCCAAGCCCGACTTCCTGGTCGGCAACCAGGTGAACCTCGTCGGCTCGGGTCCGATCCGCAACATGTACAACCCGTCCGCGCTGGGCGACAAGAACTGCTACGACAGCTCCATCCCCAGCACCGAGGTGCACGCCGCCGCCGGCCCCGGCAATCACTGGTTCTACCTGCTGGCCGAGGGCACGAACCCCACCAACGGCCAGCCCACCAGCACCACCTGCAACAACACGTCGGTCACCGGCCTGGGCGTGCAGAACGCGCTGAAGATCTTCTACAACGCCATGCTGCTCAAGACCTCCAGCAGCTCCTACCTGAAGTACCGGACCTGGACGCTGACCGCGGCCAAGAACCTGTTCCCGGGCAGCTGCACCGAGTTCAACACGGTCAAGGCGGCGTGGAACGCGATCAGCGTGCCGGCCCAGTCGGGCGACCCGACCTGTAGCTGACCGTCCACACAGGACGGGGAGACGGCCTCGGCCGTCTCCCCGTTCTCGGCGTGAGGCCTCAGGAGTCGACGGTGGGGACGGCGGAGAGGCGGTCGGGGAGGTCGACGCGGCTGTTCACCTTGAGCTTGCGGTAGATGCGGGTGAGGTGCTGCTCGACGGTGCTGGGCGTGATGTTGAGGCGGTTGCTGATCTCGCGGTTGGTGTGGCCGCGGGCGGCGAGGCGGGCGACGCGGAGTTCGGCGTCGCTGAGCAGGGGGGTGTCGTGGCCGGGGTCGGCGTCGCCGTCCCGGACGACCTGGGTGGAGCGGGTGACGGCGAGCTGGTCGTTGACCTCGTGGTCGGCGGAGCGGGCGACGGTGCGGGCCCGGGAGAAGTCGCCGAGCTCGTCGTAAGCCTGGCTGAGCTCGGTCATGGCCCGGGCGCGCTCGAAGCGGTCGCCGTGCTCCTGGAGGGCGTCGATGGCCTCGTTGAGCAGGGCCGGCCGTTCCCGCAGGTCGCTGCACGCCGCGAGCACCCGCAGCGACCGGGCCCGGCTGTGGCTGCTGGTGGCCAGTTCGAGCTGCTCACGGGCGAGTTCGAGGGCGAACTTCCGGTTGCCCAGCACCAGGTGCGCCTCGGCCAGGTCGCCGCGCCACGGCACCAGCTCGGGGATGTCGATCCGCAGCTGCCGGGCGACGTCGCCGCAGTGGGTGAAGTCGGCCACGGCCGCGAGCACCTGCCCGGTGGCCAGGTAGTGCAGGCCACGGGCCCGCACGTACGACAGCCCCAGCGTGGAATCGCTGATGGCCGCCGGGACGGCCTGGCCGACCAGCTCGGCCGCCTCCTCGTGCCGGCCGAGCGCGGTGGTGGCCAACAGCAGCACCGACAGCGGCAGGGCGATCATCACGCCCCAGTTCGGCGCGGGCAGCACGGTCAGCGCCCGCCGGCCCAGCGCGACGGCCTCCTCCAGATCGCCCATGCGGAAAGCGATTTCCGCCCGCAGCGCGGTCAGCAGGCCCTGCCCGGTGGCGGACGCGCGCTGGGTCGCCTCCTCGATGAGGCCGTCGCACCAGTAGGCGGCCAGGTCGGGGCGACCGGCGTACATCAGCACGAACACAGCCGACGTGACGGCCTCCAGCATGTTCTCCCCGAGCCGGTAGCTGCGCAGGATGTAGCTGGCGTTGCGGACGACCTGCTCGTTGGGGCTCTCGTGGAACACCGAGCGCAGCGACAGCGCGGCCCTGATCCAGGGGCTGGGACTGGCGGCGCACATCCGCTCGGCCCGGGCCACGCACCCGCAGTCCTCCCCCAGGCCGTACACCCACTGGTGCCCGACCAGGAACATCGCCGCCCCGACGGGATCGTCGGTCGCCCCGCCCATGGCCATGACCCGCTCGATGCCGGCGTGGTGGTCGCGGGCGTTGCCGTGCCACAGCACGTACCGCATGACCATCGACATGTCCATCTCGGACCGCCGGTTCTCCCGCAGGGCGTCCAGCAGCGGGGTCAGCCGCAGGCCGGCGAGCGTGGGATTGACCCACCACAGCGCCCGGACCAGCGCGAGGACGATCTCGGTGTGCTCGGGCTCGTCCTGGCAGGCGGCCGCGGCCAGGTCGAGCGCCCGCACCGCGAAGTCGACGTTGTCGGTGGCCAGTGCCCGTTTCGCGCTCTCCCGCAGCGCGGCGACGGCCCAGGCCTCGGGCGCCGCACCGGCGGCGATCAGGTGCCGGGCGACCTCGTCCGACGACGCCCCGTGCTGGTAGAGCACTTCCGCCGCGCGCAGGTGCATCGGCGACTGCTCGGCCGGGGCGATGGCGTCGAGCACGGCGGCCGCGCCCTGCTCGTGCCGGAACCGGAAGTCGACCAGCAGACCGGCGCTGGTCAGCACCTCGATCTCCGCGTCAACCACGGCCGCGGGCAGATCGGCCAGCGCCGCCACGAGATCGAGGGTCGCGTGACCGTCCAGCATCGCCACCGCCCGGGCCACCACCAGCAGTCCCGGCTCCCAGCGGTGCAGGCAGGCCAGCACGGCCTGGCGGTAGGCCCGGCCGGCCACCGGCTCCTCGCCGAAGGCGAGCTCGGGGTTGTCCTTGACCAGCGCGCCGACCAGCAGCGGATTGCCCCCGGTCACCGTGTGGAAGCCCCGGGCCGAGGCCACGGTCGTCGGCCGGCCGCTCTCGGCGGCCACCAGCTCGGCCACAGCCTCGGGGGGCAGCAGGCCCAGGCCGATGTGCCGGTGCGGCAGCCGCATGATCTCGGCGCGGAACATCGGGTGCGTCGGCGACGGGCGCTCCCACTCGTTCATGGCCAACAGAATCCGTGCCCGGGTCACGCGCCGGCGCAGATACAGCAGGACCTGCAACGACGCCTCGTCGGCGAAGTGCACGTCGTCGATCGCGATCATCAGCGGTCCGTGGCCAGCCAGCTCCAGCAGCAGGTCGCACAGCGCGCGCACGGTGCGCGGATCGGACTGCCGCGCGGTCGAGGAATCGTCCTCGGGGTCGGCCCCGTCCGCCGGCTCGGCGGACAGCAGCGGCCGGGCCCGGTCCAGGATCTCGCCCGGCACGGAGGGGGTGTGGAACAGCTGGTCGATCACGCCCAGGCGCAGCCGGCGCTCGGCCCGCGCGCCGGTGGCGGTCAGCAGCCGTGCCCCGTCGGCCACCGCCTCGTCGCAACACCGCCGCAGCAGCGCCGTCTTGCCGCCGCCCAACCCCCCGGTCACCAACAGGACCCGGCCCTTGCCCTCCTTGACCTCGGCCAGCGCGGTCCGAAACGCGACCAGCTCCTCGCTGCGGTGAACGAACGACATCCGCGACACGTCCCCAGCCTCATATCCCCAGTTCCAGCAGCCACGGCCGTGAGTCTTTCGCACCAGGCAAACATTTACCCGCACCCACCGTCACGACCCCCAGGTGATCACCTGATCACATAACGCAATTCCATGGTCAAGCAACACGCCGTCCCGGTCAATCCCGTACCCCTCAAGACAGTGGGAACCGCCAACATCGGTCAGGTCGACAGGTCGATCAGGTCGGCCGCGACCAGACTCACCACGCAGGCGTCGAGATAGGGGCGGATTCGACCACTGTCGGTCCGCCACGCCTCGGCCAGCGTGACCGCGGCCGCGTCCCGACACCAGTCGTGCCGGCGCAGCACGATCCACATCGCGGTCATCAGCGGACCGCACCGGTACCGCGAGCCGGTGGCGGCGACCAGCACCAGGTTGCCCGATCTGGTCACGGTCGCCTCCACGTCGTCCCGGCAGTTAGCGTGCGCCCAGCAGCCACACATCGTCGCTGACTCCATCGATTTGCTCGCCGGAGAACACCACGGTCCCGCCACTCGCGGTGAACCGGTCGAACAGGGCGGCGATCGTCCGGGCCGAGTCCGGGTCCACGCCGCGAAAGGGCTCGTCCAGCACCAGCAGCCGCGGACCGGTCAGCAGCGCCCGGGCCAGGTGCAGCCGGCTGCGCATGCCCGGCGTGTAGTGCGCGACCGGCTCGTCGGCGGCATCGCCGAGCCCGGTCAGGTCCAGCAGTTCCGTTGACGCCGCAACAACTTCCTCCGCGCGCAGCCCGTGCAGCAGGCCGGCCCCGGTCAGCATCGCCCAGCCGGATTCGGCCCGCGACGGCGCGCCGCCGTCCAGCGGAGTGCTGGCCACCAGGCGGGTGGCGCGATCCCATTCCCGCCACACGTCGACGCCGAACACCCGCACGCTGCCCTCGTCCGGCGGCAGCACTCCAGCCAGCATGGCCAGCAGCGTCGTCTTGCCCCGGCCGGCGACCGCGACCACGCTTCCCGGCCGGGCCCGCAGATCGAGCCCGGTCACCACGACGTCGTCGCCGAACTGCTTGTGCAGCCCGGTGATCAGCACGGCCGGCGCGGATCGGGGCCGGCGGGCCGGCGGGGACACCGTCGAAACCGAAGAGAGCATCAGAACCTCCATGCGCCACAACCACTTCGTCGTGACCGACCCTAGGGACCGGCGACCGACGAGCACATCCGGAGGATACCCCGAGTAATCCCTCAACTACCCTGGGGACATAGACCTACCCCCCAACGGCCGAACCTAACTGGTCCGGTCGTCGGACGACCGCCGGGTCGCGACCACCGCCGCCAGCAGCGCCGCGGCGATCATGAGGACGGCTCCCACCACCGCCGCCGCGTGCATGCCGTCGCTGAAGGCCGTACGGGCCGCGGAAAGCAGCAACGCGCCCGTGTCCCCGCCCTGCTGCTCGGCGAGCGCCACCGCGTCGCCGAGGGTCTGGCCGGCGGCGCGCACGGTGGCCTCGGGCAGGCCGGGCGGGGCGCCCCGGGCCAGTTCGAGGTGGTAGGTCGCCGCGCCGACGCTGCCGAGGATCGTCACCCCGAGCGCGCCGCCGAACTCCGAACCGGCCTCCAGCACCGCCGATGCCGCGCCTGCCCGTTCGACCGGCGCGTTGGCCACGGCCACGTCCGAGGCCAACGCCTGCACGACGCCAATGCCCAGACCCACCAACGAGAGCCCGACCACGATGGCGACCAGGCCGGCGCCGGCGATGAACACAAAACCGACGGCCGCCAGCACCATTCCCCCGGCGATGAGCACGCCGGGGGAGATCCACCGGGCCAGCGCGGCCGCGCCAGCCGAGCCCACACCGGCCAGCACGGCCGCCGGCAGGGTCCACAGGCCGGCCGCCAGCGGCCCGAAGCCCAGCACGGACTGGAGGTACTGGGCGACGAAGAAGAACATGCCCACCAGCGCGAACACGGCCATGGTGCTGGAGATCAGCGCGGTCGTGAACGGCAGGTTGCCGAACAGCGCCAGGGAGAGCATCGGCCGTTCCAGCCGGCGCTGGCGGCGCAGGAACAGCGCGCCGACGCCCAACCCGACCACGATGAAACCGATGTCCGGCCAGGCGAAGCCGTCGGCGGCGATCGTCTTGACCCCGTAGATCACCGGGAGCACCGCCGCCAGCGACAGCGTCGCGCTGAGCAGGTCGAACGGGCCGGGCCGGGGATCTCGGTACTCGGGCAGCAGGCGCCAGCCGATCAGCAGCAATGGCAGCAGCAGCGGGACGTTGACCAGAAACACCGAGCCCCAGGGGAAATGCTGCAACAGCAGGCCCCCGGCGATCGGGCCCAGCGCGCCGCCGGCGGCGAACGTGCCGGCCCACACCGCGATCGCGAACCGGCGCTGCTGCCCGTCCTGGAACATCGTGCGGATCAGCGACAACGTGGACGGGAGCACGGCCGCCGCCGCGGCCCCGTGCACGGCCCGGACCAGCACCAGCACCCAGGCCACGGTGGTGACCGCGGCCGCGACCGAGAACAGCGCCAGCACGACCGAGCCGATCAGCAGCAGCCGGCGCCGGCCGATCCGGTCGCCCAGACTGCCCATCACCAGCAGGAGTCCGGCCAGCACGTAGGCATAGACGTCGACGATCCAGAGCAGCTCGACGCTGCTCGGGGCCAGGCTCGCGCTGACGAAGGGCAGCGCGAAGCTGAGCACGGTGGCGGTGACCGAGATCGCCAACACCGGCAGGATGAGCACCACGAGTCCGAGCCACTGGCGCGGCCCGGCTTTCACGACAACGCTCGTCATGGCCAAACTCTACGCGTGGCAAGGCTTTTCCGGGGCAGGCCGGATGAAACCATTGCACGTCAAGGGAAATCGTTATACGAGCACTCCTCGACACAGGCGCGCGACGGAGTCCAGGACCGCACCGGCCCTGGACTCCGTCTCGTCACCGCACCGGGGGCCGCTCCGCCGTCACCAGCTCACCGGCAGCGCGTGCAGCCCGAACAGCATTCCGTTGTACTTGAAGGGAAGTTCCTCGAACGGCTGCCCGAGCCGCAGCTCGGGGATCCGGTCGAACAGCACCCGGTAGGCGATCTCCAGCTCCACCCGGGCCAGGCTCATGCCCAGGCACTGGTGGTAGCCGTGCCCGAACGCGATGTGCCGCCGGTAGCCCCGATCCGGGTCGAACTCGGCCGCACCGGGGAACACCGACTCGTCGTGGTTGGCCGCGCCCAGCGACACCACGACGCCCTCGCCCGCCCTGATCAGCCGGCCGCCCACCTCGACGTCGGCCAGCGCGACCCGGGCCACGTTGACATCGGCGATCGAGTGGTAGCGCAGCAACTCCTCGACCACGTCCGGATAGCGTTCGGGCTGCCGGCGCAGCATCGCCCGCAGCTGCGGCGACCGGATCAGGTGCACGATGCCCAGCGAGATCATGTTGGCCGTGGACTCGTGCCCGCCGGCCAGCAGCAGCGCACCGATGCTGGACAGCTGCTCATGGTCCAGCGCGCCCTCGGCCATCGGGCCGGTGACCAGCCGGCCGATCACGTCGTCGGTCGGGTGGTCCATCTTGTCGGCCACCAGCTTGCCGATATAGGCGACGATGTCGCCGAACGCCGCCTCGAAGTCCGCCGGCGACGAGGCCAGGCTGACCGCCGCCGACACCCGGGACTGGAAGAAGTCCCGATCCTCGTAGGGAACTCCGAGCAGGCCGCAGATCACCAGCGACGGCAGCGCCAGCGAGTAGGTCTGCACCAGGTCGGTGGAGTCGCCGGCGGCGAGCATCTCGTCGACCAGCCCCTCGGCGTAGCGCTCGATCTCCGCCCGCATCTGCTTGGCCCGCCGCACCGTGAACTCGGGGATGAGCATCCGCCGGTAGGTGGTGTGGTCGGGCTGGTCCATCTCCACGAACATCGGCGTGCGCTCGTCGGCCGCGGGCGCCTGCCCCGGTTGCAGCACCGGATAGCCCGGGCGGGTGGAGTTGTTGCTGAAGCGAGCATCGCTCAGCACGGCGTGCGCGTCGGCCAGCCTGGTCACCAGCCAGGCGGAGCCGCCGGTGGGCAGCTCGACCCGGGTGATCGGGCCGCGCAGCTCGGCGTAGCCGTCGGGCTGGGCGAACGGGCACGCCGGTTGGCGGCCCATCGGAAACGCGGGTAGTGCACCCGTCATTCGTGTTCTCCTCTCACGAGACGCCCCCAGGGCGGTGCTCAGCGAAACGTCTCGAGCTCGCCGTCGAGGATGTCGAACAGGTCCTCGGCAGTCGCGGTCTCGATGTCCTCACGGTCGTTCTCCTCGGCGGCCCGGCCGGTCTTCTCGGCCCACCGCATGGCCAGCGCCCGCAGCCGGGCTTCCACGCGGTCGCGCAGCCCGTCGTCCAGCCGCGCGCCGCCGGCCGTCTCTTCGTCCACAATGGACTCAAGTTGGGCCAGTCCGACCTCGATCGGCGACGGCTCCGGCTCGTCCTCGCCCAGCAGCTCGACCCGGATCAGGTCGGCGACGGCGGTCAGGGTCGGATAGTCGAAGATGAGGGTCGCCGGCAGCCGGACGCCGGCCGCCGCGCTGAGGCGGTTGCGCAGTTCCACGGCGGTCAGCGAGTCGAAGCCCAGTTCCTTGAACGGTCGGCCCGGATCCACCGACGTCCGGTCGGCGTGCCCGAGCACCACGGCCACGTGCTCGCACACCAGGTCGGTCAGCAGGCGGGCCCGGCCGGACCGGGGCAGCGGAGCCAGCCGCTCCGCCAGGGTCAGTTCGGCCCCGGCGGCCGTGGCCGCGACCGCGCGCCGGGCGGGCCCGCCCACCAGGCCGCGCAGGATCGCCGCCCCGCCCTCGGTTCGCGAGCGCAGCGCCGCGAGGTCGAGCCGGATCGGGACCACGGTCGGTTCGGGGCGGGCCAATGCCTTGTCCAGCAACGCCAATCCGTGCTGTCCGGACAGCGGCAGCACACCGGAGCGGTTGAGCCGGTGGATGTCGGCATCGGCCAGGTTCACGGTCATGCCGCCGACCTCGGGCGACCACATGCCCCAGGCCAGGCTCACCGCCGGCCGGCCGGTGGCCCGGCGACGCGTGGCGAGGCCGTCGAGGAAGGCGTTGGCCGCCGCGTAGTTGCCCTGGCCGGCCCCGTCGAGCGTGCCCGCCGACGAGGAGAACAGGACAAACGCGTCGAGATCGCGGTGCCGCGTCAGCTCGTGCAGATGCCGTGCCGCGTCGGCCTTCGGGTCCCACACGCGGTCCAACTGCTCGGCCGTGAGCGACTCGAACACGCCGTCGTCGACCACGCCGGCCGTGTGCACAACCGCGGTCAGGTCGACCCCGTCGATCACCGCGGCCAGCTGGTCGCGGTCCGACACGTCGCAAGCCACGACCCGGACATTCGCGCCCAGTCGGGTCAATTCCTCGGTCAGCTCCCGAGCGCCGGGCGCTTCGAGGCCGCGCCGGCTGGTCAGCAGCAGGTCCCGCACGCCGTGCTCGGTGACGAGGTGTCGGGCGACCAGACTGCCCAGGCCGCCGGTGCCGCCGGTGACCAGCACGGCGCCGCCGATCGGGTCCGTGTTCGGCACGGTGAGCACGACCTTGCCGACGTGCCGGGCCTGGGCCAGATACCGGAAGGCGTCCGGGGCCTTGCGCACGTCCCAGGCCCGCAGCGGCAGCGGCGTGAGCACGCCCCGCTCGATCAGGCCGACGATCTCGGTCAGGATCTCCCTGGTCCGGTCCGGGCCGGCGTCGGACAGGTCGAAAGCCCGGTAGGCCACGCCGGGATGGTCGCGTGCGACCCGCTCCGGCTCCCGGACGTCGGTCTTGCCCATCTCCGCGAACCGGCCGCCCCGAGGCAGCAGCTCCAAGGAGGCGTCGACGAACTCGCGGGCCAGCGAGTTCAGCACGACGTCGACACCGCTTCCCCCGGTCACGTCGGCGAAGCGCGCGGCGAAGCCGACATCCCGGGAGGAAGCGATGTGATCCGGCGCGACGCCCAGTCCACTCAGGACGGACCACTTCGCCGCGCTGGCGGTGCCGAACACCTCGGCCCCCAGATGCCGGGCCAGCTGCACGGCCGCCATGCCGACGCCACCGGCGGCGGCGTGGATGAGCACCTTCTCGCCCGCCCGCAGTCCGGCCAGGTCGACCAGGCCGTAGTAGGCGGTGGCGAACACCGCCGGCACGGACGCGGCTTCGGCGAAGGTCAGCCCCGCCGGCTTGGCGACGATCATCCGCTGATCGGCGACGGCGTACGGGCCGAAGCCGCCGTCGAACAGGCCGAGCACGCGGTCGCCGGGGGCGAACTCGGTGACCTCCGAGCCGACGGCCACCACGACACCGGCGGCCTCGCAGCCGAGGTCGGCCTGCGCCGGGTACATGCCCAGGGCGATCAGGACGTCCCGGAAGTTGACGCCGCCGGCCCGCACGGCGATCCGCACCTCGCCAGGGGCCAGGTCCCGATCGCTGTCGGCGGCGACCAGGGCGAGGTTGTCCAGGGTCCCGCTGGCCGTGAGGCCCAGCCGCCACGGCCCGGCCGGCACGGCCAGCATGTCCGCATCGGACGCTCGGGCCAGGCGCGGCGCCAGCAGCTCGCCCTCCCGCAGGGCCAGCTGCGGCTCGTCACCGGCCAGCGCCGCCGGCAGTGCCCGGTAGGACGCCTCGGTGTCGTCGATGTCGATCAGCCTGAAGCGGCCGGGGTTCTCCTCCTGGGCCGCCCGCACCAGGCCCCACAGCGCCGCGTGGGAAGGGTCGACCAGGGCATCCTCCGGGCGGGCTGTGACCGCCGCCGATGTCGCCACGGTGAGGACCGGGGCCTGCTCGTCTCGCAGCCGGCCTTGCAGGAACTCCATTGTGCGTCGGGTGAGCTCCTTGGCCGACGACGCCTGGCCCGCGTCGAACAGGGCGGGCCCGTCGGAGTCCGCCACGGCGACCCCGGCGGAGCGCAGGGCAGCGGCCAGCCGGCCCGGTTCCCCAACGAGGACAACAGCGTCGGAACCGGCGGGCGCGGGCGGCACTCGGGTCCACTCGACCCGGAACAGCGAGTCGTCCGTGACGGCGCCGAGCTGGTCCGGGGACACTGGGCGCATGGCCAGCATGCCGACCGTCGCCACCGGCTTGCCGGTCGTGTCGGCCAGCTGGAACGCGGCCGCCCCGCTGTCGGTTCGAACCATTCGGACCCGAACCTTCGTCGCGCCGGTCGCGTGCAGGGCGATGTCCGTCCACGCGAACGGCAGGAGCGGCTGGTCGGAGGCGGACTGCCCGTCCAGCTCGATCGTGTGCAGGGCGGCGTCGAGCAACGCCGGATGCACCCCGAACCGACCGGCGTCACCGGCTTGCGCCGGCAGCGTGACCTCGGCGAACACCTCGTCCCCGCGTCGCCAGGCCGCGCTGAGCCCACGGAACGACGGGCCGTAGGCCGCGCCCTCGCTGGCCATTCGGCCGTACAGGCCGTCGATCTCGATCGGGACCGCCTCGACCGGCGGCCACTCCCCCAGGTCATATTCCGGCTGGTCGCCGGCGGGGGCCAGCACACCGGCGGCGTGCCGGATCCACGGTCCGCCAAGGGCTCGCGAGTGCACCGACATCGAGCGCCGGCCGGCATCGTCGGCGGCGTCGACCGTGACGTGCACGTCCACGGCCTCGTGACCGGTCAGCACCAGCGGCGCCTCGAGTGTCAACTCCTCGATCGAGTCGCACCCGACCTGGTCGCCGGCCCGCAGCGCCAACTCGACGAAGCCGGTGCCAGGGAACAGGACCGTGTCGAGGATGACGTGATCGGCCAGCCACGGCTGGGCGCCGGCCGAGAACCGGCCGGTCAGCACCACGCCATCGGACCCGGGCAGCGCCACGGCCGCACCCAGCAGCGGATGTTCGACCGCCCGCTGCCCCAACCCGGAGGCGTCGCCCACCGCGCCGTCACCGGTCAGCCAGAAGGTCTCCCGCTGGAAGGCGTAGGTGGGCAGGTCGATCCGCCGCCCGCCGCCGAACACGCCAGCCCAGTTCACCTCGACACCACGGGTGAAAGCCGAGGCCAGCGCCGCGACGGCGGTCTGGGCCTCGTCGCGGTCCTTGCGCAGGAGCGGCGTGAACGCGCGGTTCCCGTCGCCCGGCAGGCAGTCCTGGGCCATCGCCGACAGCACACCGTCCGGCCCGAGCTCAAGGAAGGTCGTCACCCCGGCCTCGTCCAGGCGCCGCACCGCGTCGAGGAAGCGAACGCCGCCGCGGACCTGGCGGACCCAGTGCTCCGGGTCGGTGACATCGGCGTAACCGTCCAGAGTGGACATGATCGAGATGCTCGGTTCCTTGTAGCTCAACGACTCGGCCACCGCCCGGAACTCGGCCAGCATCGGCTCCATCAGCGGCGAGTGGAACGCGTGCGACACCCGCAGCCGCCGAGTCTTGCGCCCCAGGGCGGCAAAGTGCCGAGCCACCGCCTCAGCGGCATCGTCCTCACCCGACACGACAACGGCTTGCGGGCCGTTGATCGCGGCGATCGAGACGCCATCGGTGAGCAGCGGCAGCACCTCGTCCTCGGTGGCCCGCACGGCGATCATCGCGCCGCCGCCGGGCAGCGCCTGCATCAACCGGCCACGGGCGCTCACCAACCGGCAGGCGTCGGGCAGGGACAGGACGCCGGCGACGTGTGCCGCCGCGATCTCGCCGATCGAGTGGCCGGCCAGGTGATCGGGCCGGATGCCCCACGACTCCAGCAACGCGAACAGGGACACCTCCACCGCGAACAACGCCGGCTGGGCGTGCTCGGTCCGGTCCAGCGACTCCGCGTCGTCGCCGAGGACGACGTCACGCAGCGCCGGGTCCAGCAACGCCAGGATCTCGTCGAACTTCGCCGCGTAGACCGGAAACCTCTCGTACAGGCCACGGCCCATGCCCAGCCGCTGGCTGCCCTGGCCGGTGAACAGGAACGCCACCTTGCCCTCGGACACCTCGCCCCTGATCACCTCGGCCGACGCCGCTCCGTCGGCCAGCGCGGTCAGGCCCCGCGTGAGGTCGTCGGACAGCACGACGGCCCGGCACTCGAAGGCGGATCGGGTGGTGGCCAGGGAATAGGCGAGGTCGCTCAGGTTCGGGCGGTCGATCTCCAGCAGGCGGGCGGCCTGGGCCCGCAGCGCCGCCTCGGACCGGGCCGAGACCGGCACCGGCAGCGGCCCGGCGAACTCGGCGGTGTCCACGACCGGCGTGGGCCGCGCCTGTTCGAGGATGATGTGGGCGTTCGTGCCGCTGATGCCGAACGAGGAGACGCCGGCCCGGCGGGGGCCGGAGTCCTTGTCCCACGGGCGGTTCTCGCCCAGCAGTTCGACCGAGCCCAGTTCCCAGTCCACATGGGACGATCGGGGCGAGGCGTGCATGGTGCGCGGCAGCACCGCGTGGCGCAGCGCCATCACCATCTTGATCACGCCGGCGACCCCGGCCGCGCACTGGGTGTGGCCGATGTTGGACTTGACCGTGCCCAGCCACAGCGGCCGCCCGTCGGGCCGGTCCTGGCCGTAGGTCGCCAGCAGCGCCTGGGCCTCGATCGGGTCGCCCAGCGTGGTGCCGGTGCCGTGCCCCTCGACAACGTCCACATCGGACGCCGAGATCCCGGCGGCGGCCAGCGCGCGGCGGATCACCCGCTGCTGCGCCGGGCCGCTGGGCGCGGACAGGCCGTTGGACGCGCCGTCCTGGTTGACCGCCGAGCCCCGCACGACCGCCAGCACCGGGTGGCCGTGGCGTTCGGCGTCGGACAGCCGTTCCAACAGCACCATCCCGATGCCCTCGGCGAAGCCGGTGCCGTCGGCGGCGTCGGAGTAGGCCTTGCAGCGCCCGTCGGCGGCCAGTCCCCGCTGTCGGGCGAACTCCACGAACAGCCCGGGCGAGGACAGCACGGTCACGCCGCCGGCGATGGCCAGCGTGCTGTCGCCGCGCCGCAGCGACTCGGCGGCGAGGTGGATCGTCACCAGCGAGGACGAGCAGGCGGTGTCCACGGTGACCGCCGGCCCCTCCAAGCCGAGCACATACGCCACCCGACCGGAGATCACCGAGGTCGACACGCCGGTCGTCAGGTACCCCTCGACACCGTCGGGCAGGGTGGACAGGCCCTCGGCGTAGCCGGTGGCCGTCGCGCCGACGAACACGCCGGTGGCGCTGCCGCGCAGGGAATGCGGGTCGATGCCGGCCCGTTCCAGCACCTGCCACGCGGCCTCCAGCGTGAGCCGCTGCTGGGGATCGGTGGCCAGGGCCTCCCGGGGCGAGATGCCGAAGAAGGCGGCGTCGAACTCGCCGGCGTCGTGCAGGAACCCGCCCTCGCGGGAGTAGCTGGTGCCGGGGTTGGCCGGGTCCGGGTGGTACAGCCCGGCCAGGTCCCAGCCGCGGTTGGACGGGAAGGTGGAGATGGCGTCGCCGCCGTCGACCACCAGCCGCCACAGGTCCTCCGGCGACTCGACGCCGCCCGGATAGCGGCAGCTCATGGCCACGATGACGATCGGGTCGTCGTCGTTCGACACCGCTGGCGGGGCCGCGGTCTCCACGGCCGTGACGGCGCCGAGCACCTTGGTCCGGAGCAGTCTCGCCAGCTCGACGGCGTTCGGGTGGTCGAACACCACGGTGGCCGGCAGCCGGAGGCCGGTGGCGGCGTTGAGCCGGTTGCGCAGCTCCACCGCCGTGAGCGAGTCGAAGCCCAGATCACGGAACGCGCGGCGGGCATCCACCGCGTCAGGCGTGGCGTGGCCGAGCACGGCGGCAGCCTGGGTGCGGACCAGGGTCACCAGCAGGCGATCCTGTTCCGTAGCCGGCAATCCGGCCAGCCGCTGTTCGAGGGCCGAGCCGGTGACGGCGGTGGCGTCGGTGGCCACGGCCCGTCGCGACGGCCCGCGGACCAGCCCGCGCAGCAGCGCCGGGGCGTCCCGCATGGCCTTGGTGTGCAAGGGAATGGGCACCAGCAGCGGCTCGTCGATCAGGAGGGCCTGGTCGAACAGCGCCATGCCCTCCTCGGCGGTGATGCCCCGGCTGCCGGCGCGTTCCATCCGGGCCACGTCGGCGTCGGCCAGGTGGGCGCTCATGCCGCTGCGCTGCGTCCAGAAGCCCCAGGCCAGCGACGCCGCCGGCAGTCCCACGGCGCGGCGGTGCGCGGCGAGGGCGTCCAGGAAGGTGTTGGCCGCCGCGTAGTTGCCCTGGCCGGCGTCGCCGAGGATGCCGGCGGCCGAGGAGTACAGGACGAACAGCCCCAGGTCCCGGTCGCGGGTCAGCTCGTGCAGATGCCAGGCGGCGTCGACCTTCGGCCGGAACACGGTGTCGATCCGGTCCGGGGTCAGGGATCCGAGCGTGCCGTCGTCGAGCACGCCGGCCGTGTGCACGACCCCGGTCAGCGCCGGAATGTCCGCCAGCAGGCCGGCCAGCGCGTCCCGGTCGGAGAGGTCGCACGCGCGAACCGTCGCCGAGGCGCCGAGCTCGGCCAGCTCGGCGACGATGTCCGCGCCGGCGCCGCTGCGACTGGCCAGCACCAGGTTCCGCACGCCGTGCGCCGTCACCAGGTGCCGGGCCACGATGCCGCCGAGCGTGCCGGCCCCGCTGATCAGCACCGTCCCGCTCGGGTCCAGGGTCGGCGGCATGGTCAGCACGACCTTGCCGGTGTGCTGGGCCCGGGACATGAGCCGGAACGCGTCGCGAGCCCGGCGGATGTCCCACGTCAGCACCGGAAGCGGCTGCACCGCGCCCTGTTCCAGCAGCGCCAGCACGGTGGTCAGCATGTCCCGAAGGCGGTCCGGCCCGGCCTCCATCAGCGAGTACGGGATGTACTCGACGCCGGGCAGGTCGGCGGGATCCCGCTTGTCGGTCTTGCCCATCTCCAGGAACCGGCCGCCCGGCGACAGCAGCCGCAGCGAGGCGTCGGTGAACTCGCCGGCCAGCGAGTTGAGCACCACGTCGACGTCGCCGAACTTGGCCTCGAACTCCAGGGTCCGCGACGAGGCGATGTGGTCGTCGTCGAGACCGAGGCCGCGCAGCGTGTCCCACTTGGCCGGGCTCGCGGTGGCGAACACCTCCGCGCCGACGTGCCGGGCCAGCTGAACGGCGGCCATGCCGACGCCACCGGCCCCGGCGTGGATCAGCACCGACTCGCCGGCCCGGAGCCGGCCGAGGTCGAACAGCCCGTAGTACGCGGTCAGGTAGACGACCGGGAGCGAGGCGGCGCGGGTGAACGACCAGCCCTCCGGCACACGGGCCAGCAGGCGGCGATCGGTGACGCCGACCGGCCCGAAAGCCCCGTCCAGCAAGCCCATCACGCGGTCGCCGGGCACCAGGTCGGTGACCTCGGAGCCGACCTCAAGCACGACGCCGGCGACCTCGCCGCCGATCGGCTCGTCGTTCTCCGGCACCATGCCCAGGGCCACGACGACGTCCCGGAAGTTCAACCCGGCGGCCCGGATCGCCACCCGCACCTCGCCCGGCGCCAGCGCGGCGGCCGCCCGCGGCCACGGCACCAGCTCCAGGTCGGCCAGGCTCTCCTTCCGGACCGACTCCAGCCGCCACTGCGCCGACCCCGCCGGCGGCACCAGCGATTCGGTCGTGGCTGCCGGGGCCAGCCGCGGCGCGAGCACAGTGCCGCTGCGAACGGCGAGTTGCGGCTCGCCGGCGGCGATGGCCGCCAGCACCGCGTCCATCGGCGCGTCGGCCGATTCGAGGTCCAGCAACACGAAACGGTCGGGATTCTCCGTCTGCGCGGTCCGGATCAGGCCCCACAGCGGCGCGTGGGCCAGCTGCGCCGCGTCGCTGTCGGCGGCGACCGCGCCGGTCGTCACGAACACCAGCTTGGCCCGGCTGTCGGGCGGCCAGGACTGGGCCAGCAGGAGGGCTCGATGGGTGTCTTCGTAAGCCGCGCCAAGCACATCCGCGGCCGGGGCGAACGACACGAAGGCCAGGTCGGCGTCGACCGCCTCGGCGCGTTCGACGGTCGGCAGCCCCGGCACGTTCGCGTCCAGCGCCACCGCGAGGCCGCGGAACGGGGTGTCGGTGGAGACCGGCGTCCAGTCGACCCGGTACAGCGCGTCGGTCCGCACCACCGGCTTCCCGACTGGCCGCGAGACCAGCGACTCCACTGTGGCCACGGCTGCGCCGGAGGAGTCGGTCAGCCGCAGCGACACCGTGTCCGGCGACGGGGACCACAGGCGTACCCGCAAGGCGGAAGCGCCGACGGCGTGCAGGGCATAGCCACTCCACGCGAACGGCAGACGCACGCCCTCGGCCCGGGAATTCAGCAACGCCTCGGCGTGCAGGGCAGCGTCGAGCAGGGCCGGGTGCAGGCCGAAGGCCGCAGCGTCGGCGTCGTCCGGCAGCGCCACCTCGGCGAAGATCTCGTCGCCGCGCCGCCACGCCGCCCGCACGCCCCGGAAAGCCGGGCCGTAGCCGTAGCCCTGATCGCCGAGCCCCTCGTAGAAGCCTTGCAGGTCAACCGGTTGCGCGTCGGCCGGCGGCCAGGGCTCGCGGGCGGACGCCTCGGGCAACCGGTCGACGGCGACAAAACCGTTGGCATGTCTGGTCCACGGCTGTCCTTCATCGACCCGGCTGTGCACACTCACCGACCGGCGGCCGGCGTCGTCGGGGCCGCTGACCAGCACCTGCAACTGGACGCCGCCGGTCGCGGGCAGCGGCAGCGGGGCCTCCAGCGTCAGCTCCTCCAGGAAGCCGCAGCCGACCTGGTCACCGGCGCGGACCGCGAGCTCGACGAACCCGGTGCCGGGGAACAGGATCTGGCCGTTGGCGGCGTGATCGGCCAGCCATGGGTGCGACCGCAGCGACACCTGCCCGGACAGCGCCACTCCGTCGGAGTCGGCGAGCGCCAGCGCCGCGCCGAGCAGCGGGTGCCGGGCGGCGGTCAGCCCGGCGGACCCGAGATCCGCGACCGGCTTGACCTCGTCCAGCCAGTAGCGCTCACGCTGGAACGCGTAGGTCGGCAGCTCCACCCGGTTGCCGGCGATACCCCAGTCGACGCTCACACCGCCGGCGTACGCCCCGGCCACCGAGAGCAGGAACCGCTTGAGGCTGCCTTCGTCGCGCCGCAGCGAGCCCACCACCACGCCGTCGACATCGGCCGCCGCGAGCGTGTCCTCGATGCTGACGGTGAGCACCGGATGCGGGCTGACCTCCACGAACACCCGGTGGCCGGCCGCCACCAGCTGGTCGATCACCCCGTGGAAGTTCACCGGGCGGCGGGCGTTGTCGAACCAGTACTCCGGCCCCAGCTCCCCGGTGTCGATCAGTTCTCCGGTCACCGTGGAGAAGAACGCCACGTCGCCGGAGCGGGGCGCGACCCAGGCCAGCATGTCGACCAGCTCGTCGTGCAGGGGATCGACCTGGGCGCAGTGCGAGGCCACGGTGGAGGCGATCATCCGCGCCCGGACGTCCCGCGACTCGCACCAGGCGACCAGCTCGGCCAGGGCGTCGAGATCACCGACCACTGTGGACGATCGCGGGCCGTTCATGCCGCCGATCGACAGGCGATCCGCCCATGGCGTCAACGCGTCGGCCAGCTCGTCGGCCCCGAGGGCCACCGCGACCACACCGCCCCGGCCGACCAGCTCACGCGCGAACAGCCGACTGCGCAGCACCACCAGGCAGGCGGCGTCGACCACCGACAGGCCGCCGGCCACGCACGCGGCGGCCACTTCGCCCTGGGAGTGACCGACCACGACGGCCGGCTTGACCCCCATCGACTCCCACAGCGCGGCCAGCGACACCATGACCGCGAACAGAACCGGTTGCACGACCTCGATGCTGTCCAGCGACACATCGCCCCGCAGCACGTCGGCGACCGACCAGTCCACGAACTGCTCGACCGCCTCCGAGCATTCCCGGAACCGCTCGGCGAACACCAGCGAGGAGTCCAGCAGTTCGGCCGC
Source organism: Kutzneria sp. NPDC052558 (assembly GCF_044547355.1). NCBI lineage: Bacteria > Bacillati > Actinomycetota > Actinomycetes > Pseudonocardiales > Pseudonocardiaceae > Kutzneria > Kutzneria sp. NPDC052558. Next base: position 90,236 of record NZ_JBIUAG010000030.1, read on the forward strand.
CATGCCGACCCACTGCGATCCCTGGCCCGGGAAGACGAACACCGGCCCGGCGTCGTCCGTCCGCGCGATGCCCCGCACGACGTTGGCCGCGGGCTCGCCGGCGCCGAGCGCGGACAGGCCGGCGATCAGCTCCGCCCGGTCGTCGGCCACCACGACGGCCCGGTGTTCCCACTGCGTCCGGGTGGTGAGCGAGGAGTACGCGAGGTCCACAAGGGACAGTTCGCCCACCTGCTCGGCCAGCCGCCCGGCCTGCGCCCACAACGCCCGTTCGGTGCGACCGGAGACCACAACCGGCACGGGACCGCTGGACGGCGTGAACGGCTCGGCCGGCTCGGCCGGGGACTCTTCGAGGATCACATGCGCGTTCGTGCCGCTGACGCCGAAGGACGACACCGCCGCCCGGCGCGGGCCGGTTTCCTTGTCCCACGGCGTGTTCTCGGTCAACAGCCGCACGGCCCCGAGCGACCAGTCGATGTGCGGCGACGGCTTGTCGGCGTGCAGGGTGCGCGGCAGCACGCCGTGCCGCATCGCCATCACCATCTTGATCACGCCGGCCGAGCCGGCGGCCGCCTGGGTGTGGCCGATGTTGGACTTGACCGAGCCCAGCCGCAGGGCCCATTCCTCGGCCCGGCCCCGCCCGTAGGTGGCCATCAGGGCGTGGGCCTCGATCGGGTCGCCGAGCGGGGTGCCGGTGCCGTGCGCCTCCACGGCGTCCACATCGGACGGTTCGAGGCCGGCGTTGGCCAGCGCCTGGCGGATCAGCCGCTCCTGGGCGACCCCGTTGGGGGCGGTGAGCCCGCTGCTGGCCCCGTCCTGGTTGATCGCGGACCCCTTGATCACCGCCAGCACCGGGTGCCCGTTGCGCCGCGCGTCCGACAACCGCTCCACCAGCAGAATGCCGGCGCCTTCCGAGAAACCGGTGCCGTCGGCCCCCGCCCCGAACGCCTTGCAGCGCCCGTCCGGGGAGATGGCGCGCTGCCGGCTGAACGCGGTGTAGGTGCCGGGCGTGGACATCATCGTCACGCCGCCGGCCAGCGCCAGCCCCGTCTCCCCGGTGCGCAGCGACTGGCAGGCCAGGTGCAGTGCGACCAGCGACGCCGAGCACGCGGTGTCGACGGTGAAAGTGGGACCCTGCAAGCCGAAGACGTAGGCCACGCGGCCGGACACCACACTCGGCGCGTTGCCGGTGACCAGGTAGCCCTCGACCTCGGCCGGGGCCTCGTGCAGCCGGGGGCCGTAGTCCTGCGGCTCGGCCCCGATGAACACGCCGGTCTGGCTGCCCCGCAGCGACCGCGGGTCGATGCCGGCGCGTTCGATCGCCTCCCAGGCCGTTTCCAGCACCAGCCGCTGCTGCGGGTCGGTGGCGACCGCCTCGCGCGGGTTGATGCCGAAGAAGTCCGGGTCGAACTCGGAGGCGTTGTGCAGGAAGTGGCCCTCGCGGGCGTAGCTGGTGTTGACGGCGTCGGGATCGTCGTCGAACAGCCGGTCCAGGTCCCAGCCGCGGTCGGTCGGGAACGGCGTCAGGCTCTCCCGGCCCTCGACCACGAACCGCCACAGCTGCTCGGGGGTGTCGATGCCGGCCGGGTAGCGGCAGCCGATGCCGATGATCGCGATCGGCTCGTCGGAGGCGATGACGGCCCGCACCGCCTGCTCGCCGTCGGCCGCGCCGAACAGGTCGGCCAGCAGGGAGTCGGCGACCGCCGCCGGCGTCGGGTGGTCGAAGGCGATCGTCACCGGCAGCGGCAGTCCGACCGCATCGGCCAACTGGTCCCGCAGGTCGACCGCGCCGAACGAGTCCAGGCCGAGGTCGCGGAAGCCCAGCTCGGCGTCGATCCGGTCGGGGGCGTCGGGCACCAGCTCCTGGAGGATCTCCCGCGTCAGCCCGGCGACCAGGTCCACCAGCCGACGGCGGCGGTCCTCGGCCGGCGCGGCCCGCAGCTCGCGCAGGAACGGCGCCTCGGCGGCGTTCGGGGAACTGGTCAGGTCGGGTTCGCTCATCGCGCGCGCTCCACGGTGCTCGGTCGGCAGTCGGAGGTCACTCGTACTTGCGGTGGAACTCGATTCGGGACGCGGACACGACCTCGTCGCCGCGCACGACCACCTCGACCGGCGCCGGCCGGCCCAGGAACATCAGCAGGCTCGCGGTCACGCCGTACGCGCCGGCGTTGGGGATGGTCACGACATCCCCGGGCAGCAGCGCCGGGGTGGGCACGCCCCGGCCGAGGACGTCGCCGGGTGTGCACAGCGGGCCGACGAGATGGGCCGGCGCCAACTGGTCCAGGTCGACGTCGCCGGCCATCGCCGCCGGGTCGAAGCCCACGGTGACCGGCAGCAGCCGGCCCAGCCCGGACATGCCGCCCAGGATGTTGATGCCGGCGTCGAGGATGACGAACCGCTGGCCCCGGCTCTGCTTGACGTTGACCACCGTGCACACCAGCTGCCCGCCGTCGCCGACCAGGTGCCGGCCCGACTCGCAGGCCACCCGCGGGGCGCCGGCACGCCAGCCCGGGAAGTGCGCGTCGAGGGTGGCGGCCAGCGCCGGGCGCAGCCCCGGATAGGACGGCCGGTCGCCGGGCACCAGGTAGGGGGCGGCGAAGCCGCCGCCGATGTCCAGCAGCCGCACCGGAATCCCCAGCCGGTGGTGCAGGTCGGCGGCCACCCCGATGGTGTGCCGGAACTCGTCGATCAGGCCGGCTTCGTCCTGGGAGTTGCTCAACGAGAACAGGTGCATGCCGGCCAGCCGCGTGCCCGGGACGGCCCGCAGTTCCGGCAGGATCTCCGGCAGCGTCTCGCTGTCCAGGCCGAACTGCGACGGGGCGCCGGTCATCCGGATGCTCGTCGACGCGCTGGCGGTGGCGCTGTTGATGCGCAGCAGGCAGTCCGCGGTCGCGCCGAGCGCGGTGGCGACCGCGCCGACGTGGCGCAGGTCGGACAGCGACTCGACGGAGAACGTGCGGACACCGGCGGCGATGGCGGCCCTGAGCTCGTCCTGGGTCTTGCCCGGCCCGGTGTAGAGCACGTCGGCGGGGTCGAAGCCGGCGTCGAGCGCGGCCGCGAGCTCGCCGGTGGAGCTGACCTCCGCCTGGCAGACCCGGTCACCGCCGGTCCGCAGCGCGCGGGCGATCTCGGGATGGGGGTTGGCCTTGAAGGAGAAGAACAGCTCCACGCCGTCGGGCAGGGCGGCGAACAGGTCACGCCGGGCCGCGGTGACCCGGTCGAGGTCGTAGACGTAGAGCGGGGAACCGAAGCGGCGGGCGAGGTCGGCGTTGCGACTCATGCCGTGCTGCCCTCCAGTAACGACGTCAGCTGCTGGCGCTCGTTCTTTCCGTTGAGCGTCAACGGGAATCGCTCCAGCACGTGGCAGACGGCCGGCACCTTGGGCGGCTCCAGCCTCGTCGCCAGCTCGCGCAGGACGGCCTGCGGGGCCAGATCGCTCTCCACGAACAGGGTCAGGTCGTGGCGGTCGGTCGGCGGCAGCACCGCGGCCGCGCGCACGCCGGGCACGTCCATCGCCGCCGCCTCGATCTCGACGGTGCTCATGCGATGGCCCTTGCGCTTGAACATGTCGTCGCGCCGGCCCTCGAAGTAGAGGTAGCCGTCCTCGTCGAGCAGGCCGTAGTCGCCGGTGTGCAGACGGATCTCGCCGGTGTCCGGGGCCGGCCGGTAGCACCGGTCGGTGAGCTCGGGGGCGCGCCAGTAGCCGGCCATCACGGTCGGGCCGGCCACGACGATCTCGCCGACCTGCCCGGCCGGCGCCGGATTCCCGTCGGCGTCGAGGATCAGCACCTCGGTGCCGGGCAGCGGCAGCCCCACCGCGTCGGGACGCTCGCGGTCCTGGGCCGGCGGCATGATCGTGACCCGCTTGCACTCGGTGATGCCGTACATGCGGACCACCCGCGCGCCGGGGAACGCCTCGCGCAGGCCGGCCACCGTGGCGGCCGGCAGCGCCGCCCCGGTGTTGGTGAACATGCGCACGGTCGGCGTGGAGCCGGGATCGCGGCGGCCCAGGCTGGACAGCATCGCGCCGAGCGACGGCACGACCGGCACGATCGTCGCCCCGCACGACCGGATCCGGTTGACCAGCGCGGTGTCCGACGCGTCGTCGGCCAGCACCAGCTCGGCGTGGCCCAACGCGGACAGGAAGATCTGGTAGAGGCCGTAGTCGAAGGACAGCGGCAGCCGGGTGAACACCACGTCGCCCGGGTGGTAGTCGAGCACGGCGTTGATCGCCGCCGCGGCGAACGTCACCTGCCGGTGCGGGCACACCACGCCCTTGGGGGCGGCGGTGCTGCCCGAGGTGTAGATCAGGAACGCGATGTCGTGCGGCGCCGGGCCGGCCGCGGGCGCCTGGCGGCCGTCGTCGGCCAGCCGCTCTACCTCGCGCCACACGTCGCCGATCCCGTGCACGGCAACCGAAGTCAGCTTCCGCACGGCCGAGGCGTCCTCGTCGGCGACGATGGCCAGGGCCGGCTCGCTGTCGGCCAGCACCGAGCGGAGGTGGAACTCCTTCATGCCCGGGTTGAGCGGCACCAGGACGGCCCCGGCCCGGGACGCCCCGTAGACCACGCCCACCAAGTGCCGGCTGTTGGGCAGCCGCACCAGGACCCGGTCCCCGGTGCGCACCCCGCGCTCGGCCAGCCACGCGGCGAAGGCGTGGCTGAGCCGGGCCAGCTCGCGATAGGCCCAGCGGCCCCGACCGTCACGCACCGCGTCGGCGTCGGGAGCCGCGGCCGCGGCCCGGTCGAGCAGCGAATGAACGAGCACGTCCGAATTGTCGAAAACCACGCCGTTCAATGACCCACCCCTCGGTGACTGAGAATGCTTTTCCGGCTCGCGGCGACGGTACGTGCGCCGACACCGCGATTCACACCCCTAACGTCCCCCTAATCGACCCGGCCCGCCTCGACCAGGATCTTTTCCGCCCGGCCCCGCAGTTCCACCCGGTCGACCTTGCGATTGGCATTGAGCGGCATATCGGCGAGCCGCCGGTAATGCCGTGGAATGAGCCCCACCGGCAGGGTGTCGCGCAGCTGGGCGGCGAACCGGCCGGCCGGGCAGTCCTGACCGGTGTAGAAGACGACCAGCTCGGTGGAGTCGCCGGCCGCCACCCCTACGGTCACCGCGTCCTCGACGCCGGCGCAGCCGCGCACGGCGTGGTCGATCTCGGCCAGCTCCACCCGCCAGCCCCGCACCTGGACCTGGGAATCGGCGCGGCCGAGGTAGACCAGCTCGCCGTTGTCGGCCCGCCGGACCCGGTCCCCGGTGGCGTACCAGGGCCGGCCGTCCCGCCGGGCGTAGCCGCCGACCTCGGCCGGATCCAGATAACCGCTGGTCAGCTGGGGCCCGGTGAGCCACAGCTCGCCCTCGGTGTCGGCCGGCCGGCCGGCCGCGTCGAGCAGGAGGTGCTCGTGCCCGGCGTTGGGCCGGCCGATCGGGGCCATGCCGTTGACGCCCAGGCCGGGCGAGTCCGGCGACCAGCGGTGCCGGGTGACGGTGATGGTCAGCTCGGTCGGCCCGTACAGGTTCTCCAGCGCCGAGTCCGGGGCCGCGCGCTGCCAGTCGGCGGCGTCCACGCACTTCAGGGCCTCGCCGGCGAACAGGCTCAGCCGCAGCCCGGGCAGGCTGCCGGCCCGCAGGCCGCCGGCCCGCCGCACCAGGCCGATGGCGCTGGGCGTGGAGAACCACACGGTGATGCCCTGGTCGGCGACGAACGCCGGCAGGTCGCGGTAGGCCACCGGCGGGACCGCGACCGCTGTGGCCCCGGCGCCCCAGGCCGTGAACAGGTCGAACATCGAGCAGTCGAAGGTGGTGTCGAAGGTCTGCGAGAAGGTGTCCCGCGGGGTCACCGTCCACCAGCAGTCGACCAGGCCGAAGTAGTGGGCCAGGTTGGCGTGGGTGATCGGCACGCCCTTGGGCCGGCCGGTCGAGCCCGAGGTGAACAGCACGTAGGCGGGGTCGTCCGGCGCCACCGCCACCGGAGCCGCCTCGGTGTGGCCGGGCATCGGACGGTGGGTGGCCAGCACCGGGACCGCCGGCAACTGGTCGACCAGGCTCTCCCCGGCCGCGTCGGTGATCAGGGCGTCGATGCCGGCCGCCGCCGCCATGCGGCGGGTGCGGACGACCGGGAAGTCCGGGTTGAGGGGCACCACGGCCGCGCCGGCGTAGCTCGCGGCCAGGATGCCGACGTAGCCGGTGACGCCCTTGCCGGCCAGCACGCCGACCGCCCGGGGCCGTCCGCCGGCCAGGTCGGCCAGCGCGCCGGCCCAGCGCAGCGCCAGCCGGTCCGCCTGCTCGTAGGTCAGCTGCTCGCTCCCGGCCCGGAACGCGGCGCGGTCCCGGGCCGCGGCCAGTCCGCGCCGGAAGCGCTCGTACAGCGCGTGCCCCATTCTTCCTCCATTCTCTGCCCGTGGACACCTGGCGCGAAGCCATTCACGGGCGACCCATTTTCACTACCCGGGAAATCCCGAGAAATTCTGGAAAATCATGGACACCGTCTCAGCGAGGCGATACCGTTGCCTTTCAGGGAATCCCCTTTTCGAACGCTGCCGGAAAGGACGACAATCGCCATGTGGAACGAGCAGTTCGACACCGTGCTCCGTCAATACCTCCCCTTCCTTCCCGCGGACGAGCCGCTGGACCCGGACATCGACCTGCGCGACTTCGGGCTCGACTCGCTGGGCATCGTCGACGTGCTCGGGGCGCTGGAGCAGGCCTTCCAGATCCGGTTCACCGAGGACCTGCTGACCGCCGACACCTTCCGGACGCCCAAGGTGCTCTGGACCGCGGTGGCCGGCCTGCGGGACGGCGACGTCGTGCGGAGCTGACCGCCGGCGCGGGTCCGGCCGAGACCGGACCCGCGATGGTCTCCTCGGCATCAGCGCTTCAGGGCCGCGCCGCCGGCGGCCAGGCGCGGTGTGACCGCGAGCAGGCGGAAGCTGTTCCGGCTCAACGGAACCCGGCCGAACAGACGGTCCTGGCCGCACACCACCATGTCCTCGACGCCCGCGCGCTTGAGCGTGCCGACCACCGAGGGCCAGCTCAGGGCCCGGGTGATGCCGTCGAGCAGCATCCGACGCACCCCGGCGGCGTCGGTGACCAGCGTGCCGTCGTGGTCGTCGACCAGCGGCAGCACCGGATCGGAGAACCGCAGCCCGGACAGCACCTCGCGCTCGGCCCGGTCCCGCAGCTCGGCGAACGCGGCCGCGTGCATGGGCGGGCGCATGGTGTAGAGCGGCAGCCCGCCGGCCGCCCGGACCCGGCCCGAGAGCCAGTCGGTTTCCTTGTCGGGCAACGAGATCATGTGGAAGTCGTGGTCGACGCGGCCGGCCACCTCGTGCCACGAGCCCCGCTCGGCCAGCTCGGCCAGGACGGCCCGCAGCGCCGGTTCGGGCGTGCGGGCGAAGGAGTAGGTCACGATGTCGGCGTGCGCGGTGCGGAAGTAGTCCTCCGTGCACCGGGCCAGTTCGGCGGTCAGCCGGACGGCCTGGGCGAACGGCAGGCAGCCGGCGAAGGCGACCGCCGCCTTGCCGCCGAAGCTCGGCCCGGCGACCACGTCGGGCGTCGTGCCCAGCTCGCGCCGGGCCCAGTGGGCCAGCGCGACGCAGTTGAGCATGAACGCGACCTGAGCGGCCTCGGTGTAGTCGTGCTCGGCGGCGCGGAACCGGTCGACCAGCGAGTAGCCGAGCACCCCGTCGGCGATCGCGGTCAGCTCGATCGCCGTCGGGTCGTTGAGCATGAAGCCGGACGCCTCGGCGAAGGTGGTCGGCCCCATGCCGGGGAACACCATCGCCGTGCCGGCGCGGAAGGCGCTTTCCATGTCATCGCCCCAGTTCGGTGAGGAACTCGGTCAGCACCGCGGTGAAGCGCTCCGGCTCCTCGAGATGCGGGATGTGGCTGGACTCCTCGAACAGCGCCCACCGCACGTCCGGGATCAGGTCCTGGTAGGGCTGCACGGTGGCCGGTGTGGCCTCGTCGTGCCGGCCGGAGATCAGCAGGGTCGGCACCGCGATGTCGGGCAGGCAGTCCACCACGCCCCAGTCGCGCAGGCTGCCGACCACGTGGAACTCGCTGGGCCCGTTCATCGTGTAGTAGACGGTGGGATCGTTGTAGATCTCCATGAAGGTGGCCATGAACTCGCGCGGCCACGGCGTCAGCCGGCACACGTGCCGGTTGTAGAACACCATCATGGCCTCGAAGTACTCGCGCGAGTCGGTGGTGCCGGCCGCCTCGTGCCGCCGCAGCGTGTCGTCGACGCCGGCCGGCAGCTGGTCCCGCAGCACCTTCATCTCCCGCAGCCACAACGGGTAGGAGGCCGGGGCGTTGGCCACCACCAGCCCGCGCAGGCCGGGCGGGCGGGCGGCGGCGTGCCGGGCCGCCAGCAGCCCGCCCCAGGACTGGCCGAACAGCACGTAGTCGCGGATCTCCAGCCGGGCCAGCAGGTTGGCCAGCTCGTCCAGGAACAGCGACGGCGTCCAGAAGTCCGCGCCCCGGTCCGGCAGGTGGGTCGATCCGCCGTTGCCGAGCTGGTCGTAGTGCACCACCGGCCAGCCCAGCTCGGCGAACCGGGCCAGGCCGACCAGGTAGTCGTGCGTGCTGCCCGGGCCGCCGTGCACCGCGACCAGGGCGGGTGCGGCAACACCCAGGTCCCCGGTCACCCGGTACCACGTCCGGTGCGGGCCGAACGGCACGGTCCCCTTGGAGGTGGGAGAAACAGTCATTGCACCAACCACTCTCTCGACGCTAGGGGATCAACGGCCCCCTACCGTTCCCCTGTCCTTCCCCTACCAGCCCTCACGGATCGTGGCGACGATGTGTTCCCGCTGCTCGTCGGTCACCCAGGACCCGACCGGCACGCACACGATGTTTCGGGCCACCCGGTCCAGCCCCGGCAGCAGCGCGGCGTAGTCACGGACCGTGGTGTGCAGGTCGTTGCGCTCGTGCACGTTGCTGACCATCACGCCGGCGTCGTCCATCCGCTTCATGAACGCGTCCCGGCGGTCCACCTTCATCGGGTAGATCCAGTACGAGGACTCGCGGTCGGGGCGGCGCTCGGTCAGCTGGAGTCCGGGCACGTCGGCCAGCTCGCGGTCGTAGAAGGCGGCGTTGGCCCGGTGCCGGGCCACCACCTGCCCCGACCACTCCAGGTTGGCCAGGCCGATGGCGGCGTTGATGTCGGTCATGTGGAACTTGAAGCCCCACTCGGTGACGTCAGGGGGGTTGCGCAGCCGGTCGGCGGTGCGGTCCACGCCGAACCAGCGCAGCAGGCGGGCCCGTTCCCACAGCTCGTCGTTCGGCAGCACGACCAGTCCGCCGTCGCCGGTGGTCAGGTGCTTGACCGCCTGGAAGCTGAACACCGTCACGTTGCCGTGCGTGCCCAGCGGGCGGCCCTGGTAGGTGGCGCCCCAGCCGTGCGCGGCGTCCTCGATCACCGTGGGGCGGAAGCCGAAGCGGGTCTCGGCCTCGTCCAGGATCGCGTCCAGCCGGTCCAGGTCGACCGGGTAGCCGGCGAAGTGCACGACCATGATCGCGCGGGTGCGGGGCGAGATCTTGCGGGCCAGGTCGTCCAGGTCCACGTTGAGGGTGGCCGGGTCGATGTCCACCCAGCGGATGCGCAGCCCGTTGGCCAGGATGGCCCAGTTGGTGGCCTCCATGGTCAGCGGCGTGGTCAGCACCTCGCCGTCCGGGTCGTGGCCGCGGCCGACGCCGCCGGTGACCAGGTGCAGGGCCAGGTGCAGGCCGGCGGTGGCGCTGCTGACGGTGGCCACCCGGGGGTTGCCGATCTGCTCGGCCAGCCGGCGCTCGAACTCGGCGACCTTGGCGCCCTGGCCGATCTGGCCACTGCTGAGCACGTCGGCCGCCGCGGCGGCGGCCAGCTCGCTCATCGGCGTCTGGAACAAGGGGATCATCGCGGTCTCCTCAGGCGACGGTGGCCAGGGCGGCCAGCTCGGCGTAACGGTCCTGGCACTGCGCCCAGGTCGGCAGGACGCCGAGCCGCTCGGCCTCGCGCAGGGTCGGGGCGGCCTGGTCCTTGGCCGACAGCACCGGCGGCACGTCGGTCGGCCACGGCAGGGCGAGGTCGGCGTCGAGCGGATTGATCTGGAACGCGGTGCCGGGCGACCAGGTGCTTGAGCACAGGTAGACCACGGTGGCCAGCTCGGACAGCGGCGCGAAGCCGTGCACCAGGCCCTCGGCCAGGTACAGGGCCTGCCGGTTGGCCGCGCTCAGCTCCACCGCCACGTGCTCGCCGTAGGTCGGCGAGCCGGTCCGGGTGTCCACCACGATGTCGACCATCGCCCCGGCCGGGCAGGTCATGTAGCGGGCCTGGCCGGGCAGCGCGATGCCGTGCAGGCCGCGGACCGTGCCGCGCACCGACGCCGAGCAGTTCACCTGGGCCACGCCCAGCGGGTGGCCGACGGCCCGCTCGAACGCGGGCAGGCTGAACATCTCCAGGAACTCGCCCCGATCGTCCGGGAACACTGTCGGCGTGACCAGGAAAACACCCTGGATGCCGAGCTGTTCTATTTCCACACGACACCTTCCTCCGGTCCGAAAACCACCGCCAAGCCGCTACAATTCGAGCGGTCGTCGATAATTCTCAAGACATCGACGCATCCCCGACAACCCCCTCACGGGCCGGGTAGGCACCCCTAGCCATCCCCCTATTCACCGCTCGTCGTTATCACGAGGACAAGGGGTATTTCCATGAAGGGAATCATCCTCGCCGGCGGTTCAGGAAGCCGTCTGCATCCGATGACGCTCGCCATGTCCAAACAACTGCTCCCGGTCGGCGACAAGCCGATGGTCTACTACCCGCTCTCGGTGCTGATGCTGGCCGGGATTCGGGAGATCCTGGTCGTGTCCACGCCGGCCGACCAGCCGCACTTCCGCGCCCTGCTCGGCGACGGATCCGATCTCGGCCTGGCCGTGGACCACGCCGTGCAGCCGACGCCCGGCGGGCTGGCCCAGGCGTTCCTCATCGGGGCCGAGCACATCGGCCACGACCCGGCCGCGCTGGTGCTCGGCGACAACATATTCCACGGCCCGGCGTTCTCGGACCTGCTCGTCGAGAACGCCAAGAACGTGGACGGCTGTGTGCTGTTCGGCTATCCGGTGACCGATCCGGAGCGGTACGGGGTCGGCGAGACCGATTCGACCGGCCGCCTGGTGAGCATCGAGGAGAAGCCGGCGCGGCCGCGGTCGAACCGGGCGATCACCGGGCTCTATTTCTACGCCAATGACGTGGTCGACCTGGCCCGGGAACTCACGCCGTCGGCCCGTGGCGAACTGGAGATCACCGATCTCAACCGCCGGTACCTGGACCAGGGCCGGGCCCGGCTGGTCGATCTGGGCCGCGGTTTCGCCTGGCTGGACACCGGCACCCCGGAATCACTGCTCCAGGCCGGCGAATACGTGCAGACGCTCCAGAGCCGGCAGGGCGTGCGCATCGCCTGCGTCGAGGAGGTGGCGCTGCGAATGGGCTACATCGACGCCGACTCGTGTTATCGGCTCGGGGCCCGGATGGGCAATTCCGACTACGGCCGCTACGTGATGGCCATCGCCCGGGAACTGGGCTGACGCGAAGGTCCCGTCGCCCGCGGTGGCGGGCGACGGGACCGGTCGCGCGGGGTGCTCAGCGGGGTTGGTGGACGTGGAAGCCGCGGCCGGCCTTGCGGCCGAGGCAGCCGGCGTCGACCAGACCGACCAGGGATCGGGCCGGGGCCAGCGCGGGATCGCCGAACGCCGCCTGGAGGCTCAGCTGGATCTGGAGGGACACGTCGAGGCCGACGACGTCGAGCAGGGCCAGCGGCCCCATCGGGAAGCCGTGCCCGCCGGTCATCACGTCGTCGATGTCGGCCGCGCCGACCCAGCGCTCCTGGAGCATCGCCGCCGCCCGGTTGAGATAGGGGAACAGCAGCGCGTTGACGATGAAGCCGGCCCGGTCGCCGCAGTCCACGGCGGTGCGGCCCAGCGACGCAACGACGGCGTGCGCGGTGGCCGCCGTGCCGGGCGAGGTCAGCGTCGTGCGCACCACCTCGACCAGGCGCATCGCCGGGGCGGGGTTGAAGAAGTGCAGGCCGATCACCCGCTGCGGCCGGCCGGTGGCGGCGGCGCAGGCCAGCACCGGCAGGCTCGACGTGGAGGTCGCCAGCACGGCTTTCTCGTCGCACACCAGGTCGAGCTCGGTGAACACGCGGCGCTTGAGGTCGAGGTCCTCGGCGACCGCCTCGATCACCAGGTCGCATTCGTCCAGGCCGCCGAGCGCTCCCACGCCGAGCAGCCGGTCCATGGTCGCGGCCCGGTCGGCCTCGGTCAGCCGGCCACGGCGGACACCACGGGCCAGCGACTCGTCGACGACGCCGAGCGCTTCCTTGGCCCGCACGTCGTTTCGCGCGGCGAGCACGGTCCGGTAGCCGGCGCGGGCGCACACCTCGGCGATGCCGGTGGCCATGGTGCCGGCGCCGACGACGCCGATCGAGCGCACCGGCGGGAGCGGCGTTTCGTCTTGCCGCGCCGGGGATTTCTCGGTCCAGCCGTACTGGTAGAAGCCGCGCCCGGTCTTGTGGCCGAGCTGGCCGCCGTCCCGCATGCGGGTCAGGACGCCGGCCGGCGCGAAGGTCCGGTCGCCGGTGCGCTCGTGCAGGGCCCGCAGCGTGTCGTGCACGACGTCCACGCCGATCTCGTCGATCTGGCTGAGCGGTCCGCTCGGCAGGCCGCAGCCCAGGCGCATCGCGGTGTCGATGTCGTCCCGGGAGGCGTAGCCCTCCTCGAACATCGTGGCCGCGCCGTTGAGGTAGCCCATCAGCAGGGCCCCGCCGACGAATCCGGGGTGGTCGCGGACGTAGATCGCCGTGAACCCCAACTCCCCCACCAGGTCGGCCACCGCCTCCCGCACGCCGGACTCGGTGACCGCCGTCGACACCAGCTCGACCGTGCCGTTCTCCGCCGGCATGGCCGACGGGAACAGGTGCAGTCCGACCGTCTTGGGCATCCGCCCGCACCGGGACGCGATCTCGGTGACGGAAAGGCCCGTGGTGGTCGTGGCGAAGACGGTGTCGGCCGGGCAGAACCCGTCGGCCCTGGTGAGCACGTCGAGCTTGGCCGGCAACCGTTCCGGCACCGCCTCGATGACCAGCGCCGCCACCGTCGCCGCCTCGATCTCGGCGGTGGGCTGGATCCGCGCCGCCACCTCGGCGGCCCGCTGGGCCGGCACGGTCTCCTCCATGCGCCGGCGGATCCGGTGGCGGCCGGCGAACAGCGCCGCGTCGTCGGCCTCGATCGCGATGACCCGCCGGCCGGTGGCCGCCATGGCCACGGCCAGCGCCGAGCCGACCGTGCCGAGGCCGATCACCGCGACCGTCGGAAAGGGCTTGCCCATCATGTGTCTCCTCCCCAGCGCAGCAGCGCCGTGGCGACCGTCATGCCGCTGCCGAACCCGGCCAGCAGCAGCATGTCGCCGTCGCGCAGCAGCCCGCCGCGGTTGGCTTCGTCCAGCGCGAGCGGAATGGATCCGGCGCTGGTGTTGCCGTGGTCGGCCACGGTCAGGTGCAGCCGCGCGGCCGGCAGGCCCAGGCGCGGCCGGATGTCCTGCAACATCACGGCGTTGGCCTGGTGCGGCAGGAAGTGGTCGACCCGCTCCGGTTCGACGCCGTGGCGGGCCAGCACCCGCCGCACCGCCGCCGGCACCTCGTCGTCGACGTACTCGCGGACGGCACGCCCGCTCATCCGGAAGAAGTGCCGGCCGTCGGCCAGCGTCCCGGTCGACGCCGGCAGCCGGCTGCCGCCGGCCTCCACTGTGATCAGCTCGTGCCGGTCGCCGTGGCTGCGCACGTCCGCGCCGACGAAGCCCCGGTCGGCCGGCACCGGGCCGAGCACCACCGCGCCGGCCCCGTCGCCGAACAGCACGGCGGTGCGCTTGTCGGTGCGGTCGATGATGCGCGAGTAGATGTCCGCGCCGATGACCAGCGCGTAGTTCTCGGCCGAGGGGTCCATCAGCTCGGCCGCCGCGGCCAGCGCGATGACAAATCCGCTGCACACGGCGTTCACGTCGAACGCGGCGGCGTTGACCGCGCCGATGCGGTCCTGCACCAGGCAGGCGGTCGGCGGCATGGGGTGGTCGGGGGTGCACGTGGCGACCAGGATCCAGCCGACCTGCTCGGGCCGGATGCCGGCGTCGGCCAGCGCCGCGCGGGCGGCGTGGGCGGCCAGGTCGGAGGTGGCCTCGTGCTCGGCGGCGTACCAGCGGTGGCGGACCCCGGTCTTGCGCAGGATCCACTCCTCGGTCACGCCGGTCCACTCGGCGATCCGGTCGTTGGAGACCTTCTCAGCCGGCAGGTACGAGCCGGTGCCGAGGATGCCGATGTTCCGGTCGCGGGCAACGTCCATCGGTGAGCTCCAGGGGATTGGGTCAGGCTCGGGTGGCCAGCCAGTGCTCGATGGCCCGGGCCATCGACGGCGCGCGGTCCTCCAGCATGGTGAAGTGATCGCCCTCGACCTCGCCGAGGACGTGTTCGGTGGGCCAGGAGGCGCGCCACTCGCCGGCATCGGCGGGGGCGGTCCCCGGGACCGGTGGCAGCGGCGTGTCGGGGCGCAGGAACAGGATCGGCGCCCGGATCTCGCCGATGGCCGTCTTGGTGAACAGCTCGTAGTAGCGGCCCATCGCCGACAGCCGGGTGCTGGTGAACGGCCCGAACGCCGCCTCGCGGTCGAACATGCCCTCGACCATCTGCGCGCCGAGGTCGTCGATGACGGCGTTGCCGGGCAGGAAGGTGTCGAGCAGGATCAGGCCGGCCGGCGGGAGTCCGGCGTCCTCCAGGTATTTGACGGCGGCGTGGGCGAAGTTGCCGCCGGCGCAGTAGCCCAGCAGCACGAACGGGCGGTCGGCGCTGACCACCCGTCGCACGCTCTCGGCCCACAAGCCCACGGCAGCGTCCACAGTGGACGGAATGCGCTCCTCCCGGGCGAATCCGAGCACCGGCAGGGCGTACAGGTCCCGCACGCCCTGGAAGTTGGCGGCCAGCCGGGCGAACTGCGTGGCCCCGCCCAGGGCCATGGGTGTGCTGAAGCAGAAGATCTGGGTGTCGGCCGGGCCGGAGGCCAGTTTCAGCGGCGCGGGAACGTCGTCGAGCTCGGTGACCTTCGTGAAGGACTCGCGCAGCCCGGCCGCCGCCCCGAGCAGGGCCAGGCCCTCGTGGATGCGGCCGTTGCCGGCGGCCTCGCGCAGCAGCCCGCTGAGCGTGTCCGACGGGTCGACGGTCGCGCCGCCGGCCGGGCCGGTGTCGAGCTCGGCGCCGATGTGGGCGGCGAGAGCGGCCGGGTTGCGGTAGTCGAAGACCACGGTCGCCGGCATTCGCAGGCCGGTGGCCTTGTTCAGGGCGTTGCGCAGTTCCATCGAGGTCAGCGAGTCGAAGCCGATCTCCAGGAAGTTCTGGTCGACGCCGATCGCGCCGGTGTGGCCGAGCACCTGGGCCGCCTGCTCGGCGACCAGCCCGCGGAGGAACTCCTTCTGCTGCTCCATGGTCATTTCCGCCAGCTTGGCCCGGAGGCCGGCGCCGTCGGCGTCGGTCGGCTCGGGCTCGGCCAGGGCGGCTGCGACCTCGGGCAGCTCACGCAGCAGCGGACGCGGCCGGCTGAGCGTGTAGGCCGGGGCGAACCGCCGCCAGTCGATGGCCGCCACGACCAGGTGCGACTCGTCGTGGTCGACGGCCTGGCGCAACGCGGCCGTGGCGACCTCCGGCGGCATGGTGAGCACGCCGAGGCGGGTCAGCATCGTCTCGGTGTCGGCGTCGACCATGCCGCCGCCGCCCCAGGCGCCCCAGGCCACCGAGGTCGCCGGCCGGCCGGCGGCGCGGCGGCGATCGGCCAGCGCGTCGGCGAAGGCGTTGGCGGCGGCGTAGCCGGCCTGGCCGGACTGGCCCCAGACCGCCGAGCCCGAGGAGAACAGCACGAACGCGTCCAGCTCGTGGTCGGCCAGCAGCTCGTCCAGCAGCAGCGCGCCGGCGATCTTGGCCCGGCCGGTGTCGGCGAACTCCTCGACGGTGGTCTCCGGCAGCGTCGCCGGGTCGTGCACGACGCCGGCCGCGTGCACGACGGCGTTGGGCGGGTGCTCGGACACCAGCGCCGCCAACGCTTCCCGGTCGGTGACATCGCAGGCGGCAATCGTCACCTCGGCCCCGAGCCCGGTCAGCTCGGCCGCCAGTGCCTCGGCCCCCTCGGCCGCCATGCCGCGACGGCTGGTCAGCACGAGGTGCTCGACGCCCGCGCCGGCCAGCCAGCGGGCGACGTGCGAGCCGACACCGCCGGTGCCGCCGGTGACCAGCACGGTCCCGCGCGGCCGCCACGGCTGCTCGCCGGTCGTGCCGGCCGGGCGGGCCCTGGTCATGCGCCGGGCGAACACCCCGTCGGGCCGGACCGCCAGCTGGTCCTCATCGTCCACTCCGGACAGTGCGGCGCACAGCCCGTCGACCGCGGCCTCGTCCGGATCGGTCGGCACGTCGACGACGCCGCCCCAGGTCCCTGGGTGGTCGAGCCCGAGGACGGCGGCCATGCCCCACAGCTGGGCCTGGAACACGCTGGTGACCTCCGCCGGGTCCGCCACCGGCACGGCGCCGGCGGTCACGCACCACAGCGGGGCGGAGATCTCGGCGTCGTGCAGGGCCTGGACCAGGGTGACGGTGTCCGCGACGCCACGGGAGACCGTGTCGTGCCGGGGATGCGGGCGGTCGTCCAGGCCGGTGAGCGCGAGGACGCCGGCCAGCGGCTCCGCCGGCAGCCGAGTGGTCAGCGACTCGCGGTCCCGGCCGTCGATCTCGACGGTCAGCACCTCGGCCCCGCGCTCGGACAGCGCCTTCTGCACCAGCCGGGACAGCTCGTCGGCGGCGTCGCCCGACGGCGTCACGATCAGCCAGGTTCCGGCGAGCTTCGCCTTGTCCGGCACCGTGATCGGCGTCCAGGTCACGCGGTAGCGCAGGTCGTCGACGGCGGCCCGGTCGCGGCTGCTGCGACGCCATTCGTCCAGGGCCGGCAGCACGGCGTCGAAGGCCGCGGCGTCGAGGTCGAGACCGGCCGACAGCGACCGGACGTCCCGCCGCTCGACGGCGTCCCAGAAGGCGTCGTCGGCGGCCGAGGAGGAAGTGCCCGGGCCGGGGTCGAGCCAGTAGCGGCGACGCTGGAAGGCATAGGTCGGAAGGTCGACCCGGCGGCCGGCCAGGCCCCAGTCCACCGTCACGCCGCTCACGTGTAGTCCGGCCGCCGACAACAACAGTCGAGGCAGGCCGCCGTCGTCCCGCCGCAGGGAGCCGACCGCGACTCCGGTGACACCGGCCTCGTCGAGGGTGTCGGTCACGCTCACGGTGAGCACCGGATGGGGGCTGATCTCCACGAACACCCGCCGGCCGGCCTCGATCAGCCGGCGGACCGCGCCATGGAAGTCCACCGGGCGGCGGGCGTTCTCGTACCAGTACTCGGGCCCGAGATCGGCGCCGTCGACCAGCGCGCCGGTCACCGTGGACACCAGCGGCACGTCGGTGGAGCTCGGCGTGATCCCGGCCAGCAGCCCGACCAGCTCCGTGCGCAGCCGGTCGACCTGGTCGCAGTGGGAGGCGACGGAGGACGCGATCATCCGGGCCCGGATCTCCCGCTGCTCGCACCAGGCCGCGAACTCCGCCAACGCGGCCACCTCGCCCACGACGGTCGACGAGCGCGGACCGTTCATCCCGCCGATCGACAGCCGGCCGGCCCAGGCCGACAGGGCCGGCGAGAGCTCGGTCATGCCCATCGCGACCGCGACCACGCCGCCCCGCCCGACCAGTTCCCGGGCGAACAGGCGGCTGCGCAACACAACCACCCGCGCGGCGTCCTCAAGCGACAGCGCGCCGGCGACGCACGCGGCGGCGACCTCGCCCTGGGAATGGCCCACCACGGCGGCGGGCCGCACTCCCATCGACGCCCAGACCGCGGCCAGCGACACCATCACCGCGAACAGCACCGGTTGCACGACGTCGATCCGCTCGATCGACGGCGCGCCCTCGACCCCGCGCACCACGTCGACGACCTTCCAGTCCACAAGGGACTCGATCGCGGCGGCGCATTCGGTGAACCGGGCGGCGAACACCGGCGAGGTGTCCAGCAGCTCCACCGCCATGCCAACCCACTGCGCTCCCTGTCCGGGAAACACGAACACGGGCTTGCTGTCGTCCAGGACGGCGCCGCTCACGGCATTGGCGGCATCGTCGCCTTCGGCCAGCGCGCGCACGCCGGCCAGCAGCTCGTCACGGTCGCGGCCCACCACGACGGCCCGCCGGCCCAGCGAAGCCCGGGTGGTGGCCAGCGAATACGCGATGTCGACCGGGTCCAGGTCCGGGTCGGCGGTCACATGGCCGTGCAGCAGGGCGAGCTGGTCCCGCAGCGCCGCCTCGGTTTTCGCCGACACCGTCCAGGGCAGGGCGGCCGGCCGCTCGGCCGGCGGGGCGGGTTCCGGGTCGGCGACCTGCTCCAGGATGACGTGGGCGTTGGTGCCGCTCAGGCCGAACGACGAGACGGCGGCCCGGCGCGGCTGCGACTCCTTGTCCCACGGCCGGTTCTCGGTCAGCAGCCGGACATCGCCGGCCGACCAGTCCACATGGGACGACGGCTGGTCCACGTGCAGGGTGCGGGGCAGCACCCCGTGCCGCATCGCCAGCACCATCTTGATCACGCCGGCGACCCCGGCGGCGGCCTGGGCGTGCCCGATGTTGGACTTGATCGAGCCCAGCCACAAGGGGGTCTGCCGGTCCTGGCCGTAGGTGGCCAGCAGCGCCTGCGCCTCGATCGGGTCGCCCAGCGTGGTGCCGGTGCCGTGCCCCTCGACAACGTCCACATCGGACGCCGCGACGCCGGCGTTGGCAAGCGCCCGCTGGATGACCCGCCGCTGCGAGGGACCGCTCGGCGCGGACAGGCCGTTGGACGCCCCGTCCTGGTTGACCGCCGAACCACGCACCACCGCCAGCACCGGGTGCCCGTTGCGCCGCGCGTCCGACAGCCGCTCCAGCAGCAGCATGCCGACGCCTTCGGCGAATCCCGTGCCGTCGGCCGAGTCGGAGTAGGCCTTGCACCGCCCGTCGAGCGACAGCCCGCGCTGGCGGGAGAACTCCACGAACAGCTCCGGCGACGACAACACCGTCACCCCGCCGGCCAGCGCCATCGTGCTTTCCCCGCGCCGCAGCGACTCGCAGGCCAGGTGCAGGGTCACCAGCGAGGACGAGCACGCGGTGTCGACGGTGAGCGCCGGTCCCTTCAGGCCCAGCACGTAGGCGATGCGGCCGGAGATGATCGAGGTGGTGACGCCGGTCATCTTGTAGCCCTCGACGCCGTCGGGCAGCTCGGTCAGCCCCTCGCCGTAGCCGGTCGCGAAGGCGCCGACGAACACCCCGGTCTGGCTGTCCTTCATGGCGGTCGGGTCCAGCCCGGCCCGCTCGAACACCTCCCAGGAGGCCTCCAGCACCAGCCGCTGCTGCGGGTCCATGGACAGCGCCTCGCGCGGGTTGACGCCGAAGAACTCGGCGTCGAACCGGTCGGCGTCGGCCACGAACCCGCCGCGCCGGGTGTAGAGCTTGCCCGGCGCGTCCGGGTCCGGGTCGTACAGCCCGGCCAGGTCCCAGCCGCGGTCGGCCGGGAACGGGCCGATGGCGTCCCGGCCATCGGCCACCAGCCGCCACAGGTCCTCCGGGGACCGCACGTCGCCGGGGAAGCGGCAGCTCATCGCCACCACCGCGACCGGCTCGGCCTGCCGGGCCCGGGCGGCGCGCAGTTCCCGTTGCGCCGTCTGGAGATCGTCGGTCACCCGCCGCAGATAGCCGAGGAGCTTCTGCTCGTCCGCCACGTCACGCCACCCCTTCCTACAGGCCCTTGTCGATCAGTTCGAACAGCTCGTCGGCGGTCGCCGTGGCCACGCCGACGGTCTGGCCCGCCGGCGCGTCCTGCTCGCCGCGCCAGTCGCCGAGCAGGGCGTGCAGGCGGGCGGTGATCGTGGACCTGGTCTCCTCGTCCGTCCGGATCCGGGCCAGCAGCCGGCCCAGCTCGTCCAGTTCGCGCAGGGCCCGCGGGCCGTCGGGCTCGTCGTCGGGCACCAGCAGCCCGGTCAGGAACTCGGCCAGGGCGACGGGACTGGGATGGTCGAACACCAGCGTCGCCGGCAGCCGCGAGCCGACCGCCGTCCCCAGCCGGTTGCGCAGCTCCACCGCGGTCAGCGAGTCGAAGCCGAGCTGGTCGAACGCGGCGTCCGGCTCGACCCGTTCGGTGGACGGGTGGCCCAGCACCGCCGCCACGTGCGAGCGGACCAGGTCCAGCACGGTCTCCCGACGCTCCACTTCGGACATTCGCGCCAGCTTCGCCGCCAGGTCCGGCCCGGCGCCGGGTCCGCCGGCCGCGGCCCGCCGGGCCGGCGTGCGGACCAGGTTGCGCAGCAACGGCTGTCCGCCCAGGCTGCGCGGCTCCAGGCGAACCGGCGCCAGCACCGGCTCTGGTCCCTGCCAGGCCGCGTCGAACAGCGCGAGTCCGGCCTCTGGCGTGAGTGGCACAAAACCCTCGCGGGCCAGTCGCTGCACGGCCGCGTCGTCCAGCGTCCCGACCATGCCCGTCTCGGCCGACCACGGCCCCCAGGCCAGCGAGACCGCCGGCAGGCCCCGGCTCACCCGGTGTTCGGCCACGGCGTCGAGGAAGGCGTTGGCGGCGGCGTAGTTGGCCTGGCCGGCCCCGCCGAACAGGCCCGAGACCGAGGAGAACAGCACGAACGCCGACAGGTCGGCGCCTCGGGTCAGGTCGTGCAGATGGGCGGCGGCGTCGGCCTTGGGCCGCAGCACCCGGTCCAGCCGCTGCTCGGTCAGCGAGTCGACCAGGCCGTCATCGAGCACACCGGCCGTGTGGATCACCGCCGTCAGCGGTCCCGCCGCCGCCACGACCCCGGCCAGGGCCTCGCGGTCGGCGACATCGCAGGCCACGATCCGCGGGCTGGCCCCGGCCTCGACCAGCTCCGCCCGGAGCCGGTCGGCGTCGGGCGCGGCCGGGCCGCTGCGGCTGACCAGCAGCAGGTTGCGGACGCCGTGCCGGGTGGCGAGGTGCCGGGCCACCAGGCTGCCGAGACCGCCCGTGCCCCCGGTGATCAGCACGGTGCCGTCGGGGTCGATGGGCGTCGGCACGGTGAGCACCACCTTGCCGATGTGCTTGGCCTGGCTGACGAATCGGAACGCCTCGCCGGCCCGGCGCAGGTCCCACGCGGTCACCGGCAGCGGCCGGATCGGGCCCGTCTCGAACAGGGTCAGCAGCTCGCGCAGCATCTCGCCGATCCGGTCCGGGCCGGCGTCGCCGAGATCGAACGGCAGGTAGCGGACGTCGGGCCGGGTCAGCGACTCGCGCAGGTCGGTCTTGCCCATCTCGACGAACCGGCCGCCGTCCGCGAGCAGGCCGAGGGACGCGTCCACGAACTCGCCGGCCAGCGCGTTGAGGACCACGTCCACGCGCGGGAACTTGGCCTCGAACTCCAGGGTCCGCGACGAGGCGATGTGGTCGTCGGGAATTCCCAGCTCGCGCAGGGCATCCCACTTGCCGGGGCTCGCGGTGGCGAACACCTCCGCGCCGGCGTGCCGGGCCAGCTGCACGGCCGCCATGCCGACACCGCTGGCGGCGGCGTGGATCAGCACCTTCTCCCCCGCGCGCAGGCCGGCGAGGTCGAACAGCCCGTAGTACGCGGTCAGGAACACGATCGGCACCGACGCCGCCTCGGCGAACGTCCAGTCGCCGGGCATCGGCGCGACCGTCCGGCGATCGACCACGGCCCGGGGCCCGAACGCGCCGCCGTCGACCATGCCCAGCACCCGGTCGCCGACCGCCAGCCCGGTCACGTCCGGCCCGATCTCGGTCACGACGCCGGCGCCCTCCAGGCCCATGGCCCCGGCGTCGCCGGGATACATGTCCAGGGCGTTGAGCACGTCCCGGAAGTTCAGGCCGGCGGCCCGCACGGCGATGCGCACCTGCCCGGCGGCCAGCGGCGCGACCGCCTCCGGCGCCTCGATGAACTCCAGGTTTTCCAGGCTGCCCTTGGCTTTGCTGTCCAGCCGCCAGGATCCCTCCAGTGGCGTCTCCGTCGCGGCGGGCGCCAGACGCGGGGCCAGCACGGTGTCGCCGCGCACGGCGGCCTGCGGCTCGCCGGTGGCCACGGCGGCCAGCAGCCGTGATGCGGTGCAGTCGTCGTCGATGTCGACCAGCACGAACCGGTCGGGGTTCTCGGTCTGGGCGGCGCGAATCAGACCGCCGACCGCGGCGGCGGCCAGGTCGCCGGCCGGATGCGCCGCTCCCCTGGTCACCAGCACCAGCCGCGAGTCGGCGAACCGGTCCTCGGCCAGCCAGGCCTGGGCCAGGTCGAGCCCCCGGGCCAGCGCGAACCGGAGGTCCGGCTCGGTCAGGCCGGCGAGCACCAGGGCGGGCGGCTCGCCGATCTCGGCCAGGGAGCCGACGGTGTCGACGCCGAGCCCGAACTCGTCCGGGCCGACGAGAACGCACGTGGCGTCGGAGACACCGGCCGGCACCGGCGTCCACTCCAGGTGGTACAGCGAACGGCGGACGCCGGTCGGGGCCGGGGCAGCGACCGGTCGCAACACCAGCGAGCCGATCGACGCCACCGCCTTGCCCTGCCCGTCGGCGACCTCCAGCCGCAGCGCGTCGGCGGCGGTGGGCGCCAGGCGCACCCGGAGCATGGACGCCCCGGTGGCGTACAGGACGACATCGGACCAGGCGAACGGGAGGCTGGCCCGGTCCGAGCCGGCGCCGGCGAGTTCCAGGGCGTGCAGGGCCGCGTCGAGCAGGGCCGGATGCAGGCCGAACGACGCGGCGTCGACGTCGTCGGGCAGGGCGACCTCGGCGAACACCTCGCCCTCGCGGGTCCAGGCCTGCCGCAGCCCCTGGAACACCGGGCCGTAGGCGAGGCCGTACTCGGCCAGGCGCGGGTAGAGCCCGGTCACGTCCACCGGTTCGGCCCCGGTCGGCGGCCACTCGGTCAGCTCGAACCGCGCGTCGCCCGCGGTCGGGGCCAGGGTCGCGGTGGCGTGGCGAACCCACGTCTGCTCGACCCAGGAGTGCACGCTCAGCGGCCGCGCCCCGGTGTCGTCGGGGGCGCCCACCGCGACCTGCACCTGAACCCCGCCGCCGGCCGGGAGCACCAGCGGGGCCTCGATCGTCAGGTCGGCGATGGCCGGGCAGCCCACGTGATCACCGGCGTAGCCGGCCAGTTCGACGAATCCGGTGCCGGGGAACAACACCGCGCCCACCACCTCGTGGTCGGCCAGCCACGGCGTGGCCTGGGTGGACAGCGTGGTGGTGAACACGCAACCGCCGGATTCGGGCAGCTCGACCGCCGCGCCCAGCAGCGGATGCCCGGCCCTGGCCAGTCCCAGCGAGGTCGGGTCGTCGAGGCGGGGCTGGTTGAGCCAGTACCGCTCGTGTTGGAACGGGTAGGTGGGCAGGTCGACCGGCTGCGCACCGGTGCCGGCGTAGAATGCTTGCCAGTCAACGGAAACGCCGCGCACATGGGCCGCAGCCAACCCGGCGATCACGTCGCGGGCCTCGTCCCGGTCGCGCCGCAGCAGCGGCACGAAACCGTGTTCCTGGCCGTCGACGCAGTCCTGTCCCATGGCCGTCAGCACGGCGTCGGGACCGAGTTCCAGCAACGTCCGGACGTTGCGTGACGCCAAGGTGGTCACAGCGTCGGCGAAGCGAACCGCCTCCCGGACCTGTCGGACCCAGTAGTCGGCGGTTGTCAGGTCGCCCTGGTCGGAAACCGTTGACACGACTGGGATCCGAGGCTGCTCGTAGGCCAGGGACTCGGCCACCGCCCGGAACTCGGCCAGCATCGGCTCCATCAGCGGCGAGTGGAACGCGTGCGACACCCGCAACCGGCGGGTCTTGCGCCCCAACTGCTCGAAGTGATCCCTGACGGCCAGCGCACCGGCTTGCTCGCCCGACACGACAACGGATTCCGGACCGTTCACCGCCGCGATCGACACACCGTCCGGCAACAACGGCAGAACCTCGGCCTCGGTGGCCTGCACGGCGATCATCGCGCCACCCTCGGGCAGCGCCTGCATCAGCCGACCGCGCACGCTCACCAGCCGGCAGGCGTCCGACAGGGACAACACGCCGGCGACATGCGCCGCCGCGATCTCGCCGACCGAGTGCCCGACCAGGTAGTCCGGCCGCACACCCCACGACTCCAGCAACGCGAACAGCGCCACCTCCACCGCGAACAACCCCGGCTGCGCGTACTCCGTCCGATCCAGCAACGCCACGTCATCACCAAAGACGACATCCCCCACGGCCGAACCCAACAACCCCGCAACCTCGTCGAACTTGGCCGCATAAACCGGAAACGCCTCGTACAAGCCCCGCCCCATGCCCAACCGCTGGCTACCCTGGCCGGTGAACAGGAACGCCACCTTGCCCTCGGGCGCCACAGCGGTCCCGCCCGACAGCGCGCGCAGGCCGTCGCGAAGTTCCGCACGGTCCGTCCCGACCACGGCGGCCCGACGCTCGAAGGGAACCCGGGTCGTGGCCAGGGAGTAGCAGAGGTCGAGCAACGAGACGTTGTCGTCCAGGCGTGCCAGCACATTCGCGACCTGGTCGCGCAGCGCCGCCTCGGATCTCGCACTCAGCACCAGCGGGTAGGCGGCCGGCGGATCGGGCACGACCGTCGCCGGTTCGCGCTCCGGCGCCTGTTCCAGGATCACATGGGCGTTGGTGCCGCTGATGCCGAACGAGGAGACCGCGCCCCGACGGGGTCGTTCCGTCTGCGGCCAGGGCGTCTGCTTGCCCAGCAGCTCAACCGAACCGGTCGTCCAGTCCACATGGGACGATGGCAGGTCGGCGTTGAGCGAGCGCGGCGCGATGCCCTCCCGCAACGCCAACACCATCTTGATCACCCCGGCGACGCCGGCGGCGCACTGGGTGTGCCCGATGTTGGACTTCACCGAGCCCAACAGCAGCGGCACGTCCCGGCCCTGCCCGTAGGTGGCCAACAGCGCCTGCGCCTCGATCGGGTCGCCCAGCGTGGTGCCGGTGCCGTGCCCCTCCACAACGTCCACATCGGACGGAACGAGCTGGGCGTTGTCCAGCGCCTGGCGGATGACCCGCTGCTGCGAGGGACCGCTGGGCGCGGACAGGCCGTTGGACGCGCCGTCCTGGTTCACCGCCGAGCCACGCACCACCGCGAGCACCGGATGCCCGTGCCGCCGCGCGTCCGACAACCGCTCCAGCAGCAGCATGCCGACGCCCTCGGCGAACCCCGTGCCGTCGGCCAGGTCCGAATAGGCCTTGCACCGCCCGTCGGCGGCCAGCCCCCGCTGGCGGGAGAACTCGACGAGGATCTCCGTGCTGAACATGACCGTCGCCCCGCCGGCCAGGGCCAGCACGCTTTCCCCGCGCCGCAACGAGTCGCAGGCCAGGTGCAGTGACACCAGCGACGACGAGCACGCGGTGTCGACCGTGAGCGCCGGCCCCTCGAAGCCGAAGGTGTAGGACACCCGCCCGGACATCACCGCGGTCGCGTTGCCGGTGAGCAGGTGCCCCTCGACGCCCTCCGGGAACGCGCCCGGCCCCAGGCCGTAGCCGCTGGCCGCGGCCCCGACGAACACGCCGGTCCGGCTGCCCCGCAGGGAAGCCGGGTCGATGCCGGCCCGCTCGAACAGCTCCCACGAGGTCTCCAGGACCAGCCGCTGCTGCGGGTCGGCGGCCAGCGCCTCCCGGGGGCTCATCCCGAAGAACGCCGGGTCGAACCCGGCGGCGTCGGCCAGGAATCCGGCCGACCGGGCGTAGGTGGAGCCGGCCCGCTCCCCGTCGGGGTCGTACAGGCGGTCCAGGTCCCAGCCCCGGTCGGCCGGGAACTCCGACATCACGTTCCGGCCGTCGAGCAGCAGGTCCCACAGCTGTTCGGGCGTCCGCACGCCGCCGGGCAGCCGGCAGCTCATGGCCACGACCGCGATCGGCTCGTGGTCGCGGGCCGACAGCTCGCGGACCTGCCGGTTGGCCTGCTGTAGATCCGCGGTGGCCCGTTTGAGGTACTCGCGTAACCGTTCTTCGTTGGTCGCCATCGGCTCAGCCAGCTCCGCAGCACTAGTCGGGGGTCGGTCAGGAGATGCCCAGCTCGTTGTCCAGGGCGGCGAAGATCTCCTCGTCGGACGCGGTCGTCAGGTCCCGGCCCTGGTCCGGGACCGTGGCGGTGTGGGTGTCGCTCCACCGGCGCAGCAGCGTCTGCAACCGGGCGGTGATCCGGCCCGGGTCGGCGTCGGCCCCGGTCACCCCGGCCAGCGCGGTCTCCAGCCGGTCGATCTCGGCCAGCACCGGGGCGATCGGGTCGGCCGCCGCCGGGGCCAGCTCGGCCAGCAGGTGCCCGGCCAGGGCCGTCGGGGTGGGGTGGTCGAACACCATGCTCGCCGGCAGCCGCAGCCCGGTGGCGGCGTTGAGCCGGTTGCGCAGCTCCAGCGCGGTCAGCGAGTCGAAGCCCGCCTCACGGAAGGCCCGGCCGGGATCGACCGCGTCGGCGTCGGCATGCCCGAGCACGGCGGCCGCGTGGGCGCGCACCAGGCGTTCGAGCAGGTCCTTCTGCTCGGGCGCGGTCAGGCCGCCGAGCTGGTCCTCCACCGTCGGGCCCGAGACCGCGCCCGCCGCCACCGCCCGGCGCACCGGCGCCCGGCCGAAGCCCCGCAGCGCCGCCGGCAGGCGATCGCCTTCCTCACGCAGGGCGGCCATGTCCAGCGGCAGCGCCACCAGCATCGGCTCGTCCATCGCGACCGCGGCGTCGAACAGCTCCATGCCCCGCTGCGAGGACAGCGGCAGCAGCCCCGTCCGGACCATCCGCTCCACCTCGGCGTCGGACACGTGCCCGGTCATGCCGCTGCGTTCTTCCCAGAAGCCCCAGGCGATCGACGAGGCCGCCAGCCCCAGGCTCCGCCGGTGCGTCGCCAGGCCGTCCAGGAAGGCGTTGGCGGCGGCGTAACTGCCCTGGCCGGCGCTGCCGAGCACCCCGGCGGCCGAGGAGTAGAGCACGAACAGCCCCAGGTCCAGGTCGCGGGTCAGCTCGTGCAGATGCCAGGCGGCGTCGACCTTCGGCCGGAACACCGTGTCGATCCGGTCCACCGTCAGGGAACCGACCAGCGCGTCGTCCAGCACCCCGGCCGTGTGCACGATTCCGGTCAGCGGATGCTCGTCCGGGACGCCGGCCAGCAGCCCGACCAGCGCCCGGCGGTCCGAGACATCGCAGCCGACCACCGTCACCGTCGCGCCCAGCTCCGTCAGCTCGGCGACCAGGTCGGGATCGCCGCCGCTGCGGCTGGCCAGCAGGAGATGCCGAACCCCTTGCACAGCAACGAGATGGCGGGCCACCAGCCGGCCGAGCGTGCCCGTGCCGCCGGTGATCAGGACGGTGCCGTCCGGATCGAGCACGGGCGGCATGGTCAGCACGATCTTGCCCACGTGGCGCGCGCCGGCCATGAAGCGGAACGCCTCGCGGGCCCGCCGCACGTCCCACGCCCGCACGGGAAGCGGCGACAGCACACCGGTCTCGAACAGCTCCAGCAGCTCGTCGAACATGCCGCGGATGTGCTCGGGCCCGGAGTCGATCAGGTCGAACGCGGCGTAGCGGATGCCGGGCAGGTCGGCGGCGTCGCGGATGTCGGTCTTGCCCATCTCCACGAACCGGCCGCCCGGCGACAGCAGCCGCAGCGACGCGTCCACGAACTCGCCGGCCAGCGAGTTGAGCACCACGTCGACGCCACGGAACTTCGCCTCGAACTCCAGGGTCCGCGACGAGGCGATGTGGTCGTCGTCCAATCCGAGGCCGCGCAACACGTCCCACTTGCCCGGGGCGGCGGTGGCGAACACCTCAGCGCCCAGGTGCCGGGCCAGCTGCACGGCGGCCATGCCGACGCCGCCGGCCCCGGCGTGGATCAGCACCGACTCCCCGGCCCGCACCCCGGCCAGCTGGGTCAGCCCGTGATAGGCGGTCAGGAACACCCCGGGCACCGAGGCGGCCAGGGTGAACGACCAGTCGTCGGGAATCCGCGCCAGCAGAAGGTGATCCGTGACGCCGACCGGCCCGAACGCGCCGTCCAGCAAGCCCATCACCCGGTCGCCGGGCACGAGGTCCACGACGGCGGAGCCGACCTCCAGCACGACGCCGGCGGCCTCGCCGCCGATGGCGGCGTCCCGGTCCGGCACCATGCCCAGCGACACGACCACATCCCGGAAGTTCAGGCCGGCGGCCCGGATCGACAGCCGGACCTGGTGCGGCTCCAACGGCGCGAGCGCGGCCGGATGCGGCACCAGCGCGAGGCTGTCCAGGTCCCCCTTGTCCACGGCGTCGAGCCGCCAGTGCGCCACGCCGGCCGGCACGGTCAGCGCCTCGCTGGTCGAGGCCCGGGCCAGCCGGGGCACCGAGACCGCCCCGGCACGGACACACAGCGCCGGCTCGCCCGAGACCGCCGCCGCGAGCACCTCGTCCACCGGCAGCGGACCGTCCGCGTCGACCGTGACGATCCGGCCGGGGTTCTCCGACTGCGCGGACCGGATCAGGCCGAAGGCCGCCGCCACCGCCGGATCCGAGCCGTCGCCGACCAGTGCCAGCCGGGTGTGGGGGAAACGCTCGTCTCCCAACCATTCCCAGACCAGCTCCAGCGCCCGATGGGCGGCCAGGTGGGCGGATTCGGCGTCACCGCCGCCCGGGACCGCCGCGAAGACCAGGCCGACGCCGGCGCCGGCTATCGAGTGCAGGTCCTCATGTGTGTCGGCGTCGAGGCCGAGGTCGTTGTCGCCCAGCACCGCGAAGTGGATCGGCGATTCGGGCCGCTCCGGCCGCGCGGGCACGTGGTCCATGCGGAACAGCGCGTCGGCGGCCGATCCCGAGCTGGCCGACAGCTGCTGCTGGGTGACCGGCAGCGAAACCAGATCGCCGATCGACACCACCGGAGTGCCGGCGGAGTCGGCGATCCGCACCGACATCGCGCCCGGCGCGGTCACTCGGAGGTGCACCCGCACGTCGGCCGCGCCCACCGCGTAGCGGGTGACATCCTGCCAGGCGAACGGCAGGCGAACGCCGCTGTTGTCGTCGGCCAGCAGGGATTCCGCGTGCAGGCAGGCGTCGAGCAGGGCCGGGTGGACGCCGAAGGCGCCGGGCTCGCCGGCGGCGGCGGGCAGGGCCACTTCGGCGAAGATCTCGTCGCCGCGCCGCCACGCCGCCCGCACGCCCTGGAACGCCGGACCGTAGCCGTAGCCCTCAGCGGCCAGGCGGTCGTACAGGTCGGTGACGTCGACCGGCGTCGCCCCCGCGGGCGGCCAGACCGAGAGGTCGAAATCCGGCTCGGCGACGGTCTGGGTGACGAAGCCGCGGGCGTGGCGGGTCCACGGCGTGTCGACATCGCTGTCGGCCGGGCGGGAGTGCACGGTCACCGGCCGGTGCGTCCCATCGGTCGCGCCGACAAAAACCTGGAGCTGCACGGCCGCGTGGCGTGGCAGCACCAACGGGGCCTCCACGGTCAGGTCGTCGACGGTGTCACACCCGAACTGGCCCCCGGCCCAGGTCGCGAGCTCCACGAAAGCCGTGCCGGGGAACAACACCGCGCCGCCGGCGACGTGATCGGCCAGCCAGGGATGGGTCGTCAGCGACACCCGGCCGGAGAAGGCGACGCCGCCGGAGTCGGCCAGCACCACCGCCGCGCCGAGCAGCGGGTGATCAGCCGGCAGCAGCCCGGCGGCGCTCACGTGGGCGTCGCCGTCTCCCGCGTCCAGCCAGAAGCGCCGGCGCTGGAAGGGATACGTGGGCAGATCGACGGCCACCGCGTCGGACCGCCCCAGCCATCCCGCCCAGTCCACCTCGACGCCCTGCACGTACGCCTGCGCCATCGACCGGTGCAGGCGCTCCAGGCCGCCGTCGCCCCGGCGCAGCGACCCGACGGCGACGGCGGTCGCGCCGGCGTCCTCGACGATCTCCTGGATCGCCGTCGCCAGCACCGGATGCGGGCCCACCTCGACGAACGCGTCGATGCCATCGGCCAGCAGCGCCCGGACCGACTCCTCGAAGCGCACCGGCCGCAACAGGTTGGTGTACCAGTACTCGGCGTCCATCGCGGCGGTGTCGATCATCCCGCCGGTCACCGTCGAGCACAGCGGCAGCTCGCCGGTGGCCGGCCGCACCGGGGCCAGGTCGGCCAGCAGCCGCTCGCGCACGGCCACGGCCTGATCCGAGTGCGAGGCGTAGTCGATCTTGACCATGGCCGCCGCGATCCGGTCCTGGGCCAGCTGCCGCCGCAAGCTGGCCAGCGCGGCCGTCTCGCCGGAGACGGCCGTGGTCCGCGGACCGTTCAGCGCTCCGACGGAAACCTTGCCGTAGAAGGGATCCAGCCGCCGCCGCACCTCGTCGGCCGGCAGCGGGACGACCATCATGCCGCCGTGCCCGGACAGCGTCCGGTGGATCGCCTGGCCGCGCAGCGCGACGATCCGGGCCCCGTCCTCGATCGCGAAGGCCCCGGCCACCGTGGCCGCCGCGATCTCGCCCAGCGAATGGCCGATGACGACCTCGGGCTCAACACCGTAGGACCGCCACAGCTGGGCCAGCGACACCATCACCGCCCACAGCACCGGTTGCAGCACGTCGGCGCGGTCCAGCGGCGGCGTGCCGGGCACACCGTGCAGGACCTCCTCCAGCTTCCAGTCCGCGTACGGGGCCAGCGCGCCGGCACAGCGGCCCATCCACTCGGCGAACACCGGGGAGTCGGCCATCAGCTCGACCGCCATGCCCGCCCACTGCGTGCCGTGGCCGGGGAACACGAACGCCACCCGCCGGCCGGCGCCGGCCACGCCGCGGACCACGTTGCCGGCCACGTCGTCGTCGGCCAGCGCCCGCAGCCCGGCGGCCAGCCGGTCCGGGTCGGAGCCGATCACGACGGCCCGGTGCTCCATCCGGGCCCTGGTCGCCGCCAGCGAGTACCCGACGTCCACAATGGACTCGGCGTCGACCTGGCCGGCCAGTTGCCCGGCCTTGGCCCGCAACGCGGCCGCCGACCGGGCCGACAGCACCCACGGCGTCGCGACCCCGGCCGGCCGCGGCGGGACCGGCGGGACGGCCGGCGGCTCCTCCAGGATCAGGTGGGCGTTGGTGCCGCTGACGCCGAACGAGGAAACCCCGGCCCGGCGCGGATTCTCGCCCCGGGGCCAGTCCCGCTGCTCGATCAGCGGCCGCACCGGGCCGGCCAGCCAGTCCACGTGCGGCGATGGCTGGTCGGCGTGCAGGGTTCGAGGCAGCACGCCGTGCCGCATCGCCAGCACCATCTTGATCACACCGGCCACCCCGGCCGCGCCCTGGGTGTGGCCGATGTTGGACTTGACCGACCCCAGCCACAGCGGCGTTTCCCGCTCCCGGCCGTAGGCGGCCGACAGCGCCTGGGCCTCGATCGGATCGCCGAGCGGGGTCCCGGTGCCGTGGGCCTCGACAACGTCCACATCGGACGGTTCGAGCTCGGCGTCGGCCAGCGCCTGCCTGATCACCCGCTGCTGCGACGGGCCGTTGGGGGCGGTCAGCCCGCTGCTCGCCCCGTCCTGGTTGGTGGCGCTGCCCCGGATCACCGCCAGCACCCGGTGGCCGTGCCGCTCGGCGTCGGACAGCCGCTCCAGCAACAGCATGCCGGCGCCCTCGCCCCAGCCGGTGCCGTCGGCCCCGGCCCCGAACGCCTTGCACCGCCCGTCCCGGGACAGCCCGCCCTGCCGGGAGAACTCGACGAAGGTGTCCGCAGTGGACATCACCGTCACCCCGCCGGCCAGCACCAGCGAGCACTCCCCGCGCCGCAGCGCCCGCACGGCCAGGTCGATCGCGACCAGCGACGAGGAGCAGGCCGTGTCGACGGTGACCGCCGGCCCCTCCAGGCCCATGGTGTACGAGACGCGCCCGGTGGCGATGGCCCCGTCGCTGCCGTTGCCGAGGTAGCCGGCGACATCCTGCGGCGCGCGCTCGATCCGGGCCGCGTAGTCGTGGTAGATCACCCCCGCGAACACGCCGGTCGCGCTGCCCCGCAACGAGGTCGGGTCGATGCGGGCCGACTCGACCGCCTCCCACGAGGTCTCCAGCAGCAGTCGCTGCTGCGGGTCCATGGCGACGGCTTCCCGGGGGCTGATGCCGAAGAAGGCCGGGTCGAATCCGGCGGCCTCGTACAGGAAGCCGCCGGATCCGGTGTCGCTCGTGCCGCGCAGGCCGTCCAGATCCCAGCCCCGGTCGGTCGGGAACGGCCCGATGGCGTCCGCGCCCGAGGCGACCAGCCGCCACAACTGCTCCGGCGTGCTCACGCCGCCCGGGAAGCGGCAGCCCATGCCGATGATCGCCACCGGCTCGTGCTCCCGGTGCTCGGCCGCGCGCAGCCGCCGCCGCGTCTCACGCAGATCGGCGGTCGCCCGCTTGAGATAGTCGAGAAGCTTGGCCTCGTTCTCCACAGGTCACCCCATCGAACCGATTCAGGATCCTCACGCGGCGAATTCACGGCACATTCCCCAGATTCGACACAATGTGTCGTGTGAACACCAAAAAACTATGGCGACGGCGCAGGCCCGGACACCCCTAGCTGGCCCCTCAGTCGCCCCTAGCGAAATGCCGGGCGACGATGTCGGCCATATCGGCGACGACCTCGCCGGGACTCGGCGTGGCCGCCGCGTCCCGCCGGACCGCCTCGGCCCCGGCCCGGAACACCGGCTCCGTCAGCAGTCGCACCAGCCCGGCCCGCAGCGTCTCGGTCGACAGCTCGGCCGGATCGATGACCAGCGCGGCGGACCGGTCGGCCAGCCGGGCCGCCACCCCGGCCTCGTCGTACAGCGCGGCCGGCACGATCAGCTGCGGCACCCCGTGCACCAGGGCGGTCATCGTGGTGCCGGTGCCGCCGTGCTGCACGATCGCCGCACAGCTGGGCAGCAGCGAGTTCAGCGGCACGAAGTCGACCAGCCGCACGTTGTCCGGCACGCGCACGCCCGGGCCCAACTGGTCGGCGTTGAGCGTGGCCACCAGCTCCACGTCCAGGTCGGCGACCGCGTCGAACAGGTCCTGGGCCGGGATGCTGCCCTTGCCGGCCCACACCTCACGGCCGGACACGCCGAGGGTGAAGCACACCCGGGGTCGCGCCGCGGGCCCCCGCAGCCAGTCCGGGATCTCGGCCGGGCCGTTGTAGGGGACGAAGCGCACCGGCAGCCGCTCGCCGTCCACGTCGAACCGCATCCAGTTCGGCATCGTGTCCAGCGTGGCGTGCCCCAGCAGCACGCTCTCGTCGTACTCGCAGCCGTGCCGGGCCAGCTTGGCGGTGATCCAGTCGGCCACCGGGTCCTCGGTCACCCGCCCCGGCTGCTCGGCCCGCAGCCGGCGGAACAGCGTCCGCATCCGGCCCCAGTGGTCGCGGCCGAACGTGCTGCGGATGTGCGCGGCGCCGCAGGCCACCGCGGCGACCGGCCCGGGGAAGGTGATCGAGTCCCACACCACCAGGTCGGGCCGCCAGTCCCGGCAGAACGCCACCAGGTCGTCGTACATCGACTCGTCGGTGATCAGGTCGAGCGCCAGCGGCGAGGCGAACGCGCTCAGGCAGTCCCGCACGTACTCGTAGTCGAGCACCTCCGGCCGCTCCTCGGCGATGTCGTAGCCCGAGCCGAAGATCTGCTGCTCCGGCGGCAGCAGGGCCAGCCGGTCGGCGATCTCGGCCGGCCGCCCCACGGAGACCGCCGGCAACCCGGTCCGCTTGACCGAGTCGAGGATGTCGGGCTGGGTGGCCACCACGACCTCGTGCCCGGCCGCCTTCGCCGCCCACGCGATCGGCACCAGCAGGTACAGATGCGCGTTCGCGGCGTGCTGGGTGAACAGGACGCGCATAGGCTCTCCTCGGGTCAGTGGGGTCTCGGACGGCCACGTCGGCCAGCCAAAACGCTACTGAGAACCGGGGAGCCGCCCAGCCCCTAGCGCACCCTTGGACTGCCCCTACCCGGCCTGCCCGGGCGCTCGCGACTCCCCTGCCCGCTCAGTTCGCCGCCCGCAACTCCCCGGTGCTCTCGGGGTCGGTGGCCAGTCCGGCCAGCCGCTCCGGCAGGTTGGCCCGGCTGTTCACCTTGAGCTTGCGGTAGACCCGGGTCAGGTGCTGTTCGACCGTGCTGGCGGTGATGCTCAGCCGACGGCTGATCTCGCGATTGGTGTGCCCGCGCGCGGCCAGCCGGGCCACCCGCAGCTCGGCGTCGCTCAGCGCCGCCCCGGCCTCGTCCCCGCCGGCGGCGGTGGTCTCCTTCGCCGCGGCGAACTGGTCGGCGGAGCGAGCCACGATCCGGGCCCGCGAGAAGTCGCCGAGGGCGTCGTACACCCTGCTCAGCTCGGCCATGGCCCGGGCCAGCTCCAGCCGGTCGCCGGACTCCTGCAACGCGTCGACGGCCGCCTCCAGCAGCGCCGGCCGCCGCCGCAGTTCGCTGCACGCCGCCAGCACCCGGGTCGCGCGCCCCCGGCTGCGCGCGGTCCGGCACAGCCGCAGCTCCTCGTTGGCCAGGCCCGTGGCCAGCTGGCGGTTGCCCAGCCGCAGGTGCGCCTGCGCCGCGTCGGTCCGCCACGGCAGCAGCTCCGGCACGTCGAGGTTCCAGGCCGGGATCCGCGTGCCGCACTTGTCGAAGTCCTCCAACGCGCGCAGCAGCTGTCCGGTGGCCAGGTGATGGTGGCCGCGGGCCTCCAGGTACCGCATCCCCAGCAGCGTCTCGTCCGCGGTCGCCGGCACCACGTGGCGGCTGAGCCCCTCGGCCAGCTCGTGCCGGCCCAGCGCGGTGTACGCGGTCAGCAGCACGGTCAGCGGCAGGCAGATGACCGCGCCCCAGCCCGGGCCCGCCAGCATGGGCAGCGCCTGCTCGCACACGGCCACCGCCTGTTCGAGATCTCCCTTGCGCAGCAGCACTTCCCCGTAGGTCGCGGCCAGCAGCGCCTGCCACGTGGTGGCGCCGCGCTCGGTGGCCTCGGCCAGCAGCGTCACGCACCAGTGCGCCGCCGCCTCCGGCTGGTCGGCGTACAGCAGCGCGTAGAGCGCGCCCACGATGATCTCCACCGTGAAGTCGCCCAGCCGGCAGCTGCGCAGGATCAGGGTGGCGTTGGCGATGATCTGCTCGGCCGCCCCCTCGTAGGACAGCGTGCCCAACGCCAGCGCGGCCTCGACCCAGGGGCTCGGGCCGTTGGAGTTCAGCAGTTCGACGCACGTGTCGAACATGTGCGTCTCGCGCCGGCCGAACAGCCACTGCTGGCCGAGCACGACCGAGAGCACCTCGTGCGCGGTCTCGGTCTGCGTGGCGGCGCGCACGAGGTCCACGGTGATCTGTGGATCGTAGGAAACGCCCTGCCACAACAGGTGCCGCACGACCATCAGCGCGTGGGCCGCGTCGAGCGTGCCCTCCTCGAGCGCCCGGACCAGCGGGGCCAGCTTCAGGCCGGCCCGCGCCGGGCTCACCCGCCACAGCGCCCGCGCCAGCGCGTTGGTGATCGCCGTGCGCTCGGGCTCCCCGTCGCACGCGGTCAAGGCCAGGTCCAGCGCCGCGGCGCACAGCCCCACGTCGTCGCCGGCCATCGCCTGCTGCCCGGCGTCACGCAGCACCGCGATCGCCCACGGCCCGGGCACGACGCCGCCGGCGATCAGGTGCCGGCCCACCACCGACGCGGGAATCCCGCGCCAGTTCAGGATCTCCGCCGCCCTCAGGTGCATCGCCGCCCGTTCCCGCGGCGACATCGCGTCCAGCACGGCCGCCGCGCCCTGGGGGTGCCGGAAGCGGCAGTCCAGCAGCAGGCCGGCGTCGGAGAGCACCTCCATGATCGGCGTCACCGCCGCCGGGGCCAGCCCGGTCAGCCGCGCCGCCAGCTCCTCGGTCGCGTGCTCGCCCAGCACCGCCAGCGCCCGGCCCACCATCAGCAGCCGCGGCTCCCAGCGGTGCAGGCAGTTCAGCACCGCCTGCCGGTAGGCGGGCCCGGCCACCAGCCGGCCGTCGACGGCCTCGTTGTCGCTGATCAGGGCCTTGACCAGGAGCGGGTTGCCGCCGGCCAGCAGGCGCACGCGCCGCGCCGCGGCGGTCGACATCCGCCGCCCGGCCAGCTCCGCCACCCCGGCCACCGACAGCGGTGGCAGCTCCACCACCTCGTGCGGCAGCCGCGTGAGCTCGGCGTCGAACAGCGGCTGCGTGGACAGCGGCCGCGCCCACTCGGTCAGCACCAGCAGGATCCGCGTCCGGTCCAGCCGTCGGCACAGGTAGAGCAGGACCTCGAGCGAGGCCTCGTCGGCGAAGTGCACATCGTCGACGCCGATCACCACCGGCTGGGTCGTGGCCAGGTCCAGCAGCAGGTCGCACAGCGCCCGCACGGTGTGCGCGTCCGACCGGCGCGAGTCCCATGACCAGTCGTCGGGGTCGCCGGCGCCGGCGTCCTCGCGGCCCGGCGGGTCCTCCAGCAGCAGCCGGCCGGCCCGGTCCAGCACGGCCGGTGGCACCGCGTCGGTGGTGAACAGCTGGTCGATCAGGCCCATCCGCAGCCGCCGCTCGGCCCGGGCCCCGGTGGCCGTCAGCACCAGCGTCCCCTCCGACCGCGCGCTGTCGCAGTAACGCTGGAGCAGGGCGGTCTTGCCGCCGGCCAGCCCACCCGTGACCACCACCACGCGGCCCCGTCCCCGGTCGGCGTCGGCGAAGGCGGCCCCCAGTACTGCCAGCTGCTCGGTGCGCTGCAAGAACGACATGCGCAGGACCACCCCCCGATCTTCAGTCATGAAGGTGAGCGGCTGAGTCGTTGCCACTGCCATTGATGGCTCACCGCAAAGCTACCAAGCCGGACAACCGGACCACAGGTCCACCCTATGCGGATTCCATTTATCCGCCGTAAAACTGCACGAAAGTCCCCCAGCGCCGACAATGCCCCGACCGCACCGTCACAAACCTTTACGCCGACCGAAACGACCCCACACGCTGCATTTGGAATACTCGCCGCGACAACCGGGCATCCACCCTGTTGCACAAAGATGGCGTTTATCCGGACGGCAATTCGCGGAAAGGGCGGCGCGGAACCGGTGCCAGGCGGATGCCCGGCCCTCACACGCCGCGGAACCGGTTGATGTCGGACAGATGCCGCGCGCGCAGTTCGCCGTCACGCACCCCGAGACCCTCGGCCGGGGCCAGGCACAGCA
>NZ_JBIUAG010000031.1:0-125450 GCF_044547355.1 Kutzneria sp. NPDC052558
GGTCCCGGTCTGTCAGGCTCGTCCTCACCGTCCCTGCCGGGGAGTCCCTGGCGGTCCGGGGCGAGTCCGTGTTGCGCTGACTTGGAGAAAGTTACGCGCTGCGGAACGAGAAGTCAAATCGCGCCCGCAACCGCATCGGCAGAGCGGAAGTCCCAGCTCAGCGGCCTTCCGCCCGGCCGACGTCCACGCTAGTCGAGGACCTCGACCCCAGCAGTGTGGCGCTTGCCACGCCGCAGCACAAGCCATCGCCCGTGCAGCAGGTCCTCCCGTGCCGGCTGCCACTCCTCGTCGGCCACCTTCGTGTTGTTCACGTAGGCGCCGCCCTCCTTCACCGTCCGCCGCGCCGCCCCCCGGCTGTCGGCCAGGCCGGCGGAAACCAGCAGGTCGACGATGGTGGGGGCGTCGGCAAGGCGCACCTGCCCGGTCGGCACCTCGGCCATCGCCGCGGTCAGCGTGGACAGCTCCAGCTCCCGCAGGTCCCCGCGCCCGAACAGGGCCTGGCTGGCCGCGGTGACCTGCTGGGTCTCCTTCTCCCCGTGCACGAGCGTGGTCAGCAGCTCGGCCAGCCGGCGCTGCGCGGTCCGCAGGTGCGGCTTCTCGGCCGTCTCCTGCTCGATGACGGCCAGCTCCTCGCGGTCGAGGAAGGTGAAGATCCGCAGGTAGTTCAGGGCGGTCTCGTCGCTGACGTTGAGGAAGTACTGGAACCACGCGTACGGCGAGGTCATGGTCGGGTCCAGCCACACGCTGCCGCCGCCCGTCGACTTGCCGAACTTGCGGCCCTCGGCGTCGGTGACCAGCGGCATCGTGAAGGCGTGCACGGACTTCTGCTCCGCGCGCCGGATCAGGTCCACGCCGCCGACGATGTTGCTCCACTGGTCGGAGCCGCCGACCTGGAGCGTGCAACCGTGCCGCCGGAACAGCTCCAGGTAGTCGTTGGACTGCAGCAGCAGGTAGCTGAACTCGGTGAACGACATGCCGTCGCTCTCCAGACGCTTCTTGACCGTCTCCCGCGACAGCATGGAGTTGATCGAGAAGTGCTTGCCCACGTCGCGCAGGAACTCCAGCACCGTGGTCGGGCCGGTCCAGTCCAGGTTGTTGACCACGAGCGCGCCGGTCGGCGAGTCGTCGAAGTCGACGAAGCGCTCCAGCTGGCCCCGGATGCGCACCGCCCACTCGGCTACCGTGTCCAGCGTGTTCAGCACGCGTTCGCCCTGCTCACGGGGGTCGCCGATCATGCCGGTGGCGCCGCCGGCCAACACGATCGGGCGATGTCCGGCGCGCTGGAACCGGTGCAGGCCCAGCAGCGGGATCAGGTTGCCGGCGTGCAGGCTGGGCGCGGTCGGGTCGAAGCCGCAGTACAGGGTGAGCGGGCCCGCCGACAGGTCTCGCCGCAGCGCGTCGAGATCGGTGGACTGCGCGGTCAGACCGCGCCAGGACAGCTCGTCGAGGATGTGCTCACTCACGGGGCCCATCATCCCGTACCAGGGCAAAGCAGTTGTCAGCGCCTCTTGGCCCTGCGGTACGCGCTGACCGCCGGCGAGTCGATCCAGAACCGCCACGGCCGGTCCATCGCGGTGGCCACACCCACACGCGGGCCGGCGTGGATGCTCTCCACCGGCACCGGGTCGCCGGCCAGCAGCCGGACCGGCGAGTCGGGGCTGAGCAGGTTGGCGCCGTTGTCCTCGCGGGTCAGCAGCAGGGTGCTGGTCAGCCGGGCCGGACCCTTGGCCATTTCGGCGTCGCTGCGGGCGCTGGGCCGCAGCTTGCGGGCGATGTCCAGGCCGGTGACGACCTCACCGGCCCGCATCAGCACCGCCCCCGGCACCCCGTCGGTCAGGCACACGATGTTGGCGCAGTAGTGCATGCCGTAGACGAAGTAGACGTAGAGGAAGCCGGGCGGGCCGAACATGACGTCGTTGCGGGCCGTTCGGCCGCGATAGCAGTGCGACGCCGGGTCGTCCCCGCCGCGGTAGGCCTCCACCTCGACCAGGCGCACGCCGACCGGGCCGTCCGGGGTGTCGGCCTCCAACACGCTGCCGAGCAGGAGCTTCGCGGCGTCAACGGGGTCGACGGCGAGCTCCTGCGGCGTGAAAAGGCGGCGTGTGGCGGTCACAAGGTCACAACCCTACGGGCGCGGCGGTGTCTCGGACCAGCCACGGGCAGCAGTCACCCGTTCCCCCACTCGGCCCAGTTGCTCGGCCACACGGCTGGGCGCGGTGCCGCCGCGGCCGTCCCGGGAGGCGATCGAGCCCTCGACCGTGAGCACGCCTCGCACCTCGGGCGTGAGGTGCTCGGACACCTTGGCGAACTCGGCGTCGGTCAGCTCGTCCAGGCCGACGCCGCGGGCCTCGGCCAGCCGCACGCACTCGCCGGCCGCCTCGTGCGCCACCCGGAACGGCACGCCCTGCTTGACCAGCCACTCGGCGATGTCCGTGGCCAGGGTGAAGCCGGCCGGGGCCAGGGCAGCCATGCGGGCGGTGTCGAACGTGAGGGTCCCGAGCATTCCGGCGATGGCCGGCAGCAGCAGCTCCAGCTGGGCCACCGAGTCGAACACCGGCTCCTTGTCCTCCTGGAGGTCCCGGTTGTAGGCCAGCGGCTGGGCCTTGAGGGTGGCCAGCAGGCCGGTCAGGTTGCCGATGAGCCGGCCGGACTTGCCGCGAGTGAGCTCGGCGACGTCCGGGTTCTTCTTCTGCGGCATGATCGAGCTGCCGGTGGCCCACGCGTCGTCGAGCACCGCGTAGCCGAACTCGGCGGTGGTCCAGATGATCACCTCTTCGGCGATCCGGGACAGGTTCACGCCCAGCATGGCCAGGCAGAACGCGGCCTCCGCGGCGAAGTCGCGGGAGGCGGTGCCGTCGATGGAGTTGTCCACCGACTCCGGGAAGCCCAGCTCGGTGGCCACGGCCACCGGGTCCAGGCCCAGCGAGGAGCCAGCCAGCGCGCCCGAGCCGTACGGGGAGACGGCGGTGCGGGCGTCCCAGTCGCGCAGGCGGTCGAGGTCCCGCAGCAGCGACTGCACGTGGGCCAGCAAGTGGTGGGCCAGCAGCACCGGCTGCGCGTGCTGGAGGTGGGTGCGGCCGGGCATGACCGCGCCGGCGTGGCGCTCGGCCTGGCTGACCAGGGCGTCGATGACGTCCAGCGTGCCGGCGGCGATCCGGCGGGCGGCGTCGCGCAGCCACATCCGGAACAGGGTGGCGATCTGGTCGTTGCGGGAGCGGCCGGCGCGCAGCTTGCCGCCCAGCTCGGCGCCGGCGCGGTCCATCAGGCCGCGCTCCAGGGCCGTGTGCACGTCCTCGTCGGCGACGACCGGCGTGAACTCGCCGGAGGCGACGTCGGCCTCCAGCACGTCGAGCGCCGCGATCATGCGGGTCAGCTCGTCCTCGGTGAGCAGGCCGGCGCGGTGCAGGGCGCGGGCGTGGGCCCGCGATCCGGCGATGTCGTACGGGGCGAGCTGCCAGTCGAAATGGGTCGACAGGCTCAGCGCCGCCATCGCGTCGGCCGGACCGCTGGCGAACCGGCCGCCCCAGAGCTTGCTCACTGCCTTCTCCTCGAATCCGTTGTGCTGTCAGGCGGCCGGGGTCAACCGGTCGCGAAGGTCCAGCCGCACCTCGCCGCTGACGCGCTCCTGCGACGTGGCGATGAAGGCGTCCAGCGCGGTGCGCAGCGGCGAGGACCAGCCGCCGTTGCCGACGAGCTTGGCCCAGCGGCGCTCCACCCGCCGTTTGAAGCGCAGCAGGTCGGGCTCGACCGTGCCGTCCTCCAGCCGCTGGTGGGCGGCGATCAGCGTGCTCGCGCCGGGCTGGCCGGTGCCGCCGACACGCCAGTTCAGCTCCTGCACGGCTTGCAGCATCGTCACCGTCTCGCCGTCGATCGCCACCGGCACGCCTTCGTCGAACGTGATCACGACCTGGTCGGCGTCGCAGCCGACAAAAGCCGTTGCCGGGGACCAGATCGGGTTGGCCGACGGGACCAGCGCGTTGGCCTGGACCGCCCGCCGGCAGAAGTCGGCGTCATTCATGGCCCGCCGCCAGGCCGGTGAACCGCTCGGCCAGCTGCGTGCCGGTCAGGGGTTCGCGGGCCACCACGAAGATCGTGTCGTCGCCGGCGATCGTGCCCACCACGTCGTGCAGCGCCGCCCGATCCAGGGCGCTGGCCAGGAAGTGCGCCGCGCCAGGCGGGGTGCGCAGCACCGCCAGGTTGCCGGACGAGTCGGCCGAGACCAGCAGCTCCCCCAGCAGGCGGGTCAGGCGGGACAGGCCGCCTTCGACGCCGCGGACCGGGCTGCCGTCCTCGGGGATCACGTACACCGGCGCCCCGCCGTCCGCGCCGCGCAGCTTCACCGCGCCCAGCTCGTCCAGATCCCGGGACAGCGTCGCCTGCGTGGTCTCGATGCCCTCCGACGCCAGCAGCTTGGCCAGCTCCGACTGGCTGCGCACGGCCCGCTGCGACACCAGCTCGACGATCCGGCCTTGGCGGGCGGCACGGGTGGTCGGCGAAGTCATACGCATGAGTATGCACGAGTCTGCGTAATTACTCAAGCTTGTCGCACAGTGTCTCCAGCAGCTTCCGGGGCGAGCGCAGCAGCGCCGGCTCCGGACGCTTGGAAGGGGGCTTTCCTCCACTCGGAGTGGAGGAAAGCCCCCTTCCAAGGGCCTCGGTGGTACGTGAGGTCAGTGCTGGATGAGCCAGGCGAGGAGGGCCTTCTGGGCGTGGAGGCGGTTCTCGGCCTCGTCCCAGACGGCGCTGGCGGGGCCGTCGAGGACATCGTCGGTGATCTCCCAGCCGCGGTGGGCGGGGAGGCAGTGCAGGACGATGGCGCCGGGGGCGGCGCGGCCGAGGAGGTCGGCGTTGACCTGCAACGAACGGAAGGGGCCGACGCGGTCGAGGCCGTCGTTCTCCTGGCCCATGGAGGTCCAGGTGTCGGTGACGAGGACGTCGGAGCCGTCGACGGCGGCGTGGGCGTCGGTGAAGGTGGCGACGGAGCCGCCGGTGGTGGCGGCCAGCCCGAGGGCGTCGCGGAGGACGAAGGCGGCGGGCTCGAAGTCGGCGGGGGAAGCGACCCGAACGTGCATGCCGGCGGTGACACCGCCGAGCAGCAGGGAGTGGGCCATGTTGTTGGCGCCGTCGCCGAGGTAGGTGAGGGTCAGGCCGGCGAGCTTGCCGTGGCGCTCGCGGATGGTCTGGAGGTCGGCGAGGACCTGGCACGGGTGGAACTCGTCGGTGAGGGCGTTGATCACGGGGATCCGCGACACCGACGCCATGGCGTCCATGCGCTTCTGGGCGAAGGTCCGCCACACGACGGCGTCGACGTAGCGGGACAGCACCCGGGAGGTGTCCTCGATGGTCTCCTCCCGCCCGAGCTGCATGGAGCGGCCGTCGATCATGATGGGGTGGCCGCCGAGCTGG
Organism: Kutzneria sp. NPDC052558; assembly: GCF_044547355.1. NCBI lineage: Bacteria > Bacillati > Actinomycetota > Actinomycetes > Pseudonocardiales > Pseudonocardiaceae > Kutzneria > Kutzneria sp. NPDC052558. The sequence goes on from NZ_JBIUAG010000031.1 coordinate 5,407, forward strand.
GCGATGCCCACATCGAAGGACAGGCGGGTGCGGGTGGAGTTCTTCTCGAAGATGGCGGCCACGGACTTACCGGCCAGCGGCTTGTGCGCGAGGGGCTCGGCCTTGAGCTTGTCGGCCAGGTCGAGCACTTCGAGCTGCTCGGCCGGGCTGAGGTCGTCGTCGCGGAGGAAGTGCCGGGGCATGGTTCAGGACTCCGAGCTGTCGAAGAAGGCGGGCAGTGCGGCGACAAAAGCGTGGGCGTCGGCCTCGGCCAGCACGAGCGGCGGGGCGAGCCGGATCGAGTCCGGCTGGACGTTGTTGACGAGATAACCGGCGGCCTGGGCGGCCTTGGCGACGCCGGCGGAGACGGGCTTGGCCAGGCCGATGGCCAGCAGCAGCCCGGCGCCGCGAACGCCGGACACCAGCGGGTGGTGCAGCTGCTCGACGCGGGCGGCGATGTCCTTGCCCAGCGCGGCGGCGTGTTCGCACAGGCCGTCGGCGGCGATGGTGCGCACGACGGCGAGGCCGGCGGCGCACGAGACGGGGTTGCCGCCGAAGGTGGTGCCGTGGTGCCCGGGCTTGAACAGCTCGGCGGCGGCCCCGATGCCGATGCACGCGCCCAGCGGCAGACCGCCGCCGAGCCCCTTGGCCAAGGTGATCACGTCGGGCACGATGCCGCTCTGCTGGAACAGGAACCAGCTGCCGCAGCGGCCCATGCCGGTCTGCACCTCGTCCAGCACGAGCAGCGCCCCGGCCTTCGAGGTGATCTCCCGGGCGGCCTGGAGGAAGCCGTCGGGCGCGGGAAGCACGCCGCCCTCGCCCAGGATCGGCTCGATGAACACAGCGGCGGTGTCACCGTCCACAACAGACTCGAGCGCGGCCACGTCGCCGAACGGGATGTGCACCACGTCGGGAGTCATGGGCTCGAACGGGATCCGCTTGGCCGGCTGCCCGGTCAGCGCCAGCGCGCCCATGGTGCGGCCGTGGAACGCGCCCTCGAAGGCGACGACCTTGCTGCGGCCGGTGAGCCGGGCCAGCTTGAACGCGGCCTCGTTGGCCTCGGCCCCGGAGTTGGTGAACACGACCTTGGCCGGCTGCCCGACCAGGTTCACCAGCTCCTCGGCCAGCTCCAGCGCCGGCTCGTTGACGAACATGTTGGACGTGTGGCCCAGCCGGCCGACCTGCTCGGTGACGGCCCGCACCACGGCCGGATGGGCGTGGCCGAGGGCGTTCACGGCGATACCGGTGTAGAGGTCGAGGTAGCGGTTGCCGTCGGCGTCCCACACATGGGCGCCCTCACCTCGGACCAGGGCCAGCTGGGGGGTGCCGTAGTTGTCCATCAACGCCGACTGCCAACGGCTCCGGCTGTCCTCATTGGACTTGATGGTCACAGCTCCTCCTGTTCTGGCAACACCATGGTTCCGACACCCTTGCTGGTGAACACTTCAAGCAGCACCGAATGCGCAAGCCTGCCGTCGATCACGTGCGCCGCGGGCACTCCCCCGCGCACTGCTCGAAGGCACGCCTCCATCTTCGGCACCATGCCGCTGGTGAGTCCGGGCAGCAGCTTCTCCAGCTCGTCCGCGCCGATCTGGTCGACTAAAGAGGAACGGTCCGGCCAGTCGGTGTAGAGGCCCTCGACGTCGGTCAGCACCACCAGCTTCTCCGCTCCCAGCGCGACGGCTAAAGCGGAGGCGGCGGTGTCGGCGTTGACGTTGTGCACCACACCGTCGGCATCGGGCGCGACCGTGGACACGACCGGGATGCGGCCGGCCCGGATCAGGTCCAGCACCGAGGCCGGGTCGACGGTGACGACGTCGCCGACCAGGCCGATGTCCACCGGCTCACCGTCCACAATGGCCGCCCGGCGCTCGGCGGTGAACAGCTGCGCGTCCTCGCCGGAGATGCCGACCGCGTACGGGCCGTGCGCGTTGATCAGGCCGACGAGCTCCCGCCCGACCTGGCCGACCAGCACCATGCGCACCACGTCCATGGTCTCGGGCGAGGTGACACGCAGGCCGCCGACGAACTCGCCCTCGATGCCCAGCCGCGTGAGCATGGCGCTGATCTGCGGCCCGCCGCCGTGCACCACCACCGGGTGGATGCCGGCCAGCCGCAGGAACACCATGTCCTGGGCGAAGGCCCGCTTGAGGTCCTCGTCGATCATGGCGTTGCCACCGTACTTGACCACCACGATCTTGCCGTGGAAGCGCTGCAGCCACGGCAGCGCCTCGATCAGCACCTCGGCCTTGCCGGCCGCTTCCGCCTTGCTCACATCGGTCATGACGAGTACGCGCTGTTCTCTTCGACGTAGCCGTGGGACAGGTCCGTGGTCAGCACGGTCGCGGCGGCGTCGCCGACGTGCAAGTCGATCAGCACCTCGATGTCGCGACCGGACAGGTCCGCGCCCTCGCGGTCGGCGGCGCGGGTGCCGCCTTGGCAGACGGTCACGCCGTTGAGGATCACGTCGATCTTGTCGGCCTCGATGTGCGCGGGGGCGTTGCCCAGGGCCATCAGGATGCGGCCCCAGTTCGGGTCTGAGCCGAAGAAGGCGGTCTTGACCAGGCTGTCCCGGGCGATCGCGCGGGCCACGGTCTCGGCGTCCCGCTCGGAGGCCGCGCCCTGCACGGTGATGGCGACCTCCTTGGTCACGCCCTCGGCGTCGCCCTGGAGCTGCCGCACGAGGTCGTGGCAGACGGCCCGCAACGCCTCGGCGAAGTCCTCTTCGGACGGTGCCACGCCGGAGGCGCCGGAGGCCAGCACCAGCACGGTGTCGTTGGTGGAGGTGCCGCCGTCCACGTCGAGCCGGTCGTAGGTGACCTTGGTGGTGGCCTTGAGGATCGCGTCCAGCCGGGCCGGTTCGATCACGGCGTCGGTGGTGATGACCGACAGCATGGTGGCCAGGTTGGGGGCGAGCATGCCGGCGCCCTTGACGAAGCCGCCGATCGAGAAGCCGGCCGGGTGGGTCAGGGCCGACTGCTTGGGGTGGGTGTCCGTGGTCATCACGGCCGTGGCCGCGTCCAGGCCGGCTTCTGCCGTGGCGGCAAGCGCTTGCGCGGCTTTGTCCACTCCGGACAACAGGGCGTCCATCGGCAGCCGCTCGCCGATCAGGCCGGTCGAGCAGACGGCCACGTCGACCGCGCTGACGCCCAGCACCTCGGCCACGTGCTCGGCGGTCCGGTGCGTGTCCTGGAAGCCTTCCGGGCCGGTGCAAGCGTTTGCGCCGCCCGAGTTGAGGACCACCGCGCGCAGCCGGTTGTCGCTGACCGCCTGCTGCGACCACAACACCGGCGCGGCCTTGACCTTGTTGGTGGTGAACACCGCGGCCGCCGCGTCGGACGGGCCCTCGTTGACCACCAGCGTCAGGTCCGGCGCGCCGGAGACCTTGATGCCCGCGGCCACACCGGCGGCGCGGAACCCGGCCGCCGTGGTGACGCCCGAGGTGCGGGTGACGGCGAGTTGCGAGGTGGTCACGGGGCTACTCCCACGGTGGAAAGGCCGGTGGTCTCGGGCAGCCCGAGAGCCAGGTTCATGGACTGCACGGCGGCGCCCGCCGTGCCCTTGGTCAGGTTGTCGACCGCCGCGACCACGACCAGCCGGTTGGTGTCCAGGTCGGCGGTCACCTGCACGTGCAGGGAGTTCGCGCCCAGGGTGGCGGCCGTGGTCGGCCACACGCCCTCGGGCAGCAGGTGCAGGAAGGGCTCGTCGGCGTAGGCCTTCTCGTACACCGCACGCACGTCCACAGTGGACTTGAGGGGAGCCGTGCAGGTGGCCAGGATGCCGCGGGGCATCGGCACCAGCACCGGCGTGAACGAGACCGACACCTTGGCGCCGGCGATCCTGCTGAGGTTCTGGACGATCTCCGGGGTGTGCCGGTGCTTGCCGCCGACGCCGTAGGCGCTGGCCGCGCCCATCACCTCGGAGCCGAGCAGGTTGGGCTTGAGCGACTTGCCCGCGCCGGAGGTGCCGGTGGCCGCGACCACCACGACGTCCGGCTCGACGATGTCGGCGGCGAAGGCCGGGGCCAGCGCGATGGAGGCGGCGGTCGGGAAGCAGCCCGGGACCGCGACCCGCTTGGCATTGCGCAGGTTCTCGCGCGCGCCGGGCAGCTCGGGCATGCCGTACGGCCAGGAGCCGGCGTGCTCGCCGCCGTACCAGCGCTGCCAGTCGGCCGCGTCGGTCAGCCGGTGGTCCGCGCCGCAGTCGATGACCAGCACGTCCTCTCCCAGCTGGGCCGCGAGCTCGGCCGATTTGCCGTGCGGCAGGGCCAGGAAGACCACGTCGTGGCCGGCCAGCTCGGCGGCGGTGGTGTCGGCGAGGACGCGGTCGGCCAGCGGCACCAGGTGCGGCTGGTGCTGGCTCAGCGGCGTGCCCGCGTTGCCGCCGGCGGTCAGTGCGCCGATCTCCACCTCGGGGTGGCTCAGGAGCAGCCGCAGCAGCTCACCACCCGCGTACCCGCTCGCGCCCGCGACAGCCACCCGTACCGTCATGCGAATGAGTATGCATGACGGTGGGTATTTACTCAACAGTGTTGCCGGCGTCTCACCGGTGGGACCGGACGGCACCCCTCAGTTATCGCACGGCATCGGCACGTCCATTCCGGTGAAGTAGGAGTCCCACTGGTTCTGGGTGATCAGGCCGGTGCGGGGCATCTGGCACACGGCCTGCGCGGCCCGGTCGGTGTCGGTGGTCCAGACCGTGACCGAGTCGTCGGCGGCCACCACGAGCCGGCCGTCCGAGGCGAAGGAGACCGATCGGAGATGCTGCTGCGCGGTGGCGTCCAGCTCGAGCAGCTCGGAGACGCCGCCGGACGGGCCCAGCTTCCAGACGACCACCGTGCCGTCGGCGTTGACGACGGCGGCCCGGCCGGTGGACGGGTCGAAGGCGATCGGGATCGGCAGTGGCGTGGTCGACACCGGGCCGGCCATGGTCAGCTTGTCGGCCCGCACCGCCCACAACGTGGCCCGCGGCTTGCTCAGGTCGCTGGTCACGGCGGCGACCAGCGAGCCGTCGGCGCTGACCGACTCGGCGACATAGTCGCCGTCCTGGCCGGGCGCGGCAGCGGGCAGCGGGGCCCAGTGGCCGCCGGCCTGCCGCCACACCTGCGGCTGGTGGACGTCGTCACGGCTCGACACGGCGGCGAGGGTCCGCCCGTCGGCCGAGAACTGCACCGGCCCCAGGGTCTGCCGCAGGGTGCCGACGGGCCGCGGATCCTTCGGGTTGGTGGCGTCCAACAGGGTGGTGTCGGAGGCGTCCGGCGCGAGCCGGCGGTCCCCGTCGTCGGGATGCCCGCCGGCGGCCAGCGTCCGTCCGGTCCGGCTGAAGCTGACCAGGACCCGGTTCCCGCGGCTGGACCAGGTGTTCACCGCATGGAACGGGTCGGACACGTCCCACACCTGGAGGGTGCCGTCGACGTAGGAGGCGGCGACCAGCCGGCTGTCGGCGGAGATCGCGAGCGAGTCCACCGCGACGCCGGCCCCGGGGAGGCTCACAGCCCCGTGGTGCTTCAGGTCGGTCAGCTCGATGTCGCCGTCCGTGGCGCCGGCCGCGATCAGGTCGACGTTCGCGTCGACCGCGACGGCCCGGGTCGAGTTGGGCAAGCCGTACCGCTCGGTCGCGAACTGGAGGAGCCGGCCGGCCGCCCGCGGCGAATCTGGGGCGAGGTTGTGGGCGGCCAGGGCCACTTGACCGGCGAGGTACGGGTTGGTGCGGGCGACCGTCGACAGCTGGCCGACCGCGTTCTGCACGGCCTGCTCCTGGAACTGCTGCCGGCTGGTGAGAAACGCCTGGACGCCGACGATGACCGTGACCATCAGCAGCACGACCAGCAGGGCGACGAGCTGGCGTAGGCGACGGGTGCGCTGGCGGTCGAGGCGCTGCCGGTTGTGTTCGGAGTACAGGCTGGAGGTGAAGAACATACGCTCCCTGACCGACAGCACCGGCTTGGCCCGGTTGACCCAGTCCTCGGCGATGAGCAGCCGCAGGCCCCGGTACAGGGAGTCGGGGTCGCGGTCGAGGGCCAGCCAGGCGGCCGCGGCCTCGGTGAGCTGGCGGTGGGTGCGCAGGCCGTCGCGGTCCTCGGACAGCCACTCCCGCAGCCGCGGCCAGGTGACCAGCAGGGCCTCGTGGGTGAGCTCGAGGTCGTGCCGCCCGACGACGACCAGACGTGAACGCACCAGTTCAGCGAGCACGGCGGCGGTCTGCGGGGTGTCGTCGAGCTCGCAGCGGCCGACCCGTCGCTTGGTGTCCTCGGCGCCGTCGCCGAAGGCGGTGAGCCGCAGGAAGAGCTGGCGGGCGAGGTCCCGTTCCGGCGGAGCGAAGGCCAGGAAGACGGACTCGGCGGTGCGGGCGATGGCGTGCCGGATGCCGCCGGCCTCGTCGTAGGCGGCGAGGGTGAGGGTCATGCCCTGCCGCCGGCACCAGGTCTCCCGCAAGGCCTGCGAGACGAGCGGCAGGACGCCGCAGCCGGAGCTGGCGTCGGCGATCACCCGCGCCACGAGGGCGGTCTCCAGTGTCAGCCCCGCAGCCAAGGCGGGCCTGGTGGCAGCCTCGCGCAGCTCGTCGGTGGTCATCGGGCGCACTGGGAACGAGCGGGCGTCCGGCAGGCTCGCGCCGCAGCGGTCGAGGAAATCGGCCCGCACGCCGAGCACGATGCGGCAGCGGCTGGTCTCGGCGCCGGCGGCGTGCGCGAGGGCGGTGATGAAGGCGGCCCGCTCGGCCTCGTCAACGCAGGTGGTGAAAACCTCCTCGAACTGGTCGACGACCAGCAGCAGCTCCTCATCGGCGGCGGCCTGCCGGATCCGCAGGTGCAGGTTGACGGGATCGGTGACGAGTTCGTCCCGCAGCCGTGGCGCGGACCAGCCGGCGACGACGGCCAGCCGGACCGCGCACTCCTCGATCGGATGCGGCCCCGGAGTGAAGACCACGGCCCGCCGACGGTCGCGAGCAGCCAGGCCGGCCCGCAGCAGTGAGGACTTGCCGGTGCCGGACGCGCCGTGCACCAGCACGAGGCGGTGCTCCCCCACCACGGCCACCAACTCGTCGACCAGGGCGTCACGGCCGAAGAACCGTTCGGCGTCGCCGACGTCGAACGCGGCCGCGCCCAGATACGGGGATCGGGTCGGCCGGAGCGGCTCGACCGGGGTCAGCTCGGCCGCGACCTCCCGCCACCGCCGCTCCCACAGGCCGGCGTCGCCGTCACACGCCGTGACGTACGCGAGGGTCACGGCCAGGCTCGGCAGCTTGCGCCCGCCGGCCGCCTCGGACAGCACGGCGGTCGAGTAGTGGGCCCGGCGGCTCAGCTCCCGATAGACCGGACTGCCGGCCAGTTCGCGGAGTCTGCGCAGGTCAGCGGCGAATCTCAGCAGCGGGCCGTCCCCGTCGTCGAGCGGCCTCTCACCCCTTGGCACGTACCCCCACCCCCGTCAGAGCGTGACCAGGGGCCGATTGTGGCACCGCGGGCATGCACGGAGGGTGGCTTTCGAAACGTTTCGGTCACGTCTGAAACATCGCGCGGGCCGCGCGCACCCCGCCGCCGCCCAGCGCCACCATCAGCGCCACCCGGGCGTGCCCGGCGGTCATGCCCGGGGCCAGGATCGCGCCGGCCTTCTCGGCCAGCTTCGCGCCGTACGGGCCGGCCCCGAGCACCGGCACCCGCGGCACCACGACCGCCGGGATCTCCCAGTGGGTCAGCTCCATGATCGGGGCGAACAGCTCCACCGGCACGTTGCCCGCGCCCGAGCCCTCGAACACGATGCCGCGGGCTCCGGCGTCGACCGCGGCGTTCAGGACCGCGGCCGGCATCCCGGAGTACGTCCTGATCACGGCGACGTCGGTCTCCGGCTCGCCGTGCGGGCGCGGGTGCAGCGGCGGCGGGGCCGCGACCAAGGCCGCCTTCATTTCGCTGACCGCACCCAGGCGCGGGAACGGCGCGGAGGTGAAGGCGGCCGGTCGGGTCGGATCGGCCAGCCGGGCCCAGCGGGCGGCGTGCAGCTCGTCGTCGAAGCACACCAGCACGCCCGCGCCCCGCACCGCCGGGTCGGCCGCGACCGACAGCGCCGAGGCCAGGTTGCGGGGGCCGTCGCTGGACAGGTCGTCGAGGTGCCGGGTGGCCCCGGTGAACACGATGCCGCCGAGAGCGGCGGCCGGCCCGACCAGCAGATCGGTCAGGAAGGCCGTCTCCTCCAGGTTGTCAACGCCGTGCGTGACGACGACGCCGTCAAAGCCGTCCTCGGTGAGGGCGGCGTGGGCGCGGCGGGCGATGGCCAGCATGGTCGACACCGAGGTGTCCCAGCTGGGCTCGGCCAGCAGGTCCTCGACGACCACCTCGGCGGCGACCGGCCCCAGGTGCGCCAGCAGGTCCTTGCCGCTGGCCACCTGGGCCAACGCCGGCCGTTGCGCGATCACGTCGCCGGTGGCGATCAACAACACCCGATTGGTCACACGATCCCCCACACGATCAGCGTCGCGATCACCACGACCAGGACCATTCTCACTCCAGGCCCACGTGCCGTTCCAGCCTTTCCAGCCGGTCCAGCAAGGGCTTGAGCTGCTTGCCGACCAGCGCTGCGACGGCTGCCGCAGGGTCCCCCGCCTTGCTGCTCTGTTCACGTTGGTGCACGAAGCCGGCCAGCGCCGCCGCCACCGCGCCGCGCAGCGACCGCAGCTCCGCGCCGGCCGCGCGCAGGGTCTGGCCACCGGCGCCGTCCTGCTCCGCGACCAGGCCCAGCAGCAGGTGCTCGCAGCCGATGTAGTTGTGCCCCAAGGTGATCGCCTCGGTGACGGCCAGCTCGAAGGCGTTGGCCAGCGGGCCGCTGAACCGGTCGGCCGGGTGATCGCCCGCGTTCGGTTCGGGCAGCTCGGCCAGCAGCCGCTTCGGGTCGATCTCCGTCGCCTCCAGCACTCGCAGCGCCATGTTCTGGCCCTCGCGCACGATGCCGTACAGCAGGTGCTCGGTGCCCACCAGCGGCGCGCCGTCGGCCCGGGCCTGCTCGATCGCCAGCTTCACGGTGACACGGGCGCGTTCGGTGAAGTGCGGCAGCTTGCCGATCGGATCGCCGTCCAGGTCGCCGATGGCGGCCGCGCGGATGGCGGTCACCCGCTTCACCGACGTCTCCAGGGCCCGCTGGCAGATGGCCGAGACCGGCACCCCGGACTCCCGCACCGCGTCGGCCAGCTCGTCGGACAGATACACGTTGATCTTGGGCATCACGATGTCTCCCCGTCCCGGTTCCCGTTGCTAACCCCATGTGTACCCCTCCATGGGGTTACAAGGCAACACCGGGCCCGGGATTTCGCCTGCGTCACGGGGTGGCGCTGGCCGCGTTCTGGGCCGCCGTCACCGGCTACGAGCAGGACGTCGAGGACGACGTCGACCCTATGGACGACGCGCTGCCGGTGGCAGGCCGCAAGGGGACGGAGTTTGATCGGGTCGTCGGTGCGTCTGCTGGGGCGGGCGCCCAGGTCATGGCCATCCTGCGCAACCTCGCACTGGGCCTGTTACGGCTGGCCGGGATCACCCAGATCATCCACACCTTGCAACGCATCGCCGCAGACCGAACCAGAATCCTGCCCATCATGGCTGCCGTGACCAGCACAAACCGACTTTGACTTTCTCCTGCTACCGACGTAGCGCGAAGCGGTTGTGAAACGGTGCCTCCGGCGCGGGCTGCTCGTCTGGACAAACCAGGACCACAGTGACACAAAGACCCAGATCGAGCAGACCGGCCGGACGCACCGACAGTTCAGCGATCGCGATAGCGTTCCTGCGCACCGAGCACTTCCGCGGTACTCGCGTTGAAGCCAGAGAGACAGGCCCAATTAGGGCAAGTGATCTTCATTGAAACAACCACACAATTAAGGCTATAAATATCGCCGGGCTTGAAGAATTGCTGACCACCACTGGAGCAGGTAGCAGAACCCCAGTAACCACCCGCAACGACATGTGTCGCATAGAGGCTGTTAACCGGAATCGATCCGACGTAGCCCCCATAACAGATTGCACCACCAGAACCGAGGACCAGCACTATCTGGGGCGTAGCTTCGGTTCGACATGGCCGGACATCGATATGAGGACGAACTTCACTACCAGCCGGCGCCGCCGCGACAACACTCGCATCCGCGGCACGCGCTGTCTGCGGCATGCCCACCAGTCCGATGCCGATAGCAGCCGCGCACGCGACAATCATTACCGAACGACGCCAGAAGGCCAACTTACCAAGTAATAACCTCAATTAAATCCCCCCAAGCCTTGTTGCTAAACAATGCTTGATTTGACCGAAATAACCACCCAATGAGACTAAAAGGATCTACATAACACAATCGGCTATTCGGGTGACAAAGCCTCGTACTGCCCGGCCGGCCTCGCCAGCGCTGACGCCCGCCAACGGGAGATCGCAGCAGCGGTGCTGGGTGACCTGCGCAGTCACGCCACACTCGACCCGGCCACCGCCGACCGCGACCCAGGGCAGCTGTCGTTGCCGACGAAGAAGTTGCCGCTCGAGTCCTGAAGCAGGAGCTCATAACGGAGCTGCAGGCGTTGGGCGTCAAGGAAGGGGCTTCGCACACTCCGCACTCGGCAAGTCCGCCGGTCAGCAGGTATCGGCGCCCCGTTGCATTGCCCCGGTGCGCATCACCGACGGAATAGGTGCCGCCATTCTTGCGCACCACCCGGCGTGGCTGCGACAACTTCAGCTTGCATGCCTGCCAGGTTCACTCATCCAAGATCGCTTCCCAATTGCCCCGGCCGGTCTATGACAACTGGAGGAGGGCAAGGCGGCCAAGAACCGACTGCACTTCGACCTCCAGCCGGACCGGCCCGTGACGAGGAGGTGCAGCGGCTGATCGGCCTCGGCGCGACGCTGGTGCTGGACAAGCGCACCCTGGACAGGAAGGGCTGGGTGCAGCTGGCCGACCCCGGGGGCAACGAGTTCTGCGTTGAGCGAAGCGCCGCCGAGCGGGTCGCCACCGAGGACCGGTCGAGTGTATGAAAGCCCCGTTCCTGCACTCGGAGTGGAGGAACGCGGCTTTCCCACACTGGCGAAGAGGCGGTCGATGGACGACGTGAGGACCCGGCTGGCGAGCATCGTCGGGGACGGGAACTTCCTGGCCGGCGCGGAGATCCCCGAGGACTACGGCCGCGACGAGGACCTGACCGGCCGGCCGCAGCTCCCGGCGTACGTCGCGAAACCGGGCAGCGCCAAGGAAGTCGCGGAGCTGCTGACGACGGCGGCCGAGCACGGGGTGCCGGTGACCGCACGGGGATCGGGCACCGGGATCTCCGGCGCGGCCCGGCCGGTGGCCGGTGGGCTGGTGGTGTCGTTCGAGCGGATGAACGCCGTGCTGGAGATCGACACCGGCAACCACGTCGCCGTCGTGCAGCCGGGAGTGACGGTGGCCGAGCTGGACGCCCGCGCCGCCGAGCACGGGCTGACCTACCCGGTCCGGCCCGGCGAGCTCAGCGGCAGCCTCGGCGGCAACGTCGCCACCAACGCCGGCGGCATGCGGGCGGTCAAGTACGGCGTGACCCGCGACAACGTGCTCGGCCTTGAGGCGGCGCTGCCGACCGGGGAGGTCATCCGCACCGGCGGCAAGGTGGCCAAGTCGTCCAGCGGCTACGACCTGACCCAGCTGATCATCGGCTCCGAGGGCACGCTGGCCCTGGTCACCGAGGTGATCGTCAAGCTACGGCCGCGGCTGCCGCACGGCGCCACCGTGCTCGCCCCGTTCGGCGACTTCGGCCAGGTGATGGCGGCCGTGCCGGAGATCGTCGCCAGCGGCGTCGGGCCGCACATCCTGGAGTACATCGACGCCGCGACCATGGCCGCCATTGTCGACCGGGAGGGCCTCGACCTCGGCGTGCCGGCCGAGATCCGCGCCGCCTGCGACGCGTACCTGGTGGTGGCGCTGGAGAGCCGCGACGACCGGCGGCTGGCCGAGGACGTCGAGACCACCGGCGAACTGCTCTCGGGGCTCGGCGCGACCGAGGTCTACGTGCTGGACGGCGGCGCGGCCCGGCGACTGATCGAGGCCCGGGAGAAAGCGTTCTGGGTGGTCAAGGCCGTCGGCTGCGACGACACCATCGACGCCGTGGTGCCGCGGACCGAGATGCCCCGGTTCATCGCCGCCGCCCAGGAACTGGCCCGGGCCGCCGGCGGCGACGCCCTGGGCTGCGGCCACGCCGGCGACGGCAACGTCCACCTGGCCATCCGCTGCCCCGACCCGGCGATCCGCAAGAAGCTGTTCACCGAGATCCTCGCGTACGCCGTCGAGCTCGGCGGCCAGATCTCCGGCGAGCACGGCCTGGGCCGGGCCAAGACCGGCTACTTCACCGAGCTGGCCGACCCCGCCCGCATCGCCCTCATGCGCCGCATCAAGCACGCCTTCGACCCCACCGGCATCCTCAACCCCGGAGTCCTCTTCCCCTGACGCCCCTCACGGCGCCTTCCTTGCACCCCACGCCAGGAACGGCCCCGCCACAACACGGCAGCGAGTGTAGGAAGGGGGCTTTCCTCCACTTGGAGTGGAGGAAAGCCCCCTTCCTACACTTCTGACGGCGCGAAAACCGGGGGGTCAGGCGCGGAGGGTGGCGCCGTGGTTGGAGCCGGCGGCGGCGACCGCGGCGTCGCGGGCGGCGGTGGCCTCCTCGACGGTGAGGGTGCGGTCGGGGGCCCGGAAGCGCAGGGCGTAGGCCAGGGAGCGCTTGCCCTCGCCGAGCTGCTCGCCGGTGTAGACGTCGAACAGCCGGATGTCCTCCAGCAGCTCGCCGCCGCCGGAGCGCAGGGCCGAGGCGACGTCGGCCACCGGCACGGCGGCGTCGACGACCAGGGCCACGTCCAGCAGCACCGGCGGGTAGGGCGAGACCACCGGCACCGGCCGGCGGTCGGCCAGCGGCAGGGCGTCCAGGTCGATCTCCATGGCGCAGGTCCGCTTGGGCAGCCCCAGCTTCTCCACGACGGCCGGGTGCAGCTCGCCGGCGTGGCCGACGGGCCAGCCGCCGACCCGCAGCTCGGCGCAGCGGCCGGGGTGCCACGGCGCGAGGTCGGAGGCGACGACGGTGAGCTCGACGCCCCAGGCGTGCGCGATGGTCCGCGCGGCCTCGACGGCGTCGGCCCACGAGGCCTCCCGGCCCTTGCCCCACCAGCCGGCCTGCTCCCGGTGGCCGGCCAGCACGACGGCGGCGTGCAGCGGCTGGTTGGGCAGCGACGCCTCCAGCTGACCCAGCTCCTCGTCGGTGGGACGGCCGGCGACGCCGACCTCCGGCACCGGGGTGGGCTGGGCCTTGGGCAGCACGACCTGTCCGATGTGGAACAGCGCCAGGTCCCGCTGGCCACGGGAAACGTTGCGGCGCAACATGTCCAGCATGTTGGGCAGCAGCGTGGTGGCCAGCTCGGGGTGGTCGGCCTCCAGCGGGTTGAGCACCTTCACGGTGGTGCGCCGCACGTCGTCGGCGTCCAGGCCGAAGTCGTCCCAGACGGTGGTGGCCACGAACGGGAACGGCAGCACCTCGGCGTAGCCGGCCTCGGCCAGCGCCCGGGACGCGGCCCGGCGGCGGCGCTGCGCCTCGGTCAGGCCCCGCTGCGGCGGCGCGGGCGGCAGCTCGGACGGGATGGTGTGGTACCCCTCCAGCCGCAGCACCTCCTCCACCAGGTCGGCCGGCTGGATGAGGTCGGGCCGCCACGGCGGCGGGGTGGCGATGACAAACGTGCGGCCGTCGTCGCTGGTGGTGACCTCGACGCCGCAGCCGATCTGGCCGAGCCGCCGCGCGGTGACGCCGCGGGCGTAGCGCACGCCGGCCACCCGGTCGGGCATGTCGATCGGCATGGACACCGGGGACGGCAGGATCGGGTTGCCGACGTCGGTGCGGCCGGGGCGGATGCTGCCCTCGCCGAACTCGTCGAGCAGCTTGGCCGCGCGGTCCAGGGCGGCCGCGGCCACCACCGGGTCGACCGAGCGCTCGAACCGGCGCGAGGCCTCGCTGGGCAGCTTGTGCCGGCGGGCGGTGCGGGCGATCGAGGCCGGCTCCCAGTTGGCCGCCTCCAGCAGGATGTCGGTGCTGGTCTCGCCGACCTCGGTGGACGCGCCGCCCATCACGCCGGCCAGCGACACCGGGCCGCTGTCGTCGCAGATGACCAGGTCGTCGGTGGACAGGGTGCGCTCGATGTCGTCGAGGGTGCGCAGCTTCTCGCCCTCCTGGGCGCGCCGCACCACCAGCGTGCCCTGGAGCTTGGCGGCGTCGAAGGCGTGCAGCGGCTGGCCGGTCTCCAGCATCACGTAGTTGGTGACGTCGACCGGCAGCGAGATGGAGCGGATGCCGGCCAGCATCAGCCGGCGGCGCATCCAGAACGGGGTCGGGGCCTTGGTGTCCACGCCGGTCACCCGGCGGGCCACGAAGCGACGGCAGCCCTCCTCGTCCTGCACGTCGACCGGCCACACCTCGTTGTCGGTGGCGCGCACGTCGGCGCCGGCCGGGTCGCCGAAGGGCAGGTCGAAGGCGCAGGCCAGGTCCCGGCCGAGGCCGCGGACCGACAGCGCGTAGCCGCGGTCGGGCGTGATCGACAGCTCCAGCACGGCGTCGTCGAGGCCGAGGATCGGCTTGGCGTCGTCACCGGGGCTGGCGGTGCCGGGCGGCAGCACCAGGATGCCGGTGTGGTCGTCGCCAAGGCCCAGCTCCTTGACCGAGCAGATCATGCCCTCGCTGGTCTTGCCGTAGGTCTTGCGCGCGCCGATCTCGAAGCCGCCGGGCAGCACCGCGCCGGGCAGGGCCACCACGACCAGGTCGCCCTCGACGAAGTTGCGGGCGCCGCAGACGATGCCCTGGATGCGGTCCTCGTCCACCTCGACCTGGCAGTACCGGATCGGCTTCTTGAACTCGGTGAGCTCCTCGATCTCCACCACCAGGCCGACCACCAGCGGGCCGTCCACGGGGTCGAGCCGCTCCACGGCCTCGACCTCGTGGCCGATCCGGATCAGCGCCTCGGCCACGTCCTCGGGCGTGGTCTCCTCGGGCAGCGGCAGGTGCTCGGCGAGCCAGCTGACAGGAATGCGCACGGGACTCAGAACTCCGTTCCGAAGGGCGAGGTGAAGCGGACATCGCCCTCGACCATGTCACGCATGTCGGGGATGCCGTTGCGGAACTGCAGCGTGCGCTCCAGGCCCATGCCGAACGCGAAGCCCGAGTACACCTCGGGGTCCACGCCGGTGGCCCGCAGCACGTTGGGGTTGACCATGCCGCAGCCGCCCCACTCGACCCAGCCCGCGCCGCCCTTCTTCTGCGGGAACCACACGTCCACCTCGGCCGAGGGCTCGGTGAACGGGAAGAAGGAGGGTCGCAGCCGGGTCTTGGAGTCGGCGCCGAACATGGCCCGGGCGAACGCGTCCAGCGTGCCCTTGAGGTGGGCCATGGTGATGCCCTTGTCCACGACCAGGCCCTCGACCTGGTGGAAGACCGGGGTGTGGGTCGAGTCCAGCTCGTCGGTCCGGTAGGTGCGGCCGGGGCACACGATGTAGACCGGCAGCGGCCGGTTGAGCAGGGTGCGGATCTGCACCGGCGAGGTCTGGGTGCGCAGCACCAGGCCGGAGTTCTCCGGCGCGATGTAGAAGGTGTCCTGCATGGTGCGGGCCGGGTGGTCCTTGCTCGTGTTGAGCGCGTCGAAGTTGAACCACTCGGTCTCGACCTCGGGCCCCTCGGCGACCTCGTAGCCCATGCCGACGAACACGTCGCCGATGCGCTCGGCCAACGTGGTCAGCGGGTGCCGGGCCCCGGGCGCGATCCGGTCCCACGGCAGCGTCACGTCGACCGTCTCGGTCAGCAGCACCTGGCGGTTGCGCTCGGCCTCCAGCGCCGACTTGCGCTCGTCGAAGGCGGCCTTGATCTCGGCCTGCGCCTCGTTCACCCGCTTGCCGGCCTCCGACCGGGCGGCCGGCGGCAGCGCGCCGATCTCCCGGCGCGCGGTGAGCAGCGGCGACCGGTCGCCGAGGTGCGCGGGCCGCACCGCGGCCAGCTGGTCGAGGTCGGCGGCTTCGGCGAACGCCTCGTGCGCCTGTTCGACCGCGGCCTTCAGCGTCTCCGGCGCGAGTGCCGCGACCTGCTTGGGGTCGAAAGGATCGTTGACTCCGGACATGGTCGCCTGACAACTCCTGGGGCTGGCTTCATGCGGGTGGTGAACAGACCGATCCTACGGGGTCGGACTGAAACGATTTCACGCGGAGCGCTGCACCCGGGCCGAGGTGTAGAGACAGACGGCCGCGGCGGTGGCGAGGTTAAGGCTTTCCGCCTGACCGTGGATGGGCACCCGCAGCGCGCTGTCGGTCCGCTCCAGCAGGTCGGCCGGCAGGCCGTGGGCCTCGCTGCCGAACACCCAGGCCGTCGGCCCGGTCAGCTCGCCGGCCCGTTCGGCCTGGTCCAGGTCCCGCTCCGCGTAGCCGTCGGCGGCGACCAGGCGCAGCCCGGCGTCGCGGCAGGCGGCCAGCACCGCCTCGGTGTCCCGCGAGCGGGCGACCGGGAGGTGGAACAGGCTGCCGGTGGAGGCCCGCACGCACTTGCCGTTGTGCGGGTCGACGGTGGCCCCGGCCAGCAGCACGGCGTCCGCGCCGGCGGCGTCGGCCACCCGCAGCACCGTGCCGGCGTTGCCCGGATCGGCCACCCCGACCAGCACCGCCACCAGGAGCGGCGCTCCCTTCAAGGCGTCCTGGACCGATTGGTCGACCAGGTCGCAGACGGCGATGATGCCCTGCGGCGACACCGTCTCGGACAGGCCGTCGGCCGCCTTGTCGGTGACTTCGCTCACCGGCACGCGCTGTTCGTCGGCCTGGTCGAGCAGTTCGGCGTTGCGCTGCGCGGCGATGGCCGTGACGAACACCTCGTGCACCCGGCCGTGACCGACGCGGGCCCAGGCCAGCGCCTCACGCACGGCCTGCGCGCCCTCGGCCAGGAAGCGACCGTCCTTGTCGCGTCCGGCCCGCCGGGTCAGCTGGCGGGCGGCGGCGACCCGGGGCGTGCGTTCGGTGAACACCCCGGCCCCGGATCGCGCCGACGAGACCTTGCTCAGCCCTGGCTCACCGGGGTCTGGGCCGGCACGTTCTTGCGGGCCAGCTCGACCAGCGCGGTGAACGCGTCGGCGTCGTTGACGGCCAGCTCGGCCAGGATCTTGCGGTCCACCTCGACACCCGCGACCTTGAGGCCCTGGATGAAGCGGTTGTAGGTCATGCCGTTCTGGCGCGCGGCCGCGTTGATACGCGTGATCCACAGCTGCCGGAAGTCGCCCTTGCGGGCACGACGGTCCCGGTAGGCGTAGTTGAGCGAGTGGAGCACCTGCTCCTTGGCCTTGCGGTACAGCCGGGAGCGCTGGCCGCGGTAGCCGCTGGCGAGCTCCAGGGTCGTGCGGCGCTTCTTCTGGGCGTTGACCGCCCGCTTGACGCGTGCCACTGGTTCATCCTGTCAATCTCATGGGGGTGTTCGGGGCACCCCGGGTCTTCGTAGGGGACAGCAGCTCGCGTCAGATACCGAGCATCTTCTTCATACGCGCGACGTCGGGCTTGGCGACCTGCTTGTCGCCGGCGTAGCGGCGGGTCAGCTTGCTGGACTTCTTCTCCAGCAGGTGGCGCTTGCCGGTGCCCTCCCGCAGGAGCTTGCCCTTGCCGGTCACCTTCACGCGCTTGGAGATGCCGCTGTGCGTCTTGTTCTTGGGCATTGTCGTCCTCGTTGTCGTACCGCCGCCCGGCTTGGGCGGCGGTGCGTCGTCGTACCTCGGGGGTTCCCGGGTATCACTCCTGCTCGGAGCCGGTCTCCGGGGCGGTGGCCTTGATCGGCCGGGTCTTGCTGCTCTTGTGCGGCGCCAACACCATGATCATGTTGCGGCCGTCCTGCTTGGCGCTGGACTCCACGAAGCCCAGCTCGTTCACGTCCTCGGCCAGCCGCTGCAACAGCCGGAAGCCGAGCTCCGGCCGGGACTGCTCGCGGCCGCGGAACATGATGGTGACCTTGACCTTGTGCCCGTGCTCGAGGAAGCGAACCACGTGGTTCTTCTTCGTCTCGTAGTCGTGCGGGTCGATCTTCGGCCGGAGCTTCTGCTCCTTGATCACCGTGAGCTGCTGGTTGCGCCGCGACTCGCGGGCCTTCTGCGCGCTCTCGTACTTGTACTTGCCGTAGTCCATGAGCTTGCAGACCGGCGGGCGGGCCTGCGGGGCGACCTCAACGAGGTCCAGATCCGCTTCCACGGCGAGCCGGAGGGCGTCCTCGATGCGGACGATGCCCACCTGTTCACCATTGGGCCCGACGAGCCGGACCTCGGGCACCCGAATGCGGTCGTTGATACGGGCCTCGGGTGCGGAGGTGGGGCCTCCACGGTCTCGACTAGAGGGAGCTGTCATGCACGTCCTTCAGTTGCCTGGGTGCGCCAGAAACGGCAACGGCCCCACATGTCCGTGACATGCGGGGCCCGCTTCCTTCCGATCGCCCGACCTGAGTCGGGCTGCTCCGACCCGTCTCAGGGCCGGAGGACCGGACCCGGCTGCCTGCTGGCGGCTCGGGTGGGAGCGGGGCTCCACTTGCCGCCCCCGCACATACGGGGGCTGGTCGCACGTGTAAGGGTAGCAGACGTGACGGAACTGCCCGAAATCGACGCCCCGCAGCTGCGTGAGCTGGCCGCCGTGCCCAGTGTGGAGATCATCAGCCGGGCCGCGGTGATGCTGCTCTCGGCCGCCGCCGAACGCCTCGGCCTGGCCGACACCGAGCCCGAGTCCAGCCCCCACCGCGACCTGGACGAGGCCCGCCGGCTGATCACCGCGCTGGCCGGCCTGATCACCGCCTCCGCCGAGTACCTCGGCCCGCACGCCGGCCCCCTGCGCGACGGCCTCCAGGCCGTGCAGCGGGCGTTCCGCGAGGGCTCCGCCGTCCCCGACGACCCCGGCCAGGGCCCCGGCGAAAAGTACACCGGCCCCGTCTACTGACCATGGCGAAGGGGCCCTTCCCGACACCGGACATCGGAAGGGCCCTTCACAGCATCCGGCTGGTTCGGGTGGCGGTGACCAAACAGGTGCGGAACCGCAGGGGAAAGGCACCGCCGAGGGCGTCGATGTCGCGGGCAACGGCCGAGAGCAGCCCGTCCAGGCGATCGGAGGGAAGCTTGCGATAGCCGCTGATCGTCTGGACGAGGTCGAGCCACTCCGCTGTGGTGTAGTCGCGGGTCCAGTCCCAGGACAGCGTGACGCTCGGCGTGAACAGTCCGGTGTGATCGAGCCCCCACGCGGCTTCGGAGAGGACCGGGACGGGGTACTCCGGCTGCTTGAGCTCGTCCATCAGTTCCGGAGCCAGTTCTCGGTAGCTGGCCCGGAGCGCCGCGTTGAGTTCGGCCGGCTGCTCGGCGAAGTTCCAGATCAGGCCGATCCGGCCGCCGGGCACGAGGGCGTTGGCTGCCTTCCGCGGTCCCTCGACCGGATCGACCCAGTGCCAGGCCTGAGCGCAGACGAGCAGGTCGAACCGACGTTGCGGTGTCGGCCAGCGCTCGAACGTCGTCGTCTCCACGTCGATCCCGTGGTCGCGCGCGAAGGCGGCCATGCGCTCGTCGGGCTCCACGCCGGTGACCTCGCAGCCCCGGGCCTGGAACAGTCGCGACGCGATGCCGGTGCCGCATCCGACGTCGACGACCCGCAGCGGGCGGGCCCCGACGAGCTCGTCCACGAGCGCACCGGGATAACCGGGACGGGCCCGGTCGTAGCGGGGCGCGTCGACGCCGAAGGACCGCCCACCGGACATGAGTCCCCCTCAGAATCCAGCCTCACCAGGCGACAGGCAGGGAGTCGAGGCCAAACATAGCCGCGGAGGTGTTTGCCCGCAGCTCCGCCACGGGCACGCCGAGCCGCACGCGGGGCAACCGGGTGAACAGCGCACGCAGGGCGATCTCCATCTCGACGCGGGCCAGATTCTGGCCGACGCACTGGTGCGCCCCGTGCCCGAAGGCGAGGTGACGCCGGTCGCCCCGCCGCACGTCGAAGGCCTCCGGCCGCTCGTACGCGGCGGGGTCGTGGTTGGCCAGCCAGGCGTTGACAACGATCGCGTCGCCTGCCCGGATGGTTTCGCCGGCGATGTCGAGGTCGGCCAGCGCGGTGCGGCCGCCCAACTCGAGGTTGGCGTTGGAGAAGAACCGAAGCATCTCCTCGCTCGCCTCCGGGAATGAGCCGGCGGCGGCGCAGACGGCGGCGCGCTGCTCCGGGAAGCCCAACAGGGCCGCGGCGCCGAGCGCGATCATGCTGGCGGTCGTCTCGAAACCAGCGATGAGCAGCAGCACCGCCATACCGACCACCTCGTCGTGGCCGATGCCGACGGCACGTTCGGCCGCGGCGAGCCGGCTCAGCAGATTGTCGGCGGGGTGCTTCCGGAAGTCGCCGGCGAGCCGGTCGAAGTAGGCGTGGATCTCAGCGAACGCGATCCGGCGGCGCTCGCTCCCGCTGTGCGTGTCGACCAGCGCCGCGGTGCGTTCACGGAAATACGGGAAGTCGGCCGGGGGCACACCGAGCAATTCCCCCATCACCGCGCAGGGCACCGGGAAGGCGAAGTCATGGACCAGGTTGGCCGGCGGTCCTGTGCGCAGCAGGCCATCGACGGCGTCGTCGACGATCCGCTGGATGACCGGCCGCATCGCTTCGACACGCCGCACACTGAGCTCCGGGATCACCAGTCGCCGCAGCCGGGTGTGCTCCGGCGGGTCGTGGTCGATGAAGAAGCCGGGCATGTGCCGCGGCGCGTTCGCGTCGGCGATCATCCGGGGTGCGCCGGGTCGGGTCGGGTCGCAGCTCACCCGAGGGTCGGCCAGCACTGCCTTCGCCTGCTCGTGGCTGCTGATCAGCCAGGCCGGCTGACCGGTCGGCAGCTCAACCCGGGTCACCGGTCGCCGCCGCAGCTCGTCGGCCGCTGAGAGCGGCCCGAACACCGACTCGCGCGGCGGCGGGAACCGCAGCGGGCAGACCTCGTTCTCACTCATGCGCGGCCTTTCTGCACGGTCAACGGCTTCGGGTCGTCCGGGGCGGACCCGACGCGGTCGATGTCGCGCAGGTCGCGGTGGAGGAACCCCACGACCGCCGCGAGCAGTCCGCACAGCCCGGCCAGGAACAGCATCGCGGCCATGCCGCTGCCGGGCCCGTCACCGACGATCGGCCGCAGCACCCCTGCCACACCGGTCCCGGTCCTGGCCTGCGGTTCGAAGACGTGATCGGCCAATGGGCCGGACAGGATCATCGCCAACAGCGCCGCGAGCTGCGAGAGGAAGAAGACGGCCCCGAACACCCGGCCGTGCAGGGCGGCGGGGGTCTTGCCCTGGACGGTCGACGCGAGGGCGCCGTTGATGAAGGGCACGAAGGCGGCTCCCACCAGGGACGCCGCGAACCATGCCGGCGCGCCGCGAACGACCGCCATGGTCATGTGCGCGGAAACGCTCGTGACCGCGATGCCGACCAGCATGGCCATGATCCGGCGCCGGGGACCGCGCCAGACCCAGAGCAGAGCGCCGCCGAGGAGGGTGCCGAAGCCTATAGCCGCGTCGGCGGCGGCCAGCGTCATCGCGCTGTCGCCGCTGCGGGCCAGGATCATCGGTTGGGTGACCGAGAAGCCGAACACCGCGGCGAAGCTGACCACGAAGAACAGCGCCACCAGGGCCCGCAGCCCCGGCACCGAGAGAATGTGACGCAGGCCGGTGAGGGCGTCCACTGCGAGGGGTGTCCGGAGCTCCGTCGACTCGGCCCGCCTCGGGATGCGGACCAGCCAGACCGTGGCGATCGCGAACAGGTAGCTGAGCAGATCGGCGGTCAGAATGGCGTCGAGGCCGACGGTGACGACGAGCAGCGCCCCCAGCGCCGGCCCGCCGATGTCGCCGACGCTGCGTGCCGCGGAGACCAGCCCGTTGGCGGTCTGCACACGGTGCTGCGGCACCAGCTGGGGGATGGCGGCGGCCAGCGCCGGGAACTGGAACGCCTCAGCCGCGCCGAGGACCACCATGGCCAGGTAGACATGCCAGGTCGAGAGCTGCCCGGCGACCTGGGCCAGGGTAAGGCCGCCGATGGCCACGACGCCGCCGAGGTCGGCCATCTGCAGCACGACCCGCCGATCCCAGCGGTCGACCAGCGCGCCGGCCAGCGGGCTGAGGAGCATCCTGGGCAGGAAGGTCAACAGCGACAGCAGCACGACATCGGTGGCCGAGCCCCCGGACCGCCAGATGTTCACCACGAACGCGAACTGCGCCACCGCGGTGCCCAGCCGGCTGACCACCTGCCCCGACCACACGATCCCGAACGCCCGCATGCCGCCCGGCCGCGCCGGCGGCGGGGCGCTCATGAACCCCGCCGGACGTTGCGGCCGGCCTCGGCGTCGTACACCCAACCGTCGGCCAGCGACTCCGGACCGAACAGCTCCGGATAGAGCCGGCCGAACCGTTCGTCGATCCGAGTTCCCGGGCAGATTCGGTAGTTCTGGTCGGTCGCGGACCGCACCCACCACTTGCGGGACAGGATCCGCCGCGCCCCGTCGTCACTGGCGTCCGCGTACCCGGTGCGGCCGTGGATGGTGGCAGTGTTGTCCACGAGACAGCCGCCGCCCACTTGGTCCAGGCGGATGTAGGACGAGCCGTGGGCACAAGGCCGCGTGTGCTCGTCGATGAAGGCTCGGGCCCGCTCCAGCGGCGGGCAGCCCGGCCGGACGGCGACGCTGATCTCGGCGTCCGGGGCGCGGAACCAGGCCTGCGGCTGGCCGTCGGGGTCGAGGAACAGGATCGGTCGGCTGATCCGCAGGTCCTGCCAGAGCACAGTGATGGCGTCGGGCAGGAACAGGCTGAGGAACGCTTCCTCGTCGGCGGCGGCCAGGTCGAGAGCCAGCACCGCGATGTTCTGGAAGTAGTTGACCGGGGCCTGGCCGGGGGCGCCGTCGATGTAGAGACCGAACGCGACGACGCCGCAGGCGTTGCCGGTGCCGTCGAAGTGCGGTGGCAGCGGCCTGGGGGTCAGGGCCTCGTGCGACATGCCGCCGACGTCGAAGATCTTCGTCGTGCCGTCGGACCGGCCGAAGGTCTCCAGCACGAACGGCGCCGACTCAGCCGGGTGGGTCAGTGGGAAACCCAGCCCCAGCCGGTCGCTGAGCTGGTCGGCCAGCGCGAGCAAGGGGTGCGGCAGCGACCCGAGCGGCGGCGGCGCGGTCAGTGCGAACGCCGCGACACCGTGCCGGGAACGGAAGGACGCGGTCAGCGCGTCGCGCTCCGCGCTGGACAGGGCAAGGGGGTCGGCCACCGGGATCACGGTCAGCTCGGCCGCTGGTTCGCTGGTCACCGGCTTGAGCGCGGCCAGCGAGTCACTGCCGAGCCGCCGCAGCATCCGGGCGAGGAACTCCGAGGCCTGGTCTTCCACGAAGGTCGTCTCCACCGACGACAGCAGCATCACGGTTCCTCCATCTCAGATCAGGAAAAGCACATAGCTCGACACGGTCGCGACCGAGAACCCCATGAGCTGACGGGGCATCAGGAACGAGAAGGACAGATGCATGGCGATGCCGACGACCAGCGCGGCCAGATGGGTCGCCGGGATCAGCAGCCCGAACGGCAGCACGACCTCCAGCCCGATCACCGCCAGCGACATCACCCTCCAGCGCCGCACGGCGGCGTCGTCCAGACCGCCGAGCAGCCGCCGCATCACCGGTGGGTAGAAGAACTCCCGGTGGGTCAGGCGATGCTCAACCCGGCCGATGAAATGAACGAACTGGGCCAGCAACAGGCCGCTGGTGAACTGCCGCGACCGGATCTTCTGCCAGGCGCTGTTCCAGTAGAGGTCAATGGTGATCACGACGATGAGGAACTGGGCCCAGGTGTTGGCCGAACTGGTCCGGGTGGAGAAGTCGAACATCGTGCCCAGCGCCCCGGCCGGCAGCAGGCACAGGGCGAGCAACATGAGGTAGATGCTGTTGAACCGGGGCGCGTAGGTTCGCTCGTGCAGCAGCCCCAGCACCACCACGCACACCGCCAGCTTGGGCCACAGACCCAGTAGCAGCGCCACGCCGGCCAGGAGCCGGAGGAACAGCACCGGCTGGTAGACCCGGGCCAGCCATTCGCCGTCGCGAGCGCCGTACTTGACGACGAGCTCGTGGCGTCCGAGAGTACCGGGGTTCAGCCGGGACAGGCCGCCGTGCGTCAGGGCGACCGTGAACTTGAGCAGGCAGGCCGCACCGAGCAACACCCGGAACAGCTGCAGCCGCCACTCGGGGGTCGCCGTGTGAAAGCCGTTCAGTGCCGCGTCAAACAACCACACGACCGGCCTCGACCTTCACGATGTCCTTCCCGGCGGCGTGCAGCACGATGCCCTGGCCAGTGACCGATCCCTTGGTCTGGGCCAGGTAGTCGACGACGATCTGGAGGTCCTCGGTGCTGATGGCCGGGTGGTGGGCCGGCAGGAGGCCGAACAGGTCCACCTGCTCCCGGCCATGGTCGGTCTCGACCTCGAAGGCGATGTCGATCTCGCAGCCGCGGGTGAACATCGGCCAGCTGAAGGTGCGCCCCGGCGGCTGTAGGAATCCGACCACCGTCATGCGGATCAGCAGCAGCGCGGTGACCGCGTACTCGGCCACCGTGACGAGCAGGTCAGCGGATGGCATGGCGATGCTCCTCCCGGTCGGCGCCGTCGAGAAAGGTCAGGCCCGGCGCCACCACCCTGACCACGGCGAATTCCGGTCGGCTGCTCAGGTCGACCACGATCGGTTCCGCCCCGGTACGCCGCGTGACGACCTCGGCCAGCCACGCCAGCTCGTCGTCGATCCGGTCGAACTCCGGCATTCCGGGGGCACGGCGGCCCGACCATGGAGCCGGCTCGGCCGGCGGCCGCGGCGACGTGGGGACGTCCTCGCGCATGCCGGCGTAGACCGGGGCCAGGTCGTCGCGGCTGCCGGTGATCGCGGTGAGCCGGCTCTGCGCAGCCTCGGTGACGGCACGGCTCAACGCGACGCCGGGCGCCGAATGGGCTCCGGAACCCGTCGCCGCGACGGGAAAGTCGGCTGACCACACCCGGCAGGCGAAACACGGCACTCCGGCCGCCGCGGCCAGCTCGCGGATCTCCAGGAATGCCCCTGCGTCGAGGACGCGTCCGATCAGCTCCGCGCACAGCGGGTCGTCGACCGTGGCCGGGTCGACCGCCGTACCCCGGTTCTCGACCGGCTCATCGCCGAGCGCGTCCCGCTCGATCAACTCGTAGAGTGCGTGCAGGGCAGCCTCAGCCGCCGAGTTGCCGGAGGCCAGGCCGTTGGTGCTGACCCGCAGCCCCAGCGGACGCCAGCCCTGCTCGATCAGGTGCACGGACTCGAGGGGCAGTGGCGTCGGTCGTCCGGTGCGCAGGCCTGAGCCGAGCACCCAGTCGGTTCGGGTTCTCGGTGTGAACAAGCTGCCCAGGTGCTGGTCCAGTGACCGCACCGAATAAGGCAGGTCCAGGTCGGCCGACGGCGTGGCTCGGGCGGCGAGCGTGGTCGGCGCGATCTCGGCGTGCCACAGCTCGATCGCCTCCATCGCCGCGGACACCGTGGCCAACAGCTGGGTCGCTCCCTTGCCCTGCGACACACTGAGGGTCGTGGCCAGCGGCCGGACGGCCATGGCCACCGGGACACCCAGCACGTCGAGCCCGGTCACGTCGGCCACGCGGGTGACGCCGAACCGCGGCAGCAGCGGCCGGACCAGGTCCCAGGTCTGTTCCGGGGGACGGACACGGTGCGTGCCGTCGATGTGGACCTTGGCCCCACTCATATCGCCGCCTCCGACTCGCTCGCCGGCTCCCCCAACGCCAGGTGGTCCCGTAGGAAGAAGGGGCGCAGGGCCTCAACCGCCTCGACGGTCGAGGAGAAGCCGCGGTCCCGTGCGGCCGCCGCGAACGCGCGGGCATCGGCGGGCGCCACGTCCCACAAGCCGGCCAGGTGGGTGTGCAGGACGTCCTCGCGCAGGCTCGATATCCGCCACTCCGGCGATTCCTCGGCCACGACCTCGTTCGTGGCGACCGCCTCGGCCACCGCCCGCACAGTCGCTTCGTCGTCGGGTTGCCCGCTAGCAGCGGCCTCCGCTAGGTCCGCCAGTCCTCGCGGCGGGCGGCACGAGCGCACGAGCGCTCGCGCCTGGAGTTCTCCCGGTGGCAGCGCGTGGATTTCCTCGTCCGTCAGCCACGTGGCCAGCTCACCGCTGTCCACAGTGCCGATCCGCGCCAGGACATGGGCCCGCCACCGGGCCGGGAAGGCGGAATCGTAGAGCTGCCGGTAGCGGACGACGGCAAGTCCGTCGACCTCGACATCGTCGACGACCGTGCCCCGAAACTGCGTGATCCACTCGTGGAGGTGCCGGGTTCGCCAGCCTTCCGGCCAGCCGGCGGTGTCGACCGGGTCGGCCGGTTCGGACAGCCAGGCCAGGGCCATGCGCGTGTCCTGAGCTTTCCGGTCCCACCGCTGCGGATCCCGGCCCACGTGGTCCCGCACCGTGCCCAGGCCCGCGACCAGCGCGGGCTCCTTGCGGCGCACCAGATCGTCGATCGCCGGCCACGACCGCGACGTGTACGGCAGCGCACGGGCGACATCGAGCAGGGCGCCGGCGTCGGCGGCAGTGATCACGCCGTCGTCGGCCAGCATCCGCAGCACGTGGCGGATGTTCACCAGCGGCTCGCTCAGTCGGCGGAACTGCGGCCCCTCGGTGTGCGCGACGGCGACCTCGTCGTCCCCGGTGATGACCCCGCGGTGGTACAGGTCGAAAACCTCGCCCAGCCCGACCATGCCGAACGCGGCCAGCTCGGCCGCCCGCAGCGCGCCCATGCTGGCACAGCCCGCGACCAGCACCCCGCCGTCGATGAGATGCAGGATCTCCTTGTGCCGCACGGATCCCGTGTGGTGGTAGTAGCCGTCGACGATCAGGACCCGGTCGCCCGGGCGAAAGTCCTCGCGGAGCAGGTCGCCGTGCCGCACGGGGTCGTGCACCCGGGCACCGGGCATGAGCGAGCCGATCTCGGCGCTCGACAGCGTCGGCCCGACGTAGACATGGACGGTCACAGCGGTCCCCCCGGATCAGCGCCGGACGGGGGAGCATCCGCGAAACACCGATCAATGCGGCCCTCCCCCGGCCGGCCCGGACGGCACACGTCCGGCAACACTACGCGGAAATATCCGCGGACTACTTCACGAAGTACTGCGAGTGCGTGGTCTTCTCCGCCTTCTTAGCGTCGAACACCGGCGTCAGCGCAGCCTTCTCATTGAGGCCGATCAGCCGCTTGATTGCCTTCTTCACGTTCCCCTCCCCTCGAACAATTAGCACCACCCCTACGTCCGACAAACACCGGACGGTCGCGACCCTAGCAAGAGAAAAACAATCAGGTCAAGGCGATCCGCAAACGAACTCAACCTCATGGATCTCCGGCCAGAGCTTCCCCGCGACAAAGATCTTCCCCTCATTGCGGTCATAAGCGACACCGTTCAGCACGGCACCACCCGGCCGGTTCCCGCCGGCGTAAGGGTCGAGACCTGACAGGTCCATCCAGGCGATGACGGCACCAGTGGCGAGATCGATCCGGGCGATGCGGTCGGTGTCGAGGATGTTCGCGTAGAGATCGTCGCCGATCATCTGGAGCTCGTTCACATCACGCACGGGAACGCCGGCGCTGGTGACCCGGACCAGCGGCCGCTGAACGAGAGCGTCGGGATCGAGCCAGTAGAGCTGGTCGGTTCCGTCACTCATGATCAGCCGGTTTCCGTCGGACGCCAGACCCCATCCCTCGGTGTCGTACTCAAACTCCGAGACCACCGAGAGGTCGTTCCGACGGCACACGAAACCCCGGTGCTGACGCCAGGTCAACTGGACTATCCGGTCGGCGCCGACCAGCGCTATACCCTCTGCCCACAGTGAGTCGTCCAACCGGCGTCTGGCCAGCACCCGCCCGCTCGCCGGCTCCACCTTACGCAGCTCGGACCGACCGTACTCACCGACGCTCTCGTAGAAGAACCCGTTGTGGCGGATCAGCCCCTGAGTGAATGCCTCGGGATCATGCGGATACGAACGGACCACGCGATAGCCGCAGACCGAAGGAATCCTCAGCGACTCGCCTATCGACATCAAAGCCCCCTTCGACGCTCCTACCGATAGGTCTCGAGCGTGCCGGTCCGGCGCACGTCAAGCGAGGCGCAGTGGAAGGAGCCGCCCAGAGTCCGCGAATGGGTGAGCCGCTGGGACAGAACCTCCACCCCTCGCCGCTCCAGCGCCCCGATCAGGTCGACCTGCCGGTCGTCGACAATGGCCACCCCTGGCCGGACGACCAGCAGGTTCATCCCGATCCACGGGGAGCAGTAAGCGAAGTCGCCGACGTAGCCGGTGTCGACCGGCTCCGGGCACCAGACCTTGTCCCAGCCGCGAAGGAACTCCGGCAGGTTGTCCTCCTTGACCCGCGCCGGGTTCAGCAGCACCAACCCGGGACGCAGCGGCGCGACGGTGGAGTCGACGTGCGTGGAGGCGTACAGGTCGTGCGCGGCATGCACGGTGTACCGGTCGCCGAGCACCATCTGGAGCCACTGCGCGCCACGCTGGTTCCCGCTGTCGGAGACCAGGTACAGGATGTCGGTGCCGAAACGCAGGACGTTGGCGGCATCGAACACCGGCTCGTACTCGCCCAACCGCTTTCCCGGTTCGGCGGTCCAGTCGAACATCGCATCTGCCAGTCGCGGTTTCGGGGCGGACAGCCACCGCGCGCCGGAGTCGAAGTACTCCAGCAGCAGGTCCTTGTAGGCGTACGGCTCAAGAAAGCGGGACCGCTGCACCATCGGGGTCTCGATGACGGTGTCCCCGATGGCCAGCAGCACGTCGCGGGGACAGTAGCCGTAGAAGCCGGTCGTGTGCCAGTCCGGGGTGCTGATCACCGCAGAGTAATCGACGTATTCCGGCCGCCGCACCGTCACGCCGAGATCGACCAGCGTGGCCGAAAGCGCCTCCAGGTCGTCCCTCGTCTCATCGACGACGCGCTGCGCCAACGGACCCGGCGGCGGGATCTTTCCCGCCGTGCCGTCCTCGGCCGAGAAATCTACGGTGAACGGATTTTCCTCGGAAATCGGCGCGCGGGCACCTTCGATGGACCCGATGATGACCTCTTCCAACGGGTCCCACTCGTTGTGGACGTCAACAAGACTCACGGATGAGAGCCCTTTCTCCCGGCTGCCACAAGCCTCGGCGCAGCCGGCACTCTACCGGCGACGCCATCCGATCAAAGATGATACGCATCACCCGGCAGCGTAGGCACGCCGGGGACCGGCTCGCGAGAGGCAAATTCAACGCCAAGATCGACCGAACAACGTGGTTGCGAGGCGAACGGCCGCCGTCTAGCATGGCGGGAGTCTGGGTGTGTCGCCGTGGGGGGGAAACTATGGCCAAAGGACAGATTCCGCATGTCCTACCGTCGTCATGGCCACCCCGACTGGACTCCGACCCCATTTTCGCGCGGTTGCAGCGCGATGAGCCGCTGGCCCGGATAACGCTTCCCTATGGCGGTGACGGCTGGCTCGTCACGCGCCACGAGGACGCCAAAGTCGTGTCCTCCGATCCACGATTCGCCCGGAACTTCCCGGTTACCGAGAAAACCCCGCGGGTCACCGCGACCCCGCGCCGCGATGAGACGATCGGCGGCATGGACGCCCCGCAGCACACGCGGCTGCGCGGGCTGGTGGCCAAGGCCTTCACCGCCCGGCGGATCGAGCAGCTCCGGCCTCGGGCTCAGGAGGTCGTAGACGCGGCCCTGGACGGCATGGCGCACGCCGGCCCGCCCGCGGACCTGGTGCGCCATCTGGCCCTGCCGCTGCCTATCACCATGATCTGCGAGATGCTCGGGGCTCCGATGTCCGACCGGGCCCACTTCCAGCACTGGTCGACCGTCCTGGTCTCCAGCACCGCCTACAGCGCCGAGGAGTTGGACCGGGCGGTGGCGGAGATCCGCGGGTACATCGCCGAGCTGGTCGCGTGCCGGCGGAACGGCCGTCATGACGACCTGCTGGCCGACCTGGTCGCTGCCCGCGACAACGAGGACCGGCTCACGGAGGAAGAGCTCATAACCTTCGGCGTGACGCTGCTGATCGCCGGTTACGAAACCACGGCCAACCAGCTGGCCAACTTCGTCTACACCCTGCTGACCCACCCGGACCAGCTGCGCCGCCTGCTCAACGATCCCGGCCTGGTGCCGTCCGCCGTCGAGGAGCTACTGCGGTTCGTCCCGCTCGGTGGCGGCGTCGGCCGGACCCGTGTGGCCACAGCGGACGTGCAGCTGCCCAGCGGCACTGTCCGGGCCGGGGAGGCGGTGTTCATCGCCGGCGCGCAGACCAACCTGGACGACCGGGTCTTCCGCAACGCCGCCGAGTTGGACGTGGGTCGCGACCCCAACCCGCATCTCACCTTCGGGCACGGGCCGCACTTCTGCCTCGGCGCCCACTCGGCCCGGATGCAGCTCCAGGTGGCGCTCGGCTCGCTGCTGGCCCGCTTTCCCAAGATCCGTCTGGCCGTTCCGGTCGAGGACGTGCCGTGGAAGGGCGGGCTGCTGATGCGTGGCCCAGTGGAGCTTCCGATCGTGTGGTAGTGGTCGTTCACAGGGGTGGGCGGCGGAGGTGCCAGGGGGTGGCCGACTGGTAGGCGTGGGCGACGGCGGCGAGCAGGGTTTCGCCGTGGGCGGGGCCGATGAGCTGGGCGCCGATGGGCAGGCCGGACTCGGTGGCCCCGGACGGGAAGGCGATGGCCGGCAGGCCGGTGAGGCTGGCCGGGAACATGAAGGCGGTCAGCACGGCCAGCAGGGGCACGTCGTCAAGGGACTCGGTGCCGTGGGGCAGGTCGGGGATGGGCGAGGACGGCGCCAGCAGCACGTCTACGGTGTTGAGCACGCCGGTGACCTGCTGGATCAGGCGGCGGCGGGCCCGCTGGGCGACGACGTAGTCCTCGGCCGGGAGGTCGAGGCCGAGCTCCAGGAAGGCCTGGACGTCGGGGGTGAAGGGCGAGCCGGCCAGGTGTTCGCGGTAGATCTGGGCGGCCTCCCGGAAGACCATCACCGAGGACACGGCGCCGAAGACCTCGGGCCCGGGCAGGGTGACGGGCACGATGGTCGCGCCGAGGTCGGCGAGCACGTCGGCGACGCCGTCCATGGCGGCGAGCACGTCGGGCCGGGCGGGGCCGAGGAAAGAGTCGGTGGGCACGCCGACGCGCAGCCCGGGGACGGACCACATCTTGCCGAGCGCGTGCAGGGGGTCGCCGCTGGTCAGGCCGGTCAGCACGCGTAGCAGAAGCAGGGCGTCGCGGGCGTCCCGGGCCATCGGGCCGACGACGTCGTGGGACCAGGCCAGCGGCCGCACGCCGTCGATCGGCACCAGGCCGAAGGTGGGCTTGATGGCGGTGGTGCCGCAGAACGAGGACGGCAGCCGCAGCGAGCCGCCGGTGTCGGTGCCGAGTGCCGCGGCGACGTTCCCGGCGGCCAGGGCGGCGGCGGAACCGCCGGAGGAGCCGGAGGTCATCTTCGCGGGGTCCCACGGGTTGTGGGTCTGGGGCGTGGAAACGCCGTAGGCGATCTCGTGGGTAGTGGTCTTGCCGATCACGATGCCGCCGGCGTCGGTCACCCGGGTGACGACCGTGGCGTCGGTGGTGGCGGGCTTGGTGAACACGGTGGTGCCGGCGGCGGTGACCGTGCCGGCGACGTCGATGAGGTCCTTCACGCCGACCGGCACGCCGTGCAGCAGCGCGGAGGGCCGACCGGTCAGGGCGGCGGCCTGCTCGCGGGCCCGGTCGGCGGCGACGGAGACGAAGGCGTGCACGGTCGGCTCGGTGGCCTCGATCCGGGCCAGGCAGGACTCGACCAGCTCCAGCGGCGTCAACGCGCCGTCGTGAATGGCGCAGGCGGCGTCGACCAGGCCCAGCTGCCACGGCTCCACGGCGTCCTGCGGAAGATCAGCAGCGCGGACGGCGTCAACCGCCGCCGTGACGAACGGCTGCGCCCATTCCCGGCGCGAATGGCTCATGACAGTGATCAAACTGGTGTCAGTCGATCCCGGCAAGACCCTGCTCGGCCCGGATCCGAAAGCCCCCGGCCACGGCCTCGGCCAGATAGAGCGGCTGTCGAAGCCGGCCGGTCGAGGTCACGGTCACCGGCCCGCGCGGGCCGGTGAAACTGACCCCCGGCAGGGCCCCGACCAACGACGCCGGCTCGATGGTGCCGGCCGTCCGGGCGCCGCGGGCGTACAGGTGGATGCCCTCGTACACGGACTCGGTGACGCTGGAGACCGGCGGCGCGGACGGCCCGTAGGCGGCGCGGTAGCGGGCCAGGAAATCGCGGTTCTCCGTGGTGGGCAGGTCCATGAAGTAGCCGAGCACCGACCACATGCCCTCGGCCGCCTGGTCGCCGATGTGGTCGCGGGTGGCCTCGTCCAGCAGCGCCCCGAAGCTGCGGACCTGCTGGCGCAGGCCGGCCGCGTGCAGCTGCCGTTCGAACGCGGCGGCGTCCCCGCCGACCAGGCAGTTGACCACCAGCTCGGCCTTGGAGTCCACGATCGACTCCAGCACCTCGTCGAAGTCGGTGGTGCTGAGCGGGACGTAGCGCTCGCCGAGCACCTTGCCGTGCTCGTCGTCGACGACCACCCGGGAGCAGGCCCCGACCGCCCGTGGCCAGACGTAGTCGTTGCCGATCACGTACCAGCCCCTGCCGCCGTGCTCCCGCATCATCGCCGGCACCGCTCGGCGCAGCTGGTCGCCCGGCACCTCGCCCCAGCGGAACAGCCGGCCCGCCGGCTTCCCGCCCTCGTTGACCGGCGTGTAGAAGTACGGCAGCCCGACCCGCCGCGCGTACGGGCGGACGGCGTCCAGGGTGGCCGAGGTGTGCACGGCGATCACCATGTCCACGTGGTGGCGCAGGTGCAGTCGCTTGAGCTCGCTCAGGCCGGTGGCCGGGCTGGTGGCGTCGTCGCCGACGACCAGCCGCAGCGGCATGCCGAGCACGCCGCCGTCGGCGTTGACCTCGTCGACGGCCAGCCGGGCGCAGTTCTCCACCGCCGGTCCGAACACGCCGGCGCTGCCGTGGTAGCTGGTGAGCAGGCCGATCCGGATGACGTCCTCGTCCGGGTCGTCGGCGAGGTCGCCGCCGAGCAGGCGGGCCAGCGGGGCGATGCTGCCGTCCTCGATCGAGGTGACCAGGCGGACCCGGGTGCCGGCCCCGTCCGGCTCGAAGTCGATGATCACGCGGCCGCGCCACGGGGTCTCGTGCCGCAGCACGATGCGCTGGCCGGGCAGGACGCGGTGGACGCGGGCGATGCCGGCCAGCGGCACGCCGCCGACCGGGAAGGCGACCCGGACCGCTCGGCCCGGGCGCAGGTCCTCGACCTTCGCCTCGAACGTCCAGTCGGCCCACCGGCCGCCGCCGAAGGCGGCGTAGGCCGCGTCGCGGGGGGCCGGCACCGTCACCTCGGCGGTGAACAGGATGTCGGCCATGCGCGCTCCCCGGGTATCCGACCAGGTCGCGCGAGCGTACCGGTGTTGATCATCGCCCGGTCAGCCGGATGGGTTGCTCCACCCGATGGTATGACTGATGGCGATGAGTCGTGACTAAGCGTGACAGGACGGACACCGCGTCCTCGACCGGACTGGTCCGCAGGGAGTACATCCGGAACCGGCCCTGCCGGCGCTCCTGGACCAGGCCGGCCTGGCGCAGGATGCGCAGGTGGGTGGACACCGCCGTGCGGCCGATGTGATGGAAGGCCGCCGCGATCTGAGAGGCCGTCAGCTCCGGGTGCTCGGACAGCAGGCGCAGCACCGCCCGCCGGCTCGGATCGGCCAACGCGCCGAACGTCGCCGACTCCGTGTCCCTCGACTCGTGCACGCGCGCCCTCCCGTACCGTACGGACCTACTACCGGCCTTACGGCTGCGCGCCGTGAGCAGTTCATCCACAACGTTCCGGCCAAGTTCACTCGATCGGGTTGCCGGAAAGCGCTTTCCGCCTACAATGTAGACGGTAAGACGCATTCCGAGTCCGCCGCCACGGGAGGGAACGCGATGCCCGAGATCTTCGTCGCCCGGCTGCGCCCGGAATTCGCCCGGGGCGAGCGCGACCGCTGCTGCCACCTGTTCCCGGCGCCGCCGGCCGGCGCCGTGCCCAAGATCCTGCACGCCTACTGCGGCCAGCAGATCGCCCCCGGCCAGGCCGAGCTGATGGACCGCCCCCGCGGCATGCCCTGCGTGACCTGCATGCTGCTCTCCCCCGCCGACAGCGAGACCCTGCCCGTGACCGGAGTGGACCTCCTGGGCATCGCGTAACGCCAGGGCCCACCCGCTCGATCTCACCTAGCTGTGCCCGAGATCGAGATGGGGGGATCTGCCGTGTGGCAACTGTGGGGAAACTATCCGACGGGCGGCTCCGTCGAGGGCGAGCTTTGGGGGACCTGCCTCGAGGTCGACGGGATGTTCATCGACCCGGCCCGGCCCGAACAGCCGGTGCGGATGCTCGGCCTCCGGCCGATAGGGCCGCTGGCCGGCACGCTCCGCGCACGGAAGAAGACGTTCGGCCGGATCGAGTTGCGGCCCGGCCAGTGGATGTTCGACCTAGACGTCACCGACGTGCGGCCGTCACTGCTGGGCGATGACCTGCTCGATGTCACGGTCAAGGGCGGCATGCACCATCCCGCGCCGCTGTCGGCGAAGCCCATCTGGGACATGTGGGTGGCCGGCGGCCCGGACACGAGGAACCTGTGGACCCCGCTGGACACGGCGAAGCGGAACGAATGGATGCGGGCGGCGCTGTTCATGCGGCAACCCGGAGACGATCACGAGCCCGGCCGCACCTATCACCTGGACGGCCGCCACGTGACCGACACGCCCGGCTTCTTCTGCGCCCTCGGTGAGGCGGTCAACGGCCCCGGCGGCTACTTCGGGTGGAACGCGGACGCGGTCATCGACTGCTGCCGCGGGCACTGGGGCGCTCGGACGCCGTTCACGCTGGTGTGGCACGACTGGCAGGTGGCGGGCCGCCACCTGCCAGTCGAACCGACGCGCTATCGACGAATCGATTGGGTGGAACTGCTCCGCGACGGCGGAGTCACCGTCATGCTGGACTGACCTCAGTCGACGACGGCGAGGGCGTCGATCTCCACCAGGAGGCCGGCGGGCAGGCCGACGTAGACGGTGGTGCGGGCCGGGAAGGGCTCCTTCACGAACTCGCCGTAGGCCTCGTTCATCTCGCCGAAGTGCGCGGTGTCGGTGAGGTAGACGCGCAGCATGATGACGTCGTCGAGGCTGGCGCCGGCGGCGGCCAGCACGGCGTTGACGTTGCGCAGGGCCTGGCGGGTCTGCTCGGCGACGGTGTCGGCGACGATCGCGCCGGAAGCGTCGAAGGCGACCTGCCCGGCGACCTGAAGCAGGTTGCCCTTGCGGACCCCCTGGGAAAACGCGGCCACCGGGGTGGGCGCCTCGGACGTCCTGATCTCAACCTTGGCCACCGGCCATCCTTTCGTCTCCAGTCCAGCCGCACTCGGTCGAGGCGGCAGCCGCGGTCGCCAGCAACCGCGGCACGAGGGCGATCAGCCCGTCGTAGTCGAGGAAAACCTTGGGCACGGACAGCGACACCGCGGCGATGACCTGACCCCGCTGGCCCCGCACGGGCGCGGCGACGCAGTGGATGAAGTCCTCGTGCTCGGAGTTGTCCACGGCGTAGCCCCGCTGGCGCACCAGGGCCAGCTCGGCCAGGTAGTCGGCGGGGGTGGTGATGGTGTTGGCGGTCAGCCGCGGGTACTCCATGCCGGCGGCGATCTCCGGGGCCTCGGGCCGCTCGGCCAGCAGCACCTTGGCCACGGCGGTGCAGTGCAGCGGGGCCCGCCGCCCGATGCGCGAGTACATGCGCACGGGGTGGGTGCTGTCGTACTTGTCGATGTAGACGACCTCGCCGTCCTCGTAGCTGGCGAGGTGCACGGTATGGCCGGTCTCCAGGTTGAGGTCCCGCAGCGCGGACTCGGCGGCCCGCCGCACGTCGAGGTCGTCCAGAGCCCGGTTGGCCAGGTCGAACAGCGCCGTGCCGAGGCGGTAGTGCCGCACGCCCTCGCGTTGCACGAACCGGTGCTCCTCCAGGGTTCGCAGCAGCCGCAGCACGGTCGACTTGTGCACGTCGATCACGGCCGCGAGCTCGTCGAGCGTCTTGCGGCCGTCGGCCATGGCCCGCAGCAAGGTGAGCCCACGGTCCAGGCTCTGACTCACAGGCCCTCCTCGGTGGCGCTCGGAGCGCCTGCGGCCAGGGACGCAGTGCTCACGGCAAAATCACTCCCCCGGCGGTCACGTAGGCCCCGGACCAGGTGGCGTCGTCGGCGTCGAGCAGCTTGGCCACGACGTCCTCGGGCAGCGGTTCCCCCAGGTCCTCGGCGGTGAGCAGCACGCCGGCGGCGGTGAGGTGCCCGCGGCGCAGCCGCCGCCGCACGGACTCGCCGTTGAGGTCGGCGGCCAGGAAGCCGGCGGCGAAGGCGTCGCCGGCGCCGACCGGCT
Organism: Kutzneria sp. NPDC052558; assembly: GCF_044547355.1. Taxonomy (NCBI): domain Bacteria; kingdom Bacillati; phylum Actinomycetota; class Actinomycetes; order Pseudonocardiales; family Pseudonocardiaceae; genus Kutzneria; species Kutzneria sp. NPDC052558. The sequence continues at coordinate 41,896 of NZ_JBIUAG010000031.1, forward strand.
CGACCACGTCGACCTTCAGCGCGGACTCGAAGACGGGCTCGGAATCGGTGAGCAAGGTGGCCCCGCGGGCCCCGTGCTTGACCACGATCTCGGCCGGATTCGGCAGCAGGGAACGGATGTCCTCGACCGCGGAGACGCCCCAGACCGCCTCGGCCTCGTCGTCGCCGACGAACACGATGTCGGCCCGGTCGGCCAGCTCCCGCAGCACGCCCTTGTCCAGCTCGGTCCACAGCGCCGGCCGCCAGTTGACGTCGAACGACACCCGCAGCGGCAGCGCCAGCACGGCCCAGAGCAGGTCGAGGCAGCTCGACGAGAGGGCGGCGGTGATCCCGCTGATGTGCACCAGGGCGGTCTTGCCCGCGCCCACGGTGGCCAGCAGCTCGGGCCCCATGCCGGAGGCCGCGGAACCGCGCCGGTAGTAGCGCACGGGGCTGCCGTCGGCGCTGGCCTCCTTGACGTACAGGCCGGTCGGCCGCACCGGGTCGGTCCGCACATCGGTCACGTCGACGCCGACGCCGGCGATGCGGTCGCGGACGGCCCGGCCCAGCGAGTCGTCGCCGAGGGCGCTGACCCAGCGGGCGTGGAAGCCGGCCCGGGCGAGGTGACTGGCCACATTGGACTCCGCGCCGCCGACGCTGAGCGTCCACGCCCGCGCCTCGTGCACCGGCCCCGGTTGCGCCGGCACGAACAACGCCATGGACTCACCGAGGCAGACGACCTCTTGGCGCTCCATCGGCACCCCCTCCGAGGGTCGCAGGTTCGTTGACGGCGGCTGTCGGGAATGCTACACACCAACGAATCACATTGCGCAACTACCGTTGCATATTTTGCAACAGGTGGAACGGGGTGGGCAGTGAGCTCGATCAATGCCGACGCGGTGGCCGCGCTGCGGGCGGACCAGGTCGACTGGCGGTTCAAGGGCATGCCGTCCTGGACCCACGGCACGACCGTCGGCGAGCTGGCCAAGACCGGCCTCGACCTGTTCGATGGCGGCTTCGTCGGCCCGCTGGTGGTGCTGGACGAACCGGCCATGGACCACAACATCCGCGTGATGGCCGACTGGTGCGCCTCGGTCGGTCTGGCGCTGGCCCCGCACGGCAAGACGACCATGGCCCCGCAGCTGTTCCAGCGCCAGTTCGACGCCGGCGCGTGGGGCCTGACCACGGCCAACGTCAGCCAGCTGCGGGTGTACCGGGCGTTCGGCGTGTCCCGGATCCTGATGGCCAACGAGCTGGTGGACCCGTTCGCGCTGCGCTGGCTGGCCAACGAGCTGGCCACGGATCCCACGTTCGAGTTCACCTGCTGGGTGGATTCGGTCGAGGGCGTGGCCCGGATGACCGAGGCGCTGACGCACCCGGTCGACGTGATCCTGGAGCTGGGCGGGCCGTCCGGCCGCACCGGCGTGCGGTCGCTGGCGGACGCCGTCGAGATCGCCGAGGCGGTGCGCAAGAGCCCGGTGCTGCGGCTGGTCGGGGCCGGCGGCTACGAGGGCGCGCTGGCCCACGGCACCGAGGACGACGAGCTGGCCAAGATCGACACGTACATGTCGCGGCTGCGTGAGCTGATCGCCAAGTTGGCTGCGGGCGGCCATTTCGACGGTGTGGAGCAGGTGATCGCCACCGCCGGCGGCAGCGCCTACTTCGACCAGGTCGCCGAGGGGCTGACCCAGCCGTGGCCGGACGGGCTGCCGGTGCTGGGCGTGCTGCGCAGCGGCTCGTACCTGATCCACGACGACGGCCTGTACCGGCGCATGTCCCCCTTCTCCCGCAAGCACCGGCTGCCCGGCGGCGAGCCGTTCCGGCCGGCCATGCACGCGTGGTCGCAGGTCACCTCGCACCCGGAGCCGGGGCTGGCCCTGCTCACCATGGGCCGACGCGACGTCTCGTACGACCAGGAACTGCCGGAGCCGCAACAGGTTCGCCACCTCGACGGGTCCACAGAGGACTTGACCGGGGCCTCGGTCAGCGACCTCAACGACCAGCACGCCTATCTGCGGCTGGGTGCGCAGCAGGTCGAGGTCGGCGAGTGGGTCCGGTGCGGGCTCTCGCATCCGTGCACGGTGTTCGACAAGTGGCAATTGCTGCCGCTGGTCAACGGCACCCGGGTGGTCGACCTGATCAGGACGTTCTTCTGATGGACATCGTGTTCCGTGGGGCGACGGTCGTCGACGGGACCGGCGCCCCGGGCCGGATCGCCGACGTCGGCGTGGCCGAGGGGCGGATCGCCGAGATCGGCCCGCGGGTCACCGGCGGCCGGGTGATCGACGCCCACGGTCTGGTGCTGTGTCCGGGTTTCATCGACATGCACTCGCACTCCGACCTCCAGGTGCTGGCCAGTCCCGATCACCTGGCCAAGGTGTCGCAGGGCGTCACCTGCGAGGTGCTCGGCCAGGACGGGCTGTCCTACGCGCCGGTGGACGACGAGGTGCTGGCCACCCTGCGCAAGCAGCTGGCCGGCTGGAACGACGACCCGCCCGGCTTCGACTGGGACTGGCGCTCGGTCGGCGAGTACCTGGACCGGCTGGACCGGGGCATCGCCGTGAACGCGGCCTACCTGGTCCCACAGGGCACCGTGCGGATGCTGCACGTCGGCTGGGACGACCGGCCGGCGACAGAGTCCGAAATGGACGCCATGAAGTCCACTGTGGACACCTCGTTGACCGAGGGCGCGTTCGGCCTGTCGTCGGGATTGACCTACACGCCCGGGATGTACGCCGACACCGGGGAACTCGTGCAGCTGTGCCGGGTCGTCGGCGCGCGCGGCGGCTACTACAGCCCGCACCACCGCAGCTACGGGGCCGGCGCGCTGGAGGCGTACGCCGAGATGGTGGACGTGTCGCAGCGCTCCGGCTGCCCGCTGCACCTGGCTCACGCCACCATGAACTTCCCGGTCAACGAGGGCCGGGCCGGCGAGCTGCTGACGCTGCTGGACCAGGCCATCGAAGCCGGCGCGGACGTCACCCTGGACAGCTACCCGTACCTGCCGGGCGCGACCTACCTGTCGGCGCTGCTGCCGAGCTGGGTGAGCGCGGGCGGGCCGGACGCGGCCGTGGCACGATTGTCCGATGTGGACACCCGGGAGCGGATCCGGGCCGAGATGGAGGAAACCGGCTCGGACGGCAACCACGGCGTGCCGATCGACTGGCGGGCCATCGAGATCAACGGCGTGCGGGGCGCGCACAACGGCCACCTGGTCGGCCGCTCGGTGGCGGAATCGGCGGCGGCCCAAGGGGTCGCGCCGGCGCAGCTGTACTTCGACGTGCTGGTCGACGAGCGGCTGGGCACCTCGTGCCTGATGCACGTGGGCCACGAGGACAACGTGCGCGCGATCATGCGGCACCGCACGCACACCGGCGGCAGCGACGGCCTGCTGGTCGGCGACCGCCCGCATCCGAGGGCATGGGGCACCTTCCCCCGCTACCTCGGCCGGTACGTGCGTGAGCTGGGGGTACTGGGGTTGGAGGAGTGCGTGGCGCACCTGACCGGACGTCCGGCGCGCCGCCTGGGATTGACCGACCGGGGCCTGGTGCGCGAAGGGCTCGCCGCCGACCTCGTGCTGTTCGATCCCCTGTCGATCGCCGACACGGCCACCTTCGAGCAGCCCCGGCAGCGTGCCACCGGGCTGCCGTACGTGCTGGTCAACGGGGTGCCGGTGATCGACGACGACCGGCCCACCGGCGCCGTGCCCGGGGGCTCCCTGCGGAGAGGATCCAAGTGAACTGGCTGCAACATTCGACCGGCGGGCTGCTGCTGCTCGCCGCCGTCGGCATCGCCGTGCTGCTGTTGTTGATCATCCGGTTCAAGACCGAGCCGTTCATCGCGCTCACCGTGGCCGGCCTGCTGGTGGCGCTGGGGGCCGGGCTGCCGGTCTCGGCCATCGTCGGCTCCGCCCAGTCCAGCTCCAAATCCCTGCTGGAGACCGGATTCGGCGGCATCCTCGGGCACATCTCGCTGATCATCGGCCTCGGCACGCTGCTCGGCTCGATCCTGGAGGCCTCCGGCGGCGCCCAGGTGCTCACCGCCGGGCTGCTCAAGGCGTTCGGCGAGAAGCGGGCCCCGCTGGCGATGGGCCTGTCCGGCCTGATCTTCGGCATCCCGGTGTTCTTCGACATCGGCATCTTCGTGCTCGCGCCGCTGGTCTACGTGGCGGCCAAGCGCGGCGGCAAGTCGATCGTGCTGTACGCCCTGCCGCTGCTGGCCGGCCTGTCCATCACGCACGCCTTCCTGCCGCCGCACCCCGGCCCGGTGGCCATCGCCGGCCTGCTGCACATCGACCTGGGCTGGATGATCCTGATGGGCCTGGCCTGCGGCCTCCCGGCCTGGTTCGTCGGCGGCATCCTGTACTCCACGTGGATCGGCAAGCGGATCAACCTGCCGGTGCCGGAGGAGATGCTGGCCGCCGCGCAGAAGGCGGCGCAGGACAGCGGTTCGAACGAGCGCAAGCCCCCGTCGCTGGGCCTGGTCGGCGCCATCATCGGCATTCCGCTGGTGCTCATCCTGTGCGGCACCTTCGGCAGCATCCTGCTGCCCAAGGACTCGCTGGCGCTGGACGTGTTCGCCTTCCTCGGCACGCCCGGCATCGCGCTGACCATCGCCGTGCTGCTGGCGTTCTGGCTGCTCGGCTACCGGCGCGGCATGAGCAAGGAGCAGGCCGGCCAGCTCTCGGCCGCCTCGCTGCGGCCGGTGGCGATGATCCTGCTGGTGGTCGGGGCCGGCGGCTTCTTCGGCGCGGTGCTGGCCGCGACCGGCATCGGCACCGCCCTGTCCGGCTCGCTGCGGGCGGCCGGGCTGCCGGTGATCGTGCTGGTCTACGTGATCAGCTGCGGCCTGCGGCTGGCCCAGGGCTCGGCCACGGTGGCCATCGTGACCACCGGCGGCATCATCGCGCCGCTGCTGCCGGACCTGCACTACTCGCAGCCGCACACCGCCCTGATCGCCATGTCCATCGCCGCCGGCTCGATCATCGCCTCGCACGTCAACGACGGCGGGTTCTGGATCGTGTCCCGGTACTTCGGCATCCCGGTCAAGGAGACCCTGGCCAGCTGGACGGTGCTGGAGACGGTGTTGTCGCTGGTCGGCTTCGCCATGGCGGCGCTGCTGAGCGTGTTCGTCTGACGTGGTCACGGCGGCAGCGCTGAACCGTCAGGGCTGCCGCCGCGTTAACTGTCCTATATGAGCGGGCTGCACGACGTCAGGGTGCTGGCCAGGGCCGGCATGATCACGCCTGCCCACGCGCTGCGCAGCCGGCGGGCGCTGGCCGACGTGCGGCACTGGGGAGCGGTGGTGGGGGCGGCCAAGCTGGCCGCGCGACGGCGGCCGGACGCCACCGGCCTGGTCGACGACCGGGGCGAGCTCACCTTCGCGGAACTGGATCAGCGGTCCAGCGCGCTGGCGAAGTCGTTGCGGGCCAAGGAGATCGGGCCGGACAGCGTGGTCGCTGTGCTGTGCCGGGACCATCGCGGGCCGATCGAGACCCTGCTGGCCTGCGGAAAACTGGGCGCCACCGCCATCCTGCTCGGCACCGGCCTGGCCCCGCCGCAGCTGGCCCGGCTGATCCGCCGCGAACACGCCGACGTGCTGGTGCACGACCAGGAGTTCAGCGGCGTGGTCACCGAACTGGACCCCTCGGTGCGGCGGTTCGTGGCCTGGCGCGACGAGCCCGGGGCCGGCGTGCCCACGCTCGACGAGCTCGTGGCCGACGCCCCCAAGGCACGATTACGGCGCCCACCCGAGGTGTCCAAAGTGGTCCTGCTGACCAGCGGCACCACCGGCGCGCCCAAGGCGGCCCCGCGCAAGATCCGCTCCGGGCTGGCCGCCGCCGACTTCCTGGACCGGATTCCCCTGCGTTCCGGGGAAGCCACGTTCATCGCCGCCCCCGTCTTCCACGGCATCGGCTTCCTGCACGTGGTGCTGGCGCTGGGGCTCGGGTCGACGATGGTGGTGCGGCGGCGGTTCGACGCCCGGCAGACCATGGCCGCCGTCGACCGCTACCGGTGCAGCACGCTCGTGGTCGTGCCGACCATGCTCCAGCGGATCATGGAGCTCGGCGAGCGTGAGCTGTCCGGCTACGACCTGGAGCAGCTGCGGGTCCTGTTCTGCTCCGGCTCCGCCCTGGCCCCCGGACTGGCCACCCAGACCATGGACCGGCTCGGCGACGTGCTCTACAACTTCTACGGCACCACCGAGGTCGCCGTGGCCACCGTCGCCACCCCGTCCGATCTCCGGGCTGCCCCCGGCACCGTCGGGCGCAGCCCGCACAACTGCACCGTGCGCCTCTACGACGTCGACGACCACGAGATCAGCGGGCCCGACCAGGTCGGCCGCATCCTCGTCGGCAGCTCCCTGCGGGCCACCGGCCGGGCCGTGCGCGACGAGGTCGACGGCCTGGTCGACACCGGCGACCTCGGCCACTTCGACGCCGACGGCCGCCTGTTCATCGACGGCCGCGAGGACGACATGATCATCTCCGGCGGCGAGAACGTGTTCCCCGGCGAGGTCGAACACCTGCTCATGACCCACTACCAGGTCCGCGACGCCGCCGTCGTCGGCGTGCCCGACCACCAGTTCGGGCAGCGACTGCGGGCCTACGTCGTCGCCCAGCCCGGCGCCACCCTCAACCCGGCCGAGCTGCGCGAGTTCGTCCGGGTCAGCCTGGCCCGCCACAAGGTCCCCCGCGACGTGGTGATCGTCCCCCGCCTCCCCCGCACCGCCACCGGCAAAGTCATCCGCACCCAGCTCGAATCCACCCCCTGAAAGCTTGGAAGGGGGCTTTCCTCCACTCCGAGTGTAGGAAAGCCCCCTTCCAAGGGGTTGGGGGGTCTTTCCTGGGGTTTGAGCGTGGATTCAGACCGGGGCGTTGACGAGGGTCTGGCCCTGGTCGTTGACCACCGAGACCGAGGCCACGTCGTTGATCGACATCAGCGCGGTGCCGTCCAGGGTGATGGTCTTGCCCGGCGTGGCGTTGGCGCCGACCAGCCAGCCACCGAACTGCTCCTGCACGCCCGACTTGGACGTGACGAAGAGCTTGCAGCGCTGGCCCGGGGCGATGTCGCTGGCCTGGACCTGGACCTTGATCCAGCCGTTGGCCGGGATGACCGTGGCGGCCAGGTGCGCACCGGTGACCGGGTCCACGTTGGCCGAGTGCTTGGTGCCCGAGGGCAGCGGCGTCGCGGTCGGCGCGGCCACGGAGCCGCCGTTGCCCGCTGAGCTCTGGTTGCCGATGACGACCCCGGCCCCGATGCTCAGCGCCACCACGGCGACCAGGCCGGCCGCGGCCAGCGAGCCGCCCCACATGCGCTGGCGGGACGAGATGCCCCGCACCTCACGCAGCGTGCGCTGCAACAGCAGGTCCCCGCCCTCCGGCGGGCCGTCGAGGAACGCCTCCGGCGGGACCTCGCCCAGCTCCTCGTGCAGCAGCCGGAGGTCCTCCAGCTCGCGGCGGCACTCCGGGCAGCTCTCCAGGTGCGCCTCGGTGCTGGCGGTCTCCTCGGGGGAGAGCACGCCGAGGACGTACGCGCCGACAAGCGCCTTGTCGTGCTCGGGAGCGGTCATCGGGTCACCTCCGCCGGCTGCTCGGCCATCGCCGTGCGCAGTGCTTTCAACGCGTAGTGGGATCTGGACTTCACGGTGCCCGGCGGCAGGCCCAACGTCGAGGCCGCCTCGGTCACCGACTTACCACGGTAGTAGATCTCGACCAGCACGTCCCGGTGCTCCGCCGAAAGGGTGTTCAGGGCCGAGAGCACCGCCATCGAGTCGACCACGGTCTGGGCGTGGTCGCGCTGGATCGGCGGCGTGGTCGGCGTCTCCGCGACCTCCGTCGGCCGGACCGCGCGGGCCCGCGCCCGGTCGGTGATGATGTTGCGGGCCACCGTCAGCAGCCAGCCCCGCACCGAGCCCTTCTGGTTGACCATGTCGTCGGCGTGCTTCCACGCCCGCACCAGGGTCTCCTGCACGACGTCCTCGGCCGCCGCCCGGTCCCCGGTCAGTCGCGTCGCGTAGGCGAGCAGACTCCGTCCGTGTTCCTCGTACAGGGATCGGATCAGCGCCTCGTCGCCGGCTTGCCTCCCTCCCCTACGCGACCAGCGTTCTGCGATCCCCACCCGAGTACCTCCACGTTGCTGCGGTCGATTCGCGGTACTGGGTACCAGATCGACCGCGGCGGCGACAGTTCGGGTCGGGCCGGTGAACCACCGGGGCGTCGACGAGACTGCGAGCAGCTGCATCTCATTGCACTTTCGGACGTGGGGGCGCGGGGGATCGGTCAGCACTCAGTAGCCGTAGCCGCCGGCGGTTTCGGAGGTCGTGGTCGGCGCGGCCGGCTTGGAGCTGCCGGAGGTGGCGCCGGCGCCGGTGCCGCTGGTGGGCGCGCCGGCCGCCTTCTTGCCCTGCGGCGTCACGGCGTACCACTTCTGCATCAGGCCCTGGCCCTTGGCGTCGCCGGGGGCGGTGTCCTTGGCGTAGCGGTAGACAGCCCAGCCGTTGATGGTGATCTGCTTGGTGCCGTCCTTGCGCAGGATCACGCCCACCGCGGACTGGTCGATGCCGTCCAGCGTGGCCGTGCTCGAGGTGGCCAGCTCCGGCGGCCAGGTCTGCGCGCACTGGTCGTAGCAGTTGGAGGCCGGCGGGTTGGCCGTGTCGGCGTCGAACCGGTACAGCGTCATGCCGGCCGCGTCGGTGACCACCTGGCCCAGCTGGCCGACCGTGGTCGCCGTCAGCTTCACCTGGTTCGGGTCGGTCGGCTGGTTGGTCTGCTGGGCCTGCCCGCCCGCCGCCGGCGCCTGCGCGCCGTTGCCACCACAGGCGGCAACAGTCGCCAGACCGAATGCTGCGGAGGCTGCCAGCACGATCACGCGGGTCCGGTTCATGGGAGTGTCGCTCCTTCGGTCGACTTGGACACCCCAGAACACGGCAGCGATGCCTGACTGGTTCAGGTAACAGCGGAAGTTTTTTCGCCGACCCCCTACGGTGCACCCCGTGACGAGGACCAACCTGCTCCCCCTGGCCGCCCTCGTGCTGGCTGTCGGCGGCGCGGCCGCCGACGGTGGCCAGCAGAGCGAGCTCGTCGTCTTCGCCGGCGGCCGCCTCGGCGCCGGGGTCGCATGGCTGGACGCCCTGCTCGTGCTGGTTGCCGTGGTCGGCGCCACCGGAGCCGGCCTCGCCTTCGCCCGCCGCTGGCCCGCCCTGCTGCTGGCCGCCGCTCCCCTGGACGTCGTCCTCCTCGTCGCCGCCCTCGATCCCCCGGCCGACCTCCGTCTGCCGCTCGTGGTCGTCGCCACCGCCACCCGCCTGGTCACCCTGCTCGCCGTCCTTTCCGGAGCCCAGGACCTCGGGTTGCCCGCCCTGGCCGGCTTCGCCGTCGGCGGTTACGTCCTCGGCGGCTACCTCCCCGGCGCCCACTGGCTCCTGGCCGCCGGCGCGGTGGGCGGCCTGCTCGCGACGACTGCTCACCGCCCGTCGGCCGGTGATCTTTCCAAGCCCAGCCCTCAGCCGCGTTCGGGCTCTGGCTCCACTGTGGACCGCCGTTCGCTGGCCGTCGGCGTCCTCGCCTCTCTCCTGTCCCTGCTTCCCCTTCTCCTGCAAGGCATCTCGCCCCAGGAGACGCTGGGCCTGGTCGGCTTCGCCTTCGCCGCGGCGGCGGTGATCCTGAGCAGCCTGCTGGGCTGGCGGTCGCTGGCCTGGCTGGCGGCCACGGCCCTGGTGGTGCTGGGCATCGGCCTGCCGATGGGCGTCAACTGGCCGTTGGCGGCGGTGGGGGTGCTGGCCGGCTGCGCATTGTCATTGTTGCCGTATCGGGCGTTCATCGCCGCGGCGCTGTGCCTGCTTTCGGCCTTTGTGGGCGGTTCGCTGCCGGGAGTCGTGTTCGCGGCGCTCGCCTGCGTTGCGGCGTCGGCACTTCCGTCGCTGATCACACGCTCGTCGACACCGGTCGTATTCGGACCGTTGCTCGCCGTGTCGGTCACGGCCGGCGCGGAATTGATTCTCTGGTCATCGGTGACGTTTGCCGGACAACAGGGCGGGGTACTTTTCGGCGACGGACATGTGACGGTCCCTCTGCTGTGCGCCGCGGCGGCGCTGGCCGCGGCGCTGGGAATCGTTGAACGCCGAACGATTAACAGTTAACCCGACCAGACTAAAGTCGCTACTTCACGAGCGTTGCTCACACCTAGTTTTGCCTTTCCAGATCTCCCTGCACCTGATCTGAAAAGGACAGTCCATGAGCAACACGCTCTCGCGCGCCGCGATCGCGCTCGCGGTCGCCGGCGCCGTCGGCGCGATGGCCGCCCCGATCGCCACCGCCGCCCCGGCCCACCCCCTGCTCTCAACAACACAGCACCGGGTCTACGGCGCGCTCCCCTCCCAGCACCGCGTCGCCCACAACCAGGCCCTCGCCGTGCGCGCCACCCCGAACGTGCCGACCAGCGCCTCGCTCGCCCAGTACGCCGTCACCCCCGGCGACCAGGGCCAGGTCGGCTCCTGCGTCTCGTGGGCCATCGACTACTCGGCGATGAGCATCCTGGAGAACGAGCAGGGCATCAGCGGCCACCCGCAGGCCCCGATGTACACCTACGCCCAGCTGGCCCGCGGCAACGACCAGGGCAGCACGCCCTCGGACACGTTCGACATCCTCACCTCGCAGGGCGTCGACACCATGGACCACTACTGGCAGGGCAACTTCGACTACACCACCCAGCCCGACAGCAGCGAGCGCGCCAACGCCGCGAACTGGAAGCTGTCCGGCTACACGCCGATCAGCACCGGCAGCGGCATCAAGGCCGGCGTGCAGTCGGCCATCGCCAAGGGCCTGCCGGTGGCCATCTCGATCCCGGTGTACCAGAGCTTCGAGCGGATCACCCGCTCGCAGGCCGCCGACTACAGCTACTACCCCACCTCGGGCGACCAGTACCTGGGCGGCCACGAGATCACCATCATCGGCTACGACAGCAACGGCGTCCGCGTGCAGAACTCGTGGGGCACCAGCTGGGGCGACAGCGGCTTCATCAACCTGTCCTGGAACTACCTGGCCAACCAGGTCGAGGAGGCCAACGCCGTCGGCAAGCTCGTCCAGTAACTCCCTGATTGCGCTGGGAAGGGGACCTTCCTCCACTCCGAGTGGAGGAAGGTCCCCTTCCTGGCATCGGGTCAGTTCTTCAGGACGTCGCGCAGGAATTCGGCGGTGTAGCTGTTCTTCACCTCGGCGATGTCCTCGGGCGTGCCCTCGGCGATCACCGTGCCGCCGCCGGAACCGCCCTCCGGGCCCATGTCGATGATCCAGTCCGACGTCTTGATCACGTCGAAGTTGTGCTCGATCACGATCACCGTGTTGCCCTTGTCCACCAGGCCCTGGATGACGCCCAACAGCTTGCGGATGTCCTCGAAGTGCAGGCCGGTGGTCGGCTCGTCCAGGATGTAGACGGTCTTGCCGGTGGAGCGCTTCTGCAGCTCGCTGGCCAGCTTCACGCGCTGCGCCTCGCCGCCGGACAGCGTCGGCGCCGGCTGGCCCAGCCGCACGTAGCCCAGGCCCACGTCGACCAGCGTCTTGAGGTGCCGGTAGATCGCGTTGATGGGCTCGAAGAAGCCGGCGGCCTCCTCGATCGGCATGTCCAGCACCTCGGCGATGGTCTTGCCCTTGTAGTGCACCTCCAGGGTCGCCCGGTTGTACCGGGCCCCCTTGCACACCTCGCACGGCACATAGACGTCCGGCAGGAAGTTCATCTCGATCTTGATCGTGCCGTCGCCGGCGCAGGCCTCGCAGCGGCCGCCCTTGACGTTGAACGAGAACCGGCCCGGCTGGTAGCCGCGGACCTTGGCCTCGGTGGTGGAGGCGAACAGCTTGCGGATGTTGTCGAACACGCCGGTGTAGGTGGCCGGGTTGGAGCGCGGGGTGCGGCCGATCGGCGACTGGTCGACCTGCACCAGCTTGTCCACCTGGTCCAAGCCCTTGATCCGGGTGTGCCGGCCCGGCACCTGGCGGGCGCCGTTGAGCTTGTTGGCCAGCACGGTCGCGAGAATGTCGTTGACCAGCGTGGACTTTCCGGAGCCGGACACGCCGGTCACCGAGACCAGGCAGCCCAGCGGGAACGACACGTCGATGCCGCGCAGGTTGTGCTCGCGGGCCCCGACCACGGTCAGCTGCCGCTTCTTGTCCACCGGGCGGCGGATCTCCGGGGTGGCGATCTCCTTGCGGCCGGCCAGGTACGCGCCGGTCATCGACTGCTTGTTGGCCAGCAGCTGCTTGTACGGGCCGCTGTGCACCACCTGGCCGCCGTGCTCGCCGGCGCCCGGGCCGATGTCCACGATCCAGTCCGCGTGCCGGATGGTGTCCTCGTCGTGCTCGACCACGATCAGCGTGTTGCCCAGGTCCCGCAGGCGGGTCAGGGTCTCGATCAGCCGGTGGTTGTCCCGCTGGTGCAGGCCGATCGACGGCTCGTCCAGCACGTAGAGCACGCCGACCAGGCCCGAGCCGATCTGCGTGGCCAGCCGGATGCGCTGCGCCTCACCGCCGGACAGCGTGCCGGCCGCGCGGTCCAGCGACAGGTAGTCCAGGCCGACGTCGAGTAGGAAACGGAGGCGGGCCTGCACCTCCTTGAGCACCGCGCCGGCGATCATCTTCTCGCGCTTGCCCAGCGTCAGGCCGTCCAGGAACTTCGCGCACTCGGCCACGCTGAGCGCGCACACCTCGGCGATGGAGCGGTCGCCCTGGGTCTTGTGGGCCAGCGTGACGGCGAGGATCTCCGGCTTGAGGCGCGTGCCCTGGCAGGCGGGGCAGGGCACCTCCCGCATGTAGCCCTCGTACTTCTCCCGCATGAACTCCGACTCGGTCTGCTCCTGGCGGCGCTCCAGGAACGGGATGACGCCCTCGAAGTTGGCGTAGTAGGAACGCTCACGTCCGTAGCGGTTGCGGTAGCGGACGTGCACCTGCTCGTCGATGCCGTGCAGCACGGCCTTCTGCACCTTGGCCGGCAGTTGCCGCCACGGCGTGTCCATGCGGAAGCCGATCGTGGTGGACAGCGACTCCAGCAGGCGGATGAAGTAGTCCGCGGACTGGCCGCCCTGCCACGGGGCGATAGCCCCCTCGGCCAGCGACAGCTCGTCGTCCGGGACGACCAGCTCCGGGTCGACCTCCTTGCGGGTGCCCAGGCCGGTGCAGACCTGGCAGGCGCCGTACGGGGAGTTGAAGGAGAAGGAGCGGGGCTCCAGGTCCTCGATGGCCAGCGGGTGGGCGTTCGGGCAGGCCAGGCGCTCGGAGAAGCGGCGCTCGCGCTGCGGGTCGTCCTCGGGGAGGTCGACGAAGTCCAGCACCACCAGGCCGTCGGCCAGGCGCAGCGCCGTCTCGACCGAGTCGGTCAGGCGCTGCTTGGAGGCGGGCTTCACGGTGAGCCGGTCGATCACCACCGAGATGTGGTGCTTCTCCTGCTTCTTGAGCTTGGGCGGCTCGTCCGAGAGCAGGTGCACCGCCCCGTCGACCAGGGCGCGGGCGTAGCCCTGGGACTGGAGGTTGGCGAACAGGTCGACGAACTCGCCCTTGCGGCCGCGCACGATCGGGGCCAGCACCTGGAACTTGGTGTTGGCCGGCATGGCCAGCACCTGGTCCACGATCTGCTGCGGGGTCTGCTTGGTGATCGCCTCGCCGCAGACCGGGCAGTGCGGCTTGCCGGCGCGGGCGTAGAGCAGGCGGAGGTAGTCGTAGACCTCGGTGATCGTGCCCACGGTGGACCGCGGGTTGCGGTTGGTGGACTTCTGGTCGATGGAGACCGCGGGCGAGAGGCCTTCGATGAAGTCCACGTCCGGCTTGTCCATCTGGCCGAGGAACTGCCGGGCGTAGGCCGACAGCGACTCGACGTAGCGCCGCTGGCCCTCGGCGAAGATCGTGTCGAATGCCAGGCTCGACTTGCCCGAGCCGGAAAGACCGGTGAACACGATCATGCTGTCGCGGGGCAGGTCGAGGTCGACGCCGCGCAGGTTGTGCTCCCGGGCGCCGCGGACGACGAGGCGGTCAGCCACTGGTTCCCCTCTTCACGCAAGGACGGGCGGACGGTAAAGATCGAAAGTGTGGTCGAGCCCCCATGTTATGCCGAGGGTCCGACAATTTGCGTCGAGGGGCCGGATCCCCAGGTCCAGGGCACTTCCGGTGAGCGGTGGCTGGCCGTAGGCTGGGTTAGGTATCTGATCACGCCGCGACGTCGGGATGAGCTGATGGTCAGTAATACCTCCGCCACGCACACGTCCGAAACCACTGGGGTCACCGTGCCGCCGCAACGGGTCCAGCAGTCCGACGCGGTCCGCGAGGCCGCTGCCGGCCTGGCCGCCGTGGAACAGGCCACCGGCAGACTTCTGCAGGTCGTCGCCGCGATGGACGACGCCGCCGCGCGGGGCGCGAGCGCCCTGCCCGGGTGGACCCGCGGGCATGTGCTGACCCATCTCGCCCGCAACGCCGACGGTCTGGTCAACCTGCTCACGTGGGCCCGCACCGGCGTCGAGCACCCCATGTACGCCAGCAACGCCGACCGGGACATCGACATCGAAGAGGGCGCGCCTCGGTCGCTCTGGCTGCTTGAGCAGGACGTCGTCGCCGCGTGCGGACGGTTCGCCGCGGCCGCCACCGGTCTGGGTGACACCGCCTGGCAGGCCGAGGTGACGATGCGCGGCAACCGGGTCGTGCGGGCGCACCAGATCCCGTGGAAGCGGGTCAGCGAGCTCTGGGTGCACATGATCGACCTCGACATGGGCGTCGACTTCGCCGACGTGCCCACCGAGCTGGCCGAACGCCTCATCGGCGAGGCCCTCGCCCACTACCGCACGCTGCCGTCCAAGCCCGCTTTCCGCCTCACCGTCGGCGCCCGCAGCTGGGAGATCACCGGCGACGGGCCCGTGCGCGAGGTCGGCGGCACCCCCGGCGGCGCACTCGCCTGGGTGACCGGCCGTGGGTCCGCCGGCGTCACCGGCGACGTCCCCGACCTGCCCGCCTGGCTCTGAGATCCACCTCATCGTGTGAACCCTCGGCCGCCCCGGAGGGATCGGCTAAGTTCGCTCCCGTGGACGTTCTCGAGGAGTACACGGGACATGTCGAGCCCAACGGGCCGGCCGCGCGGCGCACCCTGGAGGCCCTGACCATCACCAAGGTGTCGGTCGGGCCCATGGACAACAACGCCTATCTGCTGGTCTGCCGCCGCACCGGCGACGCCCTGCTGATCGACGCCGCCAACGATCCCGCGCGCCTGACCGACCTGCTCGGCCACGACCCCGAGCGGCCCCGCCTCAAAACCGTCGTCACCACCCATCAGCACCCCGACCACTGGCAGGCCCTCGGCGCCGTCGCCGGGGCCAACGGCTCCAACACCGCCGCCCATCCCCTCGACGCCGCGCCCCTCCCCGTGCCCCCCGACTTCCTCGTCGAACACGGCGACACCCTCACCGTCGGCGAGTCCACCCTCGAGGTCATCCACCTCCGCGGCCACACCCCCGGCTCCATCGCCCTGCTCTACCGCGACCCCGCCGGCCACCCCCACCTCTTCACCGGCGACTCCCTCTTCCCCGGCGGCGTCGGGAAGACGTCATCGCCGGAGAACTTCACGTCGCTGCTCAGCGACGTTTCGGAGCGCCTGTTCGACGTGCTGCCGGACGACACCTGGTTCTACCCGGGCCACGGCGACGACTCCACCCTCGGCGAGCAGAAGCCACACCTTGCCGAATGGCGTTCACGCGGCTGGTGAGTAGGCGAGTGGGGCCGTCCACTGTATGCGGCGGCCCCACCCCGCTATCAGTCTTCGTATCGTTTCGTCACGACGAATTCAGTGCCCGCGAGCGGCTCTCCGACGGCGGTCTTCGCCCAGGCAGCCAACACATCGGATTGCCCATCACTACGGTTCAGCAGTCCGACCACACTTGAGCATCCGGCGAGTCGCTCGACGACACGGGCACTGCTCGCCAGGCACGCAGGTCAGCCCCATGCCGATCTGGCCGCGCCGGCGGGGGCGATATGCCAGGATCGACGGAGGGCGAAGGCAGGGGCGACGTGAGCGGATTTCATGTCGATCCGGATCACTTGGACAGGTCCGGCGGTAAGCTGGGGGACTTCGCGGAGAAGGTCTCGAGCGGCGGCGAACGGCTCCAGCAGGCAGGGCAGAACCTGCTGTCGCACGCCAGCGGCGACCGGTCGGGTGTGGGCGCGGTGGTGTCCAAGGCGCTCGGCCGCGGCCTTGAGATCACCGGCAAGGTGTTCAGCGAGGGCGGCCGGGTGGTTGGTGCCGCGGGCGACCGGTTGAAGCAGAGCGGCCGGTTGTATCGGGAGTCGGACGAGCACGCGTACAGCCTGCTCAACCGGCACAACCCGAGAGGGACGACTGCGGGGCGACGACCGGGCGGGGACAACGAGCAACCGAGGTCGGTTGGCGGTCGGGGCCCGGGCCGGAGGAACCGGTCGGCCCGGCGAACCGTGGGCGGCGACGAGCGCGGCGCGGGCCAGAGCGAACGGTCGGGGTGCACAAACGGCGACCCCATCAACATGCGGACCGGAGAGGTCATCCTGCCTCAAACCGACGTGGAGCTGCCGGCGATCCTGCCATTGGTGCTGACCCGCCGTCACCTGAGCGGTTACCGCCTCGGTCAGAGCTTCGGCCCGAGCTGGGCATCCACCGTGGATCAGCGACTGGAGGTGGACGAGGAGGGTGTCTGCTTCGTCGCCGATGACGGCCGCGTGTTGATCTATCCCCCCGTGACGGGCGACGGTGTGCTGCCGGTGGAGGGCGAACGCTGGCCGCTGCACCGCGACGAGCACGGCGACTACGTGCTGAGTCAACCGGACCTGGACCGGACTCTCCACTTCGGACACGGTGACGATGTGTTGCCCATCGACGCGGTGGTGTCGACGTACGGGCAGCGGATCGATTTCCGTTACGACGACGGCGGAACGCTGGTTGGCATCGACCACTCGGGCGGCTACCGACTGACCGTGCTGACGGAGCACGAGCGCGTGACCGGACTGCAGCTCGACGAAACCGTGCTGGTGGACTTCGGATACGACGAGGACGGCCGGCTCACCGAGGTGATCAACTCGTCGCACCGGCCACAGGTCTTCGAGTACGACGACGCCGGCCGAATCGTCCGCTGGGAGGATCGCAACGGCGAGTGGTACCGGTTCCACTACGACGGCCGGGGCCGCTGCCACCGCACCGAGGGCTCGGGCGACGCGCTCGTCGGCCTGCTGGAGATCGACGACGACCGGCGGATCTCGGTGTGGACGAACTCGCTGGGCCACCGCACGACGTTCGAGTTCAACGAGCTGGACCAGATCGTCAGGCAAGTCGATCCGCTGGGCAACGCGACACTGTCGGAGTGGGACCGCTACGACCGGCTGCTGGCGCGCACGGATCCGTTGGGCCGCACGACCCGCTACATCTATGACGACCGGGGCAATCTGACCGCGGTGACCCGCCCCGACGGCACTCAGGACCGCACGGAGTACGACGACCGGGACCGGCCGGTCGTGCTGGTGGATCCGGACGGCGCGGTGTGGCGTCGACGGTACGACGACCACGGCAACCTGGCGGAGGTCGTCGACCCGGCGGGTGCGACCACCCGCTACGGCTACGACGCGCGCAACCATCTGTCATCGATCACGGACCCGCTCGGCGGCGTGCACCGCGTGACTACCGACGACGCCGGCCTGCCGACGAATATGGTCGACCCGCTCGGTGTCAACGTGAGATACGAACGGGACGCCTTCGGCCGGATCAGCGCGATCACCAACCCGCTCGGGGACGTGACCCGCTACGGCTGGTCAATCGAGGGCAAGCTGTTGTGGCGTACGACGGCGGACGGCGCGACGGAGCGCTGGGGATACGACGGCGAGGGCAACCAGATCGACGAAGTCGATGTGCTCGGCCGGTCGATCCTTGTCGAGAGCACGCACTTCGACCTGCCGAGCGCGATCACCGAGGTCGACGGCACCCGCGTGGAGTACCGCTACGACAGCGAACTACGGCTGACCGCCGTGGTGAACCAGCAGGGCCGGATCTGGCGCTACGACTATGACCCCGCAGGCCGACTGATCAGGGAAACCGACTTCGACGGACGCGAGACCGGCTACGGCTACGACGCCGCCGGCCAGTTGGTGTCGAAGGTCGATGCCATGGGGCAGACCACCGAGTTCCGCCACGACAGGCTGGGCAATTTGGTGGAGCGGCGGTCGTCGGACGGCACAGTCGTGCGGTTCGAGTACGACGAGGTCGGCCGACTCTCGCGGGCCGTCAACGCAGACGCGGACGTCCGCTTCAAGCGGGACGCGCTCGGTCGGATCGTCGCGGAGACCAGCAACGGCAACACAGTGTCCTGCCGGTACGACGCACTCGGTCGCATGATTCAGCGGCGCACGCCGTCGGGGACCGAAAGCGCCTGGAGCTACGATGCAGTGGGCCGGCCGGCGGCGCTGCACGCGGCCGGGCACGTGCTGGCGTTCGGTTACGACGTCGCCGGCCGTGAGGTGCTGCGTTCCGTCGACGGCGGCCGGCTGCTGGCGCAGGCGTGGGACGGTAATCACCGGCTGGTCGGCCAGTCCGTGGCGGGACTGCCGCAGCCGCGCCGGTTCCAGTACCGGCGCGACGACTTCGTGACCACAGTGGACGATCCGCTGCGCGGCGCTCGGCAGTACTCCCTTGACCCGCAGGGTCGGGTCACGGCCGTGACCGGGCGGGGCTGGCAGGAGAACTACCGCTACGAGC
The DNA here is from genome assembly GCF_044547355.1 of Kutzneria sp. NPDC052558. Classification (NCBI taxonomy): domain Bacteria; kingdom Bacillati; phylum Actinomycetota; class Actinomycetes; order Pseudonocardiales; family Pseudonocardiaceae; genus Kutzneria; species Kutzneria sp. NPDC052558. Next base: position 60,611 of record NZ_JBIUAG010000031.1, read on the forward strand.
AGACCGGCAGTCTGGTCCCGGCCGGCACCACCAGGCATTCCTTCGACCGGCTGGGCCGATTGGTGTTGCGGCAGCGCAAACTTCCCTCGTCGAAGCCGCAGAACTGGCACTACGCCTGGAATGCCGACAACCAGCTGGTCGAGGTCGTCACGCCGGACGGCAGCCGCTGGCGCTACCGTTACGACGCGTTGGGGCGCCGCGTCAGCAAGCAGCGGCTGACTCCCGACGGGTCCGCGGTGGCGGAGCAGGTCGAGTTCACCTGGGACGACACGGTGCTGGTCGAGCAGGTGCATTCCGGCGGCCAGGCCACGACGTGGGACTGGACGCCGGACGGCGAGCGCCCGGTCGGCCAGACCGAACGCATCCGCGTCCCGCAGGGCTGGGTCGACGAGCAGTTCTACGGCATCGTCACGGACATCGTCGGCACTCCGACCGAACTCGTTGACGTGCAAGGGAATCTCGCCTGGGAGTCGGCGCAGACGCTATGGGGTGAACCTCTCGCCCCGCGCCCCGGCCGCGCGTACACGCCGCTTCGCTTCCCTGGGCAGTACCACGACACGGAGAGCGGTCTCAACTACAACCATCACCGCTACTACGTGCCGGAGCTGGCCTCGTACGCCAGCCCTGACCCGCTCGGCCTGATGCCGTCGCCGAATCCTCGCGCGTATGTGCCGAACCCGCTGACCTGGTCGGACCCGCTCGGCCTCGCGGCCTGCAAGGACTGCGGCAAGAAGCCGGAGGAGCTGCCCAAGGGCGACAACCGCTGGTTCAATAACCGCAAGGAGGCGTTTAACGCCGCCCGGGACCGAGCCGGTATCCCGCGTACCCAGCAGCCGACGCGGCAGTGGACGGTCGGCGACGACCCGACACAGAAAGGCCGAGCCAACTACCACCACGATCCAGCGCCGGGCTCGCACGGCCGATACTACGAGTACCAGACACCGAACGGGCCTCGCGTCATTGCCGAGCACACCAACGACCCAACCGCGCCGCATGGACACTTCCATGCGTATCAACCGAAGAAGGACCACACCGGCATCACCATCGGTGAGAAGTACGACCGTGTGGACGGCCCGCACCACTACTACTACGGACGGCACGATCCGAAATGGCCGAAGAAACACTGAGCCCGCGAGAGCGTCGACTGGCGCTGGTGCGCCGCAAGGAGGCGGAGCGACTGCGGGATCGCCTGCCGTCGCTGGAAACCGGCGATTTCGCTACCCGGGAAGCGCTGCCGCCCTGGGCGTTGGAGGAATTGCCCAAGATTGCGCGCACAACGGCGGAACCGGACGCCACACTGCCTGAGAAGGCGCCGGACGTGCGCGGCTGGATCAGGAACTTCATTCTGGCGTCCGGCATGGGCGACCGGTTCCTGGTGGCAACCGGGATCGAAGGCCACCAGTGGCTGACGGTGCGTATCCACGGCGAGTCGTGGCTGGACGAGCTGGTGGACGCGCTCGGCGAAGACCTGCGGCTGGTATCGCCGGACGTGCTGGTGGCGATCTACGCCGAGGAGTACGAGTATCAGGCCTTCCTGGCGACCCCTACCCACCGCCGCGACGCGGACGGTGCGATCGTCTAAGCCGTACCCGGTCAGCGGGTCCTGTGTTCACAACCAATCCGTCCTCGCGGTCGCGAACCGAAGAACCTCGAATCCGGCGTTCTCCTGGACGACCCGGACGCTGTCGATGAGTACGGCGGCAACTCGATCTTCCAGTCATTCCCGGGTCCAGGCGAGCAACTCCCAGACCACAACTGGCCTCTGGCGCCGCGTGTCCGGCCTGCTTGCCAGTGGGCGTATTCGAAGATCACCGCCGCTCCAACGACTCGCAAGTACAGGGCGTGGATCCGGCAGGAATGGGCTGGGCCATGCCCTGAGCGTTCAGTTATCTTCACTGCTGTGGTGATACGCTATTCCCCGGCGGCGTCGGGAAGACGTCATCGCCGGAGAACTTCACGTCGCTGCTGAACGACGTTTCGGAGCGGCTATTCGACGCGTTGCCGGGCGACACGTGGTTCTACCCCGGCCACGGCGACGACTCGACGCTGGGCGAGCAGAAGCCGCACCTCGAAGAATGGCGCGCGCGGGGCTGGTGAGCTGGTACTTCAGCGGGGCTGCCCGAGCATGCAGGCAGCCCCGTCTCGTTGTGCTCCAGCAACGGAGTTGCGAAGTATTCACACAGGTCAGAGGCTCTAACCGACGAAACGCGGTGCCGCTGGCCAGCACAACGCGCCAACCACGGCCCACGCCCACACACGACACTCGGTTGCGATTTTTTCGTTTTGCGGGGACGGTGGCTGGGACGGGTCCACCAGCAACCAGTGGGGCAGACAGCGATGACCGCGACCGTTGACCGGCCGATCCTTCCCCCGAGCGACCCAGCTGAGCGTCACGAGTTGGACGAACTCGCGACGCTGTTGAGCCGAACCCAGGCAGACGCGGCGTTGGTGACACCGGACGGGACCCTGGTGCACCTGCCAACTGCGGTGTATGAGGTGCTGTCACAGGTGATCACCGCGATGCGGGCGGGACGTGCGATCACCGTGGCGCCACTGGCTCAGCGCCTGACCACGCAGGAGGCCGCCGACCTACTCGGCGTCAGCCGGCCTACGCTGATCAAGCTGTTGGAGGACGGCAAGATTCCTTTCGAGAAGCCCGGCCGGCACCGCCGTATCCGCCTCGACGACCTCCTCGCGTACCGCGACCAGCGGCGTCAAGAACGGCGCGAAGCGCTGGACGAGTTGGTCCAGCAGACCGAGGAACTCGGACTCTACGACGACGAGGCTACGGAGATCAGGTAACCACTCTTCCAACCGCTGTGGTCGCAAGCGATCCTTGATGAGGTCCGCAGAAACGTCGTCGCCAAGCGGAAGGTCGATCCTGCGGCATTCGAACGAACCCTGGCCCTGATGAACGCCGCGTTCGACGACGCGATGGTGGAGGACTGGCAACCCATCGTCGCCGGCCTGGACCTTCCCGATCCCGACGACAGGCATGTGCTCGCCGCAGCAATCACAGGTGGCGCACAAGCCGTCGTGACGTTCAACCTGGCCGACTTCCCCGCCGAGCAACTCCAGCCTCACCACATCGACGGCGTTCATCCCGACGCCTTCCTGCTCGACCAACTGGACCTCGCACCAGCTAGGGTGCTTAGCGCGCTCGCCAAACAGACCCAACGATTTCGTAATCCGCCGATGAATCTCAGCGGACTGCTCGCCCGTCTCGAACGCTGCGACGTACCCGAGTTCACCGAGGAAGTCCGCCGCATCGCGCTATGACCGAGGCACTTGGAACCCATGCACAGGCATCTGGACGTGTTCACCGCTGTCGTGATTCACTGTTCCCCGGCGGCGTCGGGAAGACGTCATCGCCGGAGAACTTCACGTCGCTGCTGAACGACGTCTCGGAGCGCCTGTTCGACGCGTTGCCGGACGACACGTGGTTCTACCCCGGCCACGTGACGACTCGACGCTGGGCGAGCAGAAGCCCCACCTCGACGAATGGCGCGCCCGCGGCTGGTGAACTGGTTTGGCGGATGAACACAGACACGGCCCGACATGCAGGTCAGGCGCTCCAACCGGCAGAACACGGTGCTTCTGGCCAGCACAACACACCCTTGGTGACGCTCAAGGCAAGGTCATGGCCGGGAATGCTGGAAGGCGTCGGACAGGGTCTTGGAGAGCGGGACGGTTCGGGGCAGCTGCGATCCGTCGAAATAGCCGGGCTTGTGCTGGCGCAGGAGTGCCTCGCCCTCGGTGTCCCACCGGAAGCCGCGCTTGCGCTTGAGGAGTTTCTCGAACACCGCGTTCGCCTTGCTCAGATCGCGGGCCGCGAGCTGCCGAAGTGGTTCAGGTGAGGCGTCGGGGTCGCGCAGCAGGCTGGTGAGGACCTCCCGGTAGCGACGGCGTGACAGCAGCGCCGGGTTGGCGAACACGTCCTCGATCAGGTCAAAATCGGGGTAGAAGCTCAGACCCTCACCGGGAACGAAATGGATCGCGACGCGATCGGCGTCCAGCAGGCCCGCACCGTCCAGGTTGAGCGAGGCGGGATCAGGCGACTCAGCGTCGGGGCGGACCTGCTGGGCGATGTGGTGGTAGAACTCGCGAACCTTGCCGGACACCTCGGAGCCAGGCACGACGATGAGATCGGCGCCGAACAGCTCGACGAACAGGTCGTGCTGCTCGGTCATGAGGCGTCGGGCTTCGGCCAGCTTCTCCGGGTTGCGGAAGGCGGCCGCCGGATTGCGCATCGACAACTCGGCCGCGGCGACCAGCATCTGGTCGCGGACTGAGGCGGGAAAGGCGGCAGGGTTGCCGCTGACCATCCAGTCGTCACCGACTCGAACCAATCGACCCACGACGATCATGTGTTTCTTCAACGCCGTGAACGCCGTGCGACCGACGTTGGACCGGGCCCGATAGGTCAGCTCGTCCACGAAGTTGGACAACAGCACCGCATCCTGGTCCTTGTCCAAGACCTCGAAGACGCCCTCGACCACGTCCCGCCAGCCCAGCAGCATGTCGCGTTCGGCGTCGGACAACTGGGGCTGGGCCGCCACGAACGCCTCGATCACCGTGCCCCCGGACCGGAGACGATGCTGCAACGCGAAGTGGTCGAGGAGCATCGTGAACTCGGCCTCGTCGCCGACCACCCCGCCTGGAAAGCTCTGCAAGATCACCGTGGTCAACTCGGTGTCGAATCGGGGTGACAGGGCGAAGTCGACCAGCATCCCCTTGAGCTCGCCGGCCCGTTCCAGCAGATCCATGCCGGGCAGTCTGTCACCAGTCCCCCAGGCGACGTCGACCGGCCAGCGTGCCACCGGGAGCCGCCGGCCTCAGACCGCGACGACCTCGACCATGTCTTCCAAGCCCTTGAAGTCGGCTTCGTTGCGCGTGTAGAGGGGGAGATCGCGAACGGATGCTATGGCGGCGATCATCAGGTCGAGTCGGCGGGGTTTGGGGTCGCGGTTGGCCTCCAAGGTGAGGGCGACCAGGGTCCCGTATCGGGTCGCGGCGTCGGTGTCGAAGGGCAGCGGATCGAACTCCACGATGGCGGCGCCCAGGAGTTCCGTTCGGGCGGCCCGCGCCGCCGCGGTCCTGGCCATGGCGACGCCCTGGTGGAGCTCGGCCATGGTGATCGCGGTGATCTCCGGAACCGCGGGCAGCGTCGCCGGGTCGAGCGAGGCGAGGTCGATGTAGGTGCAGGTGTCCAGCACGCCGAACTCGGGGCGGTCAGCCACGACGGCGCTCCCACAGGTCGTCGTCGCCGAGGCGGTCCGCGGCGCCGAAGAGCTCGTCGGCCTCCTGCCGTATCTGGGCGTAGTCGACACGGGGCAGCTTCCGGTGCCGCTCGACCAGCTCCTCGGCGGTCAGACGCCGCTTGCGGGCGATGGGGCGCAGCACCGCGACCTGAACGCCGTTGCGGGTGACGTAGTACGTCTCGCCCGCCTCCACCGCGTCCATGACGGCGGCGGAGTTGTTGCGGAGTTCCCGCTGGGTGATCACCTTCATGGGTATCAGTGTAGCCATGTGTAGCACCTTGGGCTACATGTCGGCGTTGAGCAGGGGCAGTGTGGCGTGGTGGGGCAGCTGGCAGGCGGCGGCGGCCTCGTCGGGGGTGGCGATGGCGGTGAGGGTCTGGTCGAGGGGGCTGAGCGCCCCGAGGGGGAGGGCGCGGGAGGAGGGGAGCGGGTCGAAGCGGAGGTCGGTGATGTTGCGCCAGGCGGTGAGGGATTCGGGGCCGCTGGGGCGCAGCACGGTGGCGGGGCGGCCGGAGAGGCCGGCGGTGGGATGGCCGGGAGAGACGGCCTGGGCGAGCTGGTGGACGAAGTGGGGAGGTAGGGGGCGAGCGGCGGCGATGGAGACTCTGATCTGGAAGGCCTCGTCGACGTAGCGGCTGACGGCCTCGGCGAGGACGGGGGCGGCGGCCAGGGCGAACTGGTCGGGGGCGCGGCCGGCGCCGAAGACGGCGCCGGTGGGAGACGGACCGGGTTGGGCGAGGTACGCCATCTCGGCGGCGCGGGCCTGGAGGTTGAGCTTGAGGTTGTCGCCGACGCGAAAAGGCAGCAGACCGACGGAAACCAGGGCGGACGCGGGCTGGGCGGCCAGTTCGGCCCACACCCGGGACCAGGAGGTGCCATCGTGGCGCCGCCAAGGCGTGACGACGGCCAGCCACGGGGTGGTGGCATCGGCCCGAGTGGTCCGCTGAGCGGTGACGCACTTGCCGATCTCCGCGATGCCGGACGGATCGGGTTGGAACGGCGCGAGCACGCCGTGCAGCGAGGCGAGGTCGGTGACGGGCACGCCCAGCAGGTTGCCGGGAAGGTATTGCCGCAGCTGAGAGATCATGTCGGCGGCCGCGGCCGGTTCAGGGGCACGGACCAGCAGGTACGCCCGAATGCCTTGGCTCCCGGGGCATCGGAGAAAGCGCAGCTCGACACGGGCCTGCCGCGGGAAGCCCAGGCTCCAGACGGCACGCAGCCACGGCGTCGGATCGGGCGCGTGCTCGGGCCGGTCATTGATGGTCAGGGCGCCGATCGAGCCGGCCTGCACGAGGGTGTCGGCATACCCGGACGCGGTGTTCGAGACTTGGCCGCCGCCACCCGACGGCGGCGCCGTCTCGGGCGCGTCGGACGACGGCTCGGCCGGGCGAATTCGCAGCGCGGCAAAGGAAGCCGTCGGCCCGACGAGCACAGCTGGTGTCATTCGGGCACGCCGTGCTGCGTCGGCCACGCCCCGGTGACCGGCTGCGCGTAGGCCGGCTGGTCCGCCGCGCCGGGCAGCGGCTCGACCGGCGGCAGCCCGTTGGGAAAGCCGTAGCCCACAGGAACTTCGATCTGCTGCACGGCGACGTTGAGACCCTCACGGCACAACGCGTGCACGACTTCCCGCAACGCGCGGGGCCGTTCGGTGCGCAGCATCCGGCCGATGTCGTCGAGCCGGCCGGACATCGAGGCGAGCAGGTCCGCGAGGAACCGGCCGATCAGCTCCGCGCCGCCGCGGTGCCGGTACATGACCCAGCCCAGGTACAGGCTCGTGCCGAACGGGAACACCGACACGTACGCCCGGTACTGGCCGTCGAACAGGATCAGCCGGTTCTGCACCGCGCCGAATCCCGTTGCGGTGCGCCGACTCTGCATCGACGCGATCGGCAGTTGCCGTTCCAGCATCTTGCCCTGGATGGCGCTGTACACGTTGTCGGCGGCGCCGCTTCGGTCGGCCAGCACGACCCGCCACTCCCCCAGCGGCTCGGCCACCCGCGACATCATGAAGACGATCAGCCACGCGAGCGGCCCCAGCATGAGCAGGACCACGCCGATCGCGGTCGTCGCGGACGAGCCGGACTGGGAGCCGTAGCGCGAGGTGGCCGCGCTGAACAGGGACACCAGCATCAGGATGAAACCCAGTGCCGTGAACGGCAATGCGCACAGGGAGGCCCGCAGCCACAGCGTCCAGATCGTGCGGAACGACACCCCCTCGTCGAAGTAGACCTCGACCGGCCCGTGCCGCAGCACCTTGTCCAGATAGGCGGCATCGGGATCGCCGCCCTGCCACAGCAGTGGATTCGCAGTCACCGCGCCAACCTTCCGGCGAACGGCCGCAGGTGCAAGCCTTAATCACCCGATCAGCGCAGCGACTCATCGCATGTCCCGAATTTGCGGGACTGAATGGCACTCAGGCGACCGGGACAGAGGGGATGTCGGCGCATTGGGGGAACAGCTCGATCGAGCGCTGGCCCCACCACGGGTCGCTGGCGGCGATGGAGATGAGGTCGCGGCCGGCGGCGTCGGCGAGCCGGCCGAGGTAGTAGGCGATGTAGACGGTGAAGAAATGGGTGAACAGGAACTTCTTGAAGAAGCCGTCCTGGTCGATGTCGATGGTGACGAACTCGATGTTCTCGTTCTGCGGCGCGGACTTGTCGTCGAGACAGGTGTCGGGGGTGAAAAGCAGGCCCCGCGAGTGGGTCGGGAAACCCGGCGTGAAGGAGAGCTCGCGGTGGCGCTTGAGTCCTTGTCGCCTGGTCACTGCCTTGCCACGCAACCGTCCGACAGTGACGTGGTGACGGCGGGCGACGGAAGGCGGGGGCATGGCGAAGCGACGAATCGGCGGGGCGGGCGGCGGCTCGGACAAGGGGGCGCCGAAGTCGAAGGCGGCCGGTGTGGTCGTGACGGCGGCGGTGGTGGCGGGACTGTCCGCGGCAGCCGGCGGGGCGACCGTCACCGACTCGGTTGGCGCGGGGCTCGACGCGGCGGTTCAGCAGAGCGCCGAGTCCCGCTGTGCGGCTGTCGAGGGGCCGGGATGCTGACGGGACAGGTCTCGGTCTGGGTGCCCATTGTGGTCGGACTGATCGGCGTTGCGGGGGTCGTGGCCGGGCAACTGGTCAACGGGTGGCGGGAGCGGCGCGGCGAGGAGACGCGGTGGCGTCGGGAGCAGCAGCGGGACGCCCGTCAGGATCGGTTGGCCTGGCGGGAGAAGCGGCTGAGGATCGCCGTCGAGTTCCTGGTGACGTTGAGCGTGTGGCGGGAACTGACCGTCGACACGTGGCAGGAGACGAGGAAGGACGGGCGGCCGAGCGATCAGACACGGAGCGGGCTGCACGAGTCGACGACCCGGATGAGCGAGCAGCTGGCGGAGATCAAGCTGATCGGCACCGAGCGGATACGGGCCGCCGCCACGGAGACGGTGGATGCCCTGCTGGCCACGTCCGCGGCGACCAGGAAGTCGCTCGGCGGGTTCGATGAGGCGTCGCGGCGGCTGTCGGCCGCCGTCGGAGAGCTGCGCGAGACATTTCGCGCGGAGCTGGGGATCACTGAGGAGCGTTGACGGCGTCCAGGAGGTCGAGGTAGCCGTCGGTGGCGCGCCAGAGGGAGTCGGCGTGGGGGGTGAGCTTGCCGGGGCGCCAGCGTTGGTCGTCGTAGGAGCGGTGTTGGCGGCGCAGCGAGCGGAGGCTGACGGCGAGCTCGGCGTCGAGTTGGGTCTGGAGGGCGGAGGGGGTGGGGGCGTCGAGGCGGACGGAGTGGCCGAGGCCGTCGCGGAGGGCGGAGAGGGTGGATTCGCGGACGCCGTCGGTGGAGTCCCAGACGAGGGCGGGGCGAACGATGCGGTGATTCCACACGGGACCGGCGGCGGAGCGCCAGAGGCAGGAGAGGGGCTCACGTAGGCGCACGGCCTGGGCCCAGTGCTGCCCGCCGCGAGGGATGTCGAGCCAAGGCACATCGTCGACGGGGAGGTCGACGATGACGGCGACGTGCGCCCAGTCGAGGTCCCGGGGCTCGCCGAGGAGGTCGCCGAACACCCAGAGGCCGGTGACGGGCAGCATCGGCACGGGCGAGGGGGTGTCGCACCGGCGGGCGAGTTCCTCGACATGGTGGACGGCGCGACTCCATTTCACGCCGGGCATCGTAAGGTCACGGGCGTGGTGGACGACAAAGCGGTGGAGATCTTCACCGACGGGGCGTGCAGCGGGAACCCGGGACCGGGCGGCTGGGGCGCGGTGTTGAGGTACGGCCGGCACGAGCGGGAGCTCTACGGCGGGGAGTCGGCGCAGACGACGAACAACCGGATGGAGCTGATGGCCCCGATCCAGGCGCTGGAGACGCTGAAGCGGCCGTCGAAGGTGCTGGTGTACACGGACAGCACGTACGTCCGCAACGGCGTGCTGAGCTGGATGCCGCGGTGGAAGACCAACGGCTGGCGGACGAGCAACCGGGAGCCGGTGAAGAACGCGGACCTGTGGCAGCGGCTGGACGAGGCGATGGCCCCGCACCAGGTCGAATGGCACTGGGTGAAGGGCCACGCGGGCCACCCGGAGAACGAGCGGGCGGACCGGCTGGCGGTCAGGGGCGCGCAGGAGGCCCGCGAGAACCGCTAGTCAGGCCTTGTGCACGAGCAGGAACACCCGAGCGAAGGCGGGTTGGCGCGGCCAGTCCATGGCCAGCAGGGCGGCGCGGAGGTCCGCGTTGGCGGCGCCGTTGACGCGGGCGTCGACGATCTCCGCGCCGGGGCGGCCGCCGAAGAAGAGCGTGACGCTGTTGACGCCGGCCGGATCCAGGTGCGGCGTCAGGGTTTCGGCCACCGTGGCGGGCAGCAGGGACCCTACAGCCCAGTGCTGCAAGGACGACGGGTCATCCTCCCCGAAGGCGAGCACGGGGGCGAGGATGACGTGATAGCCGGGCAGGCCGTCAGCGTCGTCGGGGCCGAACTGGGCGGCGAACTGTTGTTGCTGCGTGAACATCTCGATGACCGCGGCCGCGGTCGTCTGCGTCCACACGGTGACGGCCCGCGCCACGTCGTCGATGCCGACGACCCGGTCCCAGATGACGGTCGAGGCGTTGATCGCGAAGCCGATCTCCAGGTGTTCGGGCCCGAGGACGACGGCGGTGTCGCCGGGGCCGCGCACCTGATCACCGGCGACGGACCACTCGCCGGCGAGGTCACACAGTTGCCGGGCGATCTCCTCGAGCACAGAAGTCACCGGCCGAGCCTACGCGACGGCGATGGCGGCGATGCCGGCCAGGACCACCAGGGAGCCCAGGAGGCGGCGGACGGCCTGCGCCTCGCCGAGCAGCCGCCACGCGACGACTCCGCCGACGACGATGCTGATCTCGCGGGCCGGGGCGACCAGGCTGACCGGGGCGATCTGCAGGGCGTAGAGGACGAGCAGGTAGGCCAGCGGCGAGAGCAGGCCGACGGCGAGGACCTCACGGCGGTGGGCCCGCCACAGGGCGGCGACGGAAGCCTTGGCGCGTAAGGCGGTCGGCAGCAGGAGCAGGGATTCGCCGATGGAGCCGAGGCCGAAGTAGACCAGGGGCGGCACGGCCAGAGCGGTGACGGAGTGGGCGTCCCACAAGGTGTACGCGGCGATCATGGCACCGGTGAGCACGCCGTAGAAAACGCCGGCGGGGGTGGCCTTTCCGGTGCCGATGACCAGCACGCCGACCACCACCAGCAGCGCGCCGACCAGGCCCAGCCAGCCGGGATGCTCGTCCAGGAACAGGACGGCGACCAGCACCGACAGCAGCGGCCCGGTGCCGCGGGCCAGCGGGTACACCACGGACATGTCGCCGATGGCGTAACCCCGTTGCAGCACAGTGCCGTAGGCGATGTGCAGGACCGCGGTGACCACCGCGGCCAGCAGCCAAGTCCATTGTGGACTCTCAAAGAAGGCCAGAACCACCGCTATCGGGCCGAAGACCAGGGCCGACACCGTGTAGTAGAGGAACACGAACGCCGGGCCGCCGTCGCCGACCCGCTTGGCGGCGAGGTTCCAGATCGCGTGCACCACCGCCGCGGCGAGGACCAGCCCGAGCGCGAACCCGTTCACAGCACAGCCTTCCCCCGGGTTCCGCGCACGCGAAACCGGGAAGGCCTCCAGGCTTTTGTCCCGTCAGCTGAACAGCCACGCCCCTTCGTGGCTGATGGTGCCGCTCGGACCAGACCCGCCACGACGGCGACGGAACCCTAGGCACTACGCGGGACATGCTACACGAGTCAGGCTCCCCCTCGGAGTGATCACCAGCGTGACGGTGCGATTACGTGGCGCCTCGGGGAAAGGTCGCCGGCCGGGGCTCATCGCGGATGAACGAGCTGCTGTCCCACGTGGGGGCGGTGGTGTCCCGAGGGGGGCGCTGATCGCGCGCTGCTGGGACGATCCGCCCGACGAGAACGCGTTCCACCAGCTCATCACCGGCCTGCGGCGCAAGCTGCGGCAGCCGGAGATGATCCACACCGTGCGGGGCGAGGGCTACCGGATCGCGCCGGCCTAGTCCGCGAAGCTGCCGCCCAGGTTCTCGGTGTTGTCGCTGCCGGGCGAGCCCGAGCCGGCGGTCTGCGTCAGCAGCTTTCCGTCCACTGTGGCCGTCGCGACGAGATCGCCGCCTTTGTGCTTCATGTCCAGTGAGAACTCGTGGTGTCCGCCGCCGTAGGGAACTTCGACCGTCTTGTGCCACGGTAGCGTGACGGCCTTCTCGTCGCTGGTCTTCCCGTCCACTGTGAAGGTGAGGTCGACGACGGCCGAGCCGGTCACCTTCAGTTCGAGGACGTGCTTGCTGTCGCCGGAAGGCGATGTGCCGCAGGCGGCGAGCAGGATCACGGCCGCCAGCAGGACGCCGACTGTTCGGATCATGAAACGCAGTGCAGCACAGGGGGCCAGGGACCGGTCCCGGCCGTTAACTCTTGACGATCCATATGCGACTCGGCCCGGGCGTGCCACCATCTAGTTCGTGAATCCTCTTCATGTTCCACGGTCGAGGCCTAACCCTGTGCTCCATCCCTGCTTAGCGGGTCCCCGGCTGCGGATGAACCGCCGCAGACGCGCAACGCAGTAGGAGGACCACATGACCCTGCCTCGCTTGCTGGCCGGCATCGCCGCCGTCGCCGGCTGCGTGCTTCTGGCCGCCCCTGCCTACGCCGCCACCGGCCAGGTCGACGGCAACATCACCGTGGGCGACTCGAGCTGCTCGTGGACCAACGCCACGACCAGCGACGCCCCGCCGGCCGCCCTGACCATCGACCACACCACCGTCCACCCCACCTGTAGCGGCAGCATCACGGCCAGCCTGACCAACGACCCCTCGCTCACCTTCGCCGACACCGCCGGCACGGTGTCGGCGCCGGAGGTCGACGTGAACGGCACGGTGCTCGGCATCACCTGCTCGTACAAAGTCACCAACGTGACCTACACCCGCCAGGGCACCGGCCGGTCCTACACCGGCGGCCCCTTCACCGCCACCCTGTCCAGCGGCGGAGTCCTGTGCCCCGCCACGGAAACCGTCAGCGCCGCCTCGTTGACCTTCCACTGAGCCGATAACGGACCGGGCGGCCCCTCCTGCCAAGGGGCCGCCCGGTTTCACCGCACCTGGACGTCGGTCTGGACGGTGGCCTCGTCGAAATCGGTGCTGCGGACGGTGATGGCCAGCCGCCAGAGGCCGGCGCCGGGGATGGTGATCTGTTGGGCGACGAACTGCCCGCGGCCGGTGTGGGTCAGGGGCACGGGGATGGAGCCGACGCCGCCGGAAGGGAGGGAGATGGTGGCGGTGACCTCGGGGACGTCCCGGCTGACGCCGCGGTCGTCGCGGACGTTGAGGGCGATCTGGTCGTCGCCGGTGAGGGCGGGGTCGACCCAGACCTGGACGTCGCCGCCGGAGGGTAGGGCGACGGAGCCGAGGTAGGGGCCGGAGCGGGAGGCGACGGTGGCGGGGGTGGGGGTGCTGGCGGTGGGGGACGTGGCGACGAGGGCGGCGGTGAGGCCGAGGACGACACTGGCGATGGCGGCTTCGCCGCCGACGGAAAGCCTTAGCCGCGAGACTGTGGAAAGCCGGTCGGCGGTGGTGCGGCGAGTGGGGCGGGCCGTGGGCGTGAGCAGGCGTGAGCGGACCACGGAACGGGAAGCGGCGGCAATGCTGAGAATCAGGCCGAAGGCGGCGAGTTTGAACAGCAGCAGCTGGGCGTAGCCGGAGCCGTCGAGGGCGGCGGTGAGGTTGACGTCGCGAAGCGCCATGACAACACCGGAAACGGCCAGGGCGACGACGGAAATGGTGGCCACGCGGGAGAAGCGGTCGGCGGCCAGGGAGACTTCGGCGGCGGCTGCGGAGCCGAGCAGGACACAGCCGGCGAGAATGGTCAAGCCACCGAGCCAGGTGGCCATGGCCAGCAGGTGCACGGAGTCGGCCGCCAACGCCAGCGGCCAGCCGTCGCCGACGCCGTCGTGGCCGGTAGCGCTCCAGGTGACGGCCAGCAGCGCCCCGACGACGAGAATGGCGCGGTCGGGCAGGAATCGCAGCACGAGGAGGGCGATTATCCTTATAGACAGCAGGATTCCGAACGTGGTTCCGAGGGTGTCGACCAGCAGGGCGGGATCGACGATGGTGAGCAGCGAGGAGCCGGCGGCCTCGGCCCCTTGCACCAGAAGGGATCCGATGGCGGAGCCGAGTGCCGTCCCCCACGCTATGCGGCGCAGCAACAGGAAACGGCCGTCGGTCCGGCCGGTCGGCCAGCAGTAGGCGACAAAGAACGTGCTGCCGACCAGCAGGGCGATGCTGGCGTACGACAACCAGCGCAGCGCCCAGAACACCAGACCCACCAACGGATCCGCACCGGCCTGGGCGCCGGCGTCGAGCACAGGGGCGGCCCGGGCGGTGCCGACACTGAACACGAACGCGCCGTGCACCGGGTGGGAGTCGGCGGAAACCACCCGCCAGGTCACCGAGTAGACGCCGTCATGCAACTGCGGGAGCGGCAGGCGCAGCGCGTCGTCCTCGGCCACGGCTTCGACCGGGCCGACCGATCGGCCCTGGTCGTCCTGCACGGTGAAGCCGCCGTGCACCGGGGTCACCCGCTCGCTGAACCGCATGATCACCGCGGCCGGCTCGGCGTCGAGATGCTGGCCGTTGGCCGGCGTGGTGCCGACCAACGACGCGTGCGCGGCGGCCTCGGGCGCGGCCAGCACCAGCCAGCCGAGGGCGGCGAACACCACCAGCAGGGCCCGGATCACGGCGAGGTCCCGAGCAATCCGAGCTCCTTGGCGGCGGCCAGGGCCGCCGCCCGGGTGTGCACGCCCAGCTTGCGGAACAGCTGGTTGCGCAGATTCTCCACGGTGCGCACGGAAATCCCCAGCTGCGCGGCGGCGTCCTTGGCCGACTGGCCGCGCTCCATCGAGCCGAGGATCTCCCGTTCCCGTTTGGTCAGCAGGATTTCCCGCCGCCACCACGACCGCCTCGTGCCGTAGGGGCCGCGCAGCGCGCCACGGACGTGCGCGGCGTCGACGGTCAGGTGACCCCGGCCGGCGGCCCGGACCGCCGGCACCATCAGCCGGTCCACGTCCTCGGCCGGCACCACCGCCACGCCGGCGGTCAGCGCCTCCAGCGCGTAGTGCCTGGGCAGCGGCCGGCTGGCCACGACGATCGGGACCTCGACCTCGACCGGGATTGCCGGCCAGTCCTCGGGGGCCGGGTCGATCAGCACCACCGCGGCCCGGCGCTCGTTCGCGCCGACGACCGGAATGCCGTGGGCGTGAAGGACTCGGCGGACACGCTCAGCGATCGGATCCCCGGCGGCGCGGGCGATCACCCGCACCCCGGGGCCGCTGACCTTCTGCCGTGGCAGCTCGACCGGCGTGGATTGCCCGGCCCGAGCCAGGATCCGCCGCTTGTGGCTCTGCACCGACCGCACGCTGGTGCCGAGTTCGTGGGCCACCTGCTGCGGCGGATACCCGGCCCGGCTCAGGTACAGCACCTCCAATTCCCTTGTGGTCAAAGCCTGTTCGGCCACGTCGGCGTCGGCCGACCCGATCGCCGCCAGCAGGGCGTCCAGGCCTCGGCTGTACGAGACCATCGCACTGACGCCGGCCGCGCAGGCCTTCACGACATACGCGGCGGTCAGGGAGTCGTGCAGGCCGACCAGCCGCAGCTGCGGTTGATGCTCCAGCAGCAGGGCCACCAGCCGTTCGTTGCTCCACCGCAGCCCGTCCGCCTCGAACAGGGCGACATGCGGCCGGCACAGGTGGCACAGCTGGATCAGGTCGGGCCCGGAGGCGACCGCCCCGGCCACCGTGATGCCGGGCTCGGCCGCCAGCTGGGTCGCCAGCAGTTCCCTGATCATCACGTTCTGGTGCTGCACCACCACGTTCACCGGCTGATTCCCCAGCATGGCCGGTCTCCCCTCACCGTCGGCCGAAGGACACGTCGTGCTCCCGGCCGAGCACCGCCTTGCCGACGGTGGCCAGCAGCCGGTCATCGTTGTCATGCCGCACGTAGAACGTCAGGTCCCGCAGGATTCGCTCCACAGGGGACGGTCGGATCAGGCCGCGCGCGCCGCAGACCCGGACGCAGTCGTCCAGCACCGCGAGCGCCAGGTGCTCGACGACGTGCCTGGCCCGCAGGCCGGCCAGGCGCGCGTCGTCGACCCGCCACTCGTCCCACAGCGCGGCGACGTGCCGCAGCCACAGCTCGGCGGAGTCCAGGGCGACGGCGATCGACCCGATCCGGTGCTGCACATAGGGATCGCCGTCCTTGGACTGGCGCAGCACGGAACTGCGGGCGTACTCGGCCAGAGCGTCGGCCGCGCCGAGGAAACTCGCGGCGTAGTGCGGCAGGAACGCCGACTGCCAGCTCTGCGTCAGATACGCCCCCGGCGGCCCGATCTGGTTGTCATCGGAGATGAACGTCTCGTCGAAGTCGACGGCGTGGCTGACCGTGGCCCGCATGCCGATGGGATCCCACCACGAGGTGTCGACCCGGACCGTGGGATCGGAGAGATCGCACGCCAGCATCAGCACGGTGTCGTCGGAGCCGGCGTGCCGCGCCCCGCCGGGCCCGGCCGGATCGACCAACAGGATCGCCCAGTCCGCCCCGGTTGCGCTGGTGGCAAAGCCTTTGCGGCCGCGGACCCGCCAGCCGCCGTCGGCCCTGGTCACCAGGGTGCCCAGCGGCCGGGGTTCGCCGCTCCACGCCACCCACTTGTCGCCACGGCTGACCACACCGTCGAACCAGCGCTCGCGTTGCTCGGGCGTGCCCAGGGCATCCAGCAGCACCAACGAGTTCGCGTGTCCCTCCCAACACCGGGCCAGCGCCAGGTCGGCGGCGGCGATCTTGCGGGTCATGGCCCACAACGTGTAGGTGTCGCCGCAACGCGGGCCCAGCCCGAGGCCGCCGTGCTCGATCGGCACGGTCGGCGCGAGCAGACCGGCCGCGAACAAATCGTCGAAATCCTGGCCAGGAAACGCGGCCGCCTTGTCGTAGTCGTCGGCCCGTGCCGCGAACTGCTTGGTCAGCGCCTCCAGCAGGGTCAGCGGATCGGTCATGGTCACTCCTCACGCAGGGCGGCCGCGTCGACCGGAGGCATCCGGCGGCCGGTCATCAGGCGGAACTGCCGCGCGACCTCGACGACCAGCACGTCCCAGCCGTCGACGACGGTCAGCCCCCGACGGCGGCCGGCGGTGATCAGCGCGGTTTCCCTTGAGCCATAAGCAAGATCCAGCACGACCGCGCCGGGTCCCATGCCGGCCACCGAGAACGGCGACTCCTCGCGCAGCGGCGTCGCGTGCACGACCAGGTCGTAGTCGCCGGCGTCGAACCGTTTCAGCGGAACGAAGTCGAGGCCCAGCCGGCGGGCCGCTCTGGCCCCACGGCGAATGCCGCGGTTGACCATGGTCGGGGACAGCCCGGCCCGCATCAGCCCGACGGCCGCGCCCCGGCCCGCTCCCCCGCAGCCGACCACCGCCGCCCGCCGACCTTCCAGCAGAATCCCCCTTCTCTGTAACGGTTTCAGGACACCGACCGGATCCGTGCAGAAGGCCCGCCAGCCGTGTCGACCGCGCACCAGCAGGTTGGCGCCGTCGGCCTTGGCGGCATCGGCGCTGGCCGAGTCGGCCATGCGCACCGCGGCGGACTTGTACGGGGACACCACGGTCGCGCCGGCCAGGATGTCGATCACCGAGTCGAGGCGTGGCGTGGTCATCGGCAGGTAGAGCGCCGGCAAGTCGAGCTCCCGGTAGGCAACGTTGTGCAGGCGGGGCGAAAGCGACCGGCTGACGTCGGCGCCGATGATCCCGTACAGCGCATCGATCGGCCGCAACTGCGGAAACTGGTAGTCGTCGAGCAGCTGCGACAGGCTGGGCATGCCGTCGGGCTCGGCGTCGCCCAGCCGGCCGAAGACCACCGGCGCGCCCAGTCTCGGGGCCAGCAGACGGGTCCAGGTCCCGGCCGGCCCGGTCGCGTAGGCGGTCACGTCGTCCCGATCGAGCTTGCCCAGCAGGGACAAGGCGTCCGGGGTCTCCACGACGTGCAGCCGCGCCTCGATCGAGCCGATGGCGCCGTGCCAGCGGATCTGCCGGCGGTACGGCGGGATCGCGTTGAGCAGCCAGGAGGTCAGGTCCCTGTCGGCCTCCAGCTCGACCACGTCGTACTCGCGGGCGGCCTGGAGCAGCCGCTGATGCCGCTCGGCCGTGTGCCCCGGGCCGCGCAGGCTGTAGGTCAGCTCGGCCGGCGACCGTCCCCTGAGGACGGTCGGGTCGAGGTCGCCGACCAGGTCGGCGCGGACCTGGATGCCCGTCACCGCGTCGGGCAGCGCCGGCAGTTCGCCGGTCAGGCAGGCCACCACCGAGCAGACGTCGACGGCCGCCACCGTTCGGGGGCTGGACATCGTCATCACAACACCGACAATTCGCTGGTATGGAACCGATCCGCGCCCGGCAGTGCAAGCGGGCCTACCTCGACCGCCCGGTGCCGACGGAGCTGCTGGCCGATGTGCTGGAGGCGGCGGCCATGGCGCCGTCCACTCGGAACGGTCAGCCGTGGCGGATCGAGGTCGTCACGGCCGATGCCCGAAGGCGGCTGGCCGCCCGCCTCGTCGCGGAATTCGACCGCGGCGTGCCCACCAACCCGGACTACCGCAACCGGGGCATCGATGATCCGGCCACGAAGGCCCGTGCCGCCGACGCCATTGCCGGTGTGCTGCGGGCCCGGGGTCTGACCAGCCGACGCCAGCACCTGCGGGACAACCTCGGCTTCTACGGCGCGCCGGTCGAGCTGATCCTGCACCTCGCCGCCGACGCGCCGCCCGGCTGGTTCCTGGAGGCCGGCTTCTTCCTGCAGAACGTCATGCTGGGCCTGGTGTCCGCGGGCCTGGGCAGCTGTCCCCAGTTCAGCGTGGCCGGCTATCCAGACGTCGTCCGGGAAGTGCTGGGCCTTGGCCCGGAGCGGCTCATCGTCTGCGGCCTCGCCGTCGGCTATCCCGACGAGTCCGCCGCGGTCAACGGATTCCGGCCGCCCCGGGCCCCGCTCGGCGACTACGTGCGGTGGCATGGTCAGGCGCCCCTCGCCGCCGACACCGCGACCGGGTGACGGTCCAGCCAGTCCTCCACCCGCATCCGCACCAGTTCCTGGATTCTCGGCGCGCTGTCCGGGGTTTCCGGCACGTCGCCGTCGGGATCGAGGCAGACGACCCGGTCGGCCATCGACGGGGCGAGGGCGAGCACCGCGTCCCGGTGGGCCGAGGTGAGGCAGAAGACGACCTCGCTGGCCGCGCACATCGACGCCGTGACCGGGCGGGACGAGTGCCGCGGTGGCCGAATCCCCAGTCCCTCCAACGCATCCGCCGCCGCCGGGGCCAACGGGGAACCCGGCGTCGACACCGACACCCCGGCGCACATCACCCGCCAGGCCCCGCGACGGGCGGCGGTGGACAGCTCGTGGCGGGCGATCGCGGCGGCTATCGGCGAGCGAAGTGTGTTGCCACCACAGACGAAGAGCATGACCCGCCGGGACAGCACCCAACCGCCGCGGTGCAGGGCCACGATGGACGGGTAGCTCAGCACCAGCGCCGCCACCACCACGATCCCGGCCGCGACCAGCTGCGCGCCGCTGGGCGGCGCGACGCCGAACACGGCCCGCAGGATCAGGGACGCGGCCACACCGGCCAGCAGGCTGGAGCAGACGTGCACCGGCACGCAGAACGAGTACTCGCGGCGGTCGAGGAAGATCAGCGTGGTGAACACGAACAGGCCCTCGTAGAGCACGCCGATGCCGATCGCCGGCAGCGCGGCCGGGCTGGCCAGGAACGTGGTGAATCCGGCGCGCAGGGCCTCCGCGGCCGGGCCGATCCCGATCAGCGCCGGAATGCCCAGCAGCACCACCAGGAACACCGGAGTGGTCATGTGCTCTTCCACGAAATAACGGCGATCCCGGTCCAGCATGCCCTCCTTCCCGTGCTTGCTCATGACCAGGAACCGGCCGGTGTAGCCGAGCGCGTAGGCGCCGAGGCTGAGCAGGGCGGCCGCGCTCAATCGGTAGTTGTCCACGTCATTCAGCGCGATCACCGCCGACACCAGGCTCAACGCCACCGCGACCGCGGAATGGACCATGATCCGCCGCTTGCGCACGAGATCGACCGCCGGCGAGATGATCAGCGTGGAAATACGCATCAGCACCAGCATCAACAGGATCGAGACGCCGGGAAAGGTGAAGTTCAGGGTGGTGGAGCCGACGATCAGCGACATCCACAGCGCCGACCACGCGGTCTCCCGACCCGGCGCTGGCACCGACCACCGGCCGACCTGGCGTCGCCGCGCGTGCTTCCACCAGCGCAGCACGGTCAGTGTGACCGGCATCGCGAGCAGGGTGCCGATGGCCGCGGCCGGCAGCAGCACCAGGCCGCCCACCGGCCCGCCGGTCTGCGGCAGCAGGCCGCCCGACAGCGCCTTGGCCAGCGCGCTGTACGGGGTGTACCACAGGAAATAGCCGATACCGAGCCCGAGCATGCCGAGACTGGCGTACCTTACCCGCGTCATTTCTTGCCTCCAGGAAAGGCGCAGAAAATAGGTCGGTGCATGTGGCGGCGGTGGCCGAGTATGGCAGTGATCTGGTTGGACCAGCAACAAAACATTCCCCCATTACCTAGGTGGCCCGCGACCGCCCGGCGACGGGAACAGCGCCCGGGTCGGCCATCCGGCGCAGGCGCGGCCGTCATCGGACCCAGTCACCGTTCCGCCCGGCCGGGTCGTACTAGGAAGAAGTCGCCATATCCGGCCTGCTCCGCCCGCCAATACGCTCGTGATCACCGAGCCGTCCCGAATTGTCGAAGGTGGGCCATGGAAGTCTCCACTCACGTGTGTGCCGCCGACCTGCGAGCCGGCGCACCGCCGGCGCGGGCGTTGGAACTCGCGCCGCTGCTGGGGGTCTGGCACGCCACCGACCGCCGCAACCCCGGTGTGGTGCGGCTGGAACTGGGCCGGCGCGGGAACACCCTGGTGGTGCGGGCCTTCGGGGCCGACTCGCCGGAGCCGATCGACTGGGGCGAGACGACCGCGGTCGGCTACGGCGCGTCGGTGGCGGCGGGCGAGGCGATGGCCTTCACCGCCGGCTACGACTTCGGCTTCCTCACCGTCACCCTGGCCGCCTACGCCAAGCAGGGCATTCTCGTGCTGGACACGTTCACCGTGTTCACCGACGACAGCGGCCGGGCCGACTACTTCACCCGCGAGTTCTTCCACCGGTGAGGCGGCCATGCAGCACACCCGCACGCAGGACAAGGCGGCCCCGCCCGGCCCGGTCGACGTCGAGCCGCTGCTCGGCCACTGGCGCAACTACGACAACCACGCCCACCCGCAGCAGGTCGAGATCCGCCGGCGCGCCGGTGGAATCGTCGTCGAGGCGCCGGAATGGTCCGAAGTGGACGGTGTCGCGTTCGCCGGCCCGGGCGCGGCCGAGGCGGTCGCCCTCCTGGCCGCCGACGACCGGGTGTTCCTGGCCGCCTACCTGAACAAGCGGTTGCTGGTCGTGGACTGCTACGCGGACAACCACTTCCGCCGGGACCACTTCTACCCGGCCTGATCGAGGTGACGGAGATGCGTGAGCGACGCAGGCCCATCCGTTTCCACTGGAGCATTCCCGGCAGCGGCGCGCGCAGCGCGACCCGGGGCGGCGACGACCGCAAGGACGTCAACCCCGTGGCCGACCTGGACGTCCAGCTGGAGCTGTGCCGGATCGCCGACGAGGGCGGCATCGACCAGCTGCTGCTGCCCATCGGCTTCCACCGGGCCGACCCGATCACCCTGGCCACGCACTTCGCCGCGCACACCAAGCGGGTCAAGTACATGGTCGCGGTGCGGCCCGGCATCCAGTCCCCGACCTACCTGGTGCAGCAGGTGAACACCGTGTCGGTGGTGACCGGCGGCCGGATCAGCATCAACGTGGTGGCCGGCTACTCCTCGCAGGAACTGCGCTCCTACGGGGACTTCCGCTCGCACGACGAGCGGTTCCGGCACAGCGACGAGTTCTGGACGGTCTGCACGGCGCTGTGGCGCGGCCGCGAGCCGGTCGACTTCCACGGCGAGTTCGTGCGGGTCGAGGGGGCCCGGATCAACACCCCGTTCACGTCGGCGGAACGGGTGCGGCCCGAACTGTATTTCGGCGGGAGTTCGGGCATGGCGTCCGACCTCGCGATCAAGCACGGCGACGCGCTGCTTCGTCTCGGGGGCACGCCGGACGAGGTGGCCGCGCGCATCGGCGCGGTGCTCGCCGCTGGTCGCGAGGTCGGACTGCTGTTCTCCGTGGTGTCCAGACCGACCAGGAGGGAGGCGGTGGACGCGGCCATGGCGCTGGTCGAGCTGGCCGGCGAGCAGGCCCGGGCCGTGCAGGACCGGTTCCGGCGGGAGAGCGCCGAATCGGTCGGCTTCGCCACCACCTACGGACTGGGCGCGGACAACGAGCAGTGGCCGCGGCCGTACCTGTGGACCGGCGCGATCCCGTTCCTCGGGCCGCTGTCGCTGGCCCTGGTCGGCACGCCCGACGAGATCGCCACCGCGCTGTTGGCCTACCGGGACATCGGCGTCACCCAGTTCCTGTTCCACGGGCGGCCGGACATCGAGAGCCTGCCCCATTTCTGCCAGGAGATCCTGCCCCGCGTCCGGGAACGCGAAGCGGCCGGCTGGTGAGGGCCATGCGTGTGCTGTTCGTCGCCACCGGCGCGCTCCCCCACCTGTTTCCGCTGGTCCCGCTGGCCTGGGCCTGCCGCGCCGCCGGCCACGAGGTGCGGCTGGCCAGCACCGCGGCCGTGGCCGACCAACTGGTCCGGACCGGACTACCGGCCGTGGTTCTGGCCACGGCCACCGATTCCCGACTCTCGGAGGTCCGGGCCCGGCTGGTGCCGCTGATCCACTCGCAGCCGGCCTGGCCGTCGGACTGGGCCATCCATCCCGAGTCGCTCAACGACACCAAGCGCGAGTACCTGCGGCTGCTGGGCGCGGCCCTGGCGCTGGGCGCGGACGGCATGCTCGACGACCTGCTCTCCTTTGCCAGGCACTGGAAACCGGACATCGTCGTGCACGACGCGATCACCTACGCCGGCGAGGTCACCGCCCAGAAGCTGGACATCCCCAACGTCAAACACAACTTCGGCACCGCCACCCAGCCGCCCCTGCACACCACGACCCCCGAGTACCACCACCTCTTCCACCGCCACCACACCGCTCCCCGGGCCCATCCCACCGCCACCATCGACCCCACCCCGCCAACCATGCGCCTGCCCTCGACCGAGCGGACGCCGATCAGCGAGAGATACCTGCCCTACAACGGATCCGGCGCGGTGCCGGTGCCGCGACCGGCCCGGTCGCGGCCCCGGGTCTGCGTGACCTGGGGCCATACCTCGGCCCGGGCCCTGGGTGCGGCGGCGGCCGAACCGTATCGGCTGGCGCTCGACGCGATGGCCGACCTCGACGTACAGCTGGTCGTGGTCACCACGGCCGCGCAGCTCAAGGCCGTGCGTAACCTGCCGCCGACGGTGTGGACCGCCCCGGACACGCCGTTGCAACTGGTGCTGCCGCACTGCGATCTCCTGGTGCACCAGGGCGGTGACGGCACGACGCTGACCGCCGCCTCGCTGGGCGTGCCGCAACTGGCGCTCACCCGCAAGCCGGACGCGGAACTGGTCGGGGCCCGCATCGCCGCCGCCGGCATCGGCAAACACCTGCGCTACCAGGAGATCCAGGACGAGCGGGGGCCGGCGACGGTGCGGCGGGCGGTGGCCGAGCTGCTGTCCGACCGGAGCTACCTGGCCGCCGCCGTCGCGCTGCGCGAGGAGATCGAGCGGCAGCCGCCGCCGGCGGCGATCGAACCCGAGCTCGCGGCGCTGGCCGGCTGAAACGGAGGAGTCCATGCGTGTCCTGTTCACCGCCGTGGCCGGCCGGCCCCACCTGTTCCCGCTGGTGCCGCTGGCCTGGGCCTGCCGCGCCGCCGGCCACGAGGTCCGGCTGGCCAGCGCCCCGTCGGCGGCGGAGATCATCGTCCACACCGGACTCCCGGCGGTGGTGATCGGCAGCGGCCCCCGGCAGAGCCCCGAGGACCGGGCCGACCTCGTGCGCTCGGTGTACGGCCAGCCGCCGTGGCCGCGCGACTGGCCGGCCTTGGTGACCCGGCTCGACGACGGCCAGCGAGACCTGTTGGCCCGGCTCGGGCGCTACCTGGTCACCGCCGCCGACGCCATGGCCGACGGCCTGATCTCCTTTGCCCGCCAGTGGAAACCCGACGTGATCGTGCACGACGCGATCACCTACGCCGGCGAGGTGGCGGCCCAGAAGCTGGACATCCCCAACGTCAAACACAACTTCGGCACCGCCACCCAGCCGCGCCTGCACACCGTGCCCGAGTACGCGGCCCTGTTCCACCGGCACCACACCATCCCCCGCACCGCCGCGACCGCCACCATCGACCCCACCCCGCACAGCATGCGGTTCCCGACCCTGGCGGAACCGGTGCTGGACATGCGTTACGTGCCGTACAACGGATCCGGCACGGTGCCGCGCTGGCTGGCCGGGCCATCGCCCCGGCCCCGGGTCTGCGTGACCTGGGGCCACACCGCCCCGGACGCACTCGGCGAGTCGGCGGTGGACCCGTATCGAATGGTGATCGACGCGCTGGCCCCGATGGACGTGGACATCGTGGTGGTGACCACGGCGGCCCAACTGGACGAGCTCGGCGCGCTGCCGACGCGGGTCCGCACCGCGCCGTCCGCGCCCCTGCATCTGGTGCTGCCGCACTGCGACGCCATCGTGCAGCAGGGCGGGGACGGCACCACCCTCACCGCCGCCGTCGCCGGGATTCCGCAGCTGGCCATCACGTGCAAGCCCGACGCGGAGATCGCCCCCGGTCGGCTGTGCGCGGTCGGGGCCGGGATTCACCTGTACTACCAACATCTCCGGTCCGATCCGCGGTGCGAGCGCGTCGTCCGCGACGCGGTGTCCACGCTGCTGGCGGACTCCGGCATCGGCGCGGCGGCCGGGCGGCTGCGGGCCGAGATCGAGGAGATGCCGCCGCCGGCCGAACTCGTCGCGACGATCGAGAAACTGGGGTGACGGCCATGGCCGACGACATCGTGCTGGTGCGCCCGATCATGCCGGCCGCCGACAAGGTCCGCCGGGCGGTGGCCCGGGTGTTCGACAGCGGCGTGATCACCAACGACGGGCCGCGGGTCCGGGCCCTGGAACGGCAGTTGGCGGGCCGGCTGGGCATTCCCGACCTGGCGGTGTGCGCCAGCGGCACCACCGCGATCCAACTGGCCTGCGGCGCGCTGCGGCTGACCGGCGAGGTGATCGTGCCGGCGGCGGCCTTCCCGGCCGTCTGGCAGGCGGTGTTGCGGGCCGGGGGCAAGCCGGTGGCGGTGGACGTCGAGCCCAAACACCTGACCCTGGACCCGAAAGCCGTGGAGGCGGCGATCACCCCGGACACCTGCGCGGTGTTGGGCGTGCACACCTTCGGCTGCCCGGCCGACATCGACGCGCTGACGGCGATCACCCGCCGGATCGACGTGCCGCTGGTGTTCGACGGCGCGACCTGTTGGGGCATCGACTATCACGGCCGGCCGCTGCTGTCCTATGGGGACGTCGCCACGCTCAGCCTGCACGCCATGAAGCTGACCCACTCGGTCGAGGGCGGCGCGGTGATGGGCAACGGGATGCTGGTGGCCAACTGGGTCCGGCGGCTGCGCAACTTCGGCACCGGCGTGGACGGGGCGCTGGCCCAGGGCACCAACGCCCGGATGAGCGAGCTGCACGCGGCGATCGGCGAGGTGGTGCTGGCCGAATCGGACGCGGAGATCACCCGCCGCATCCGGGTCCGCCGCTGGTACGAGGAGGGCCTGAGACAGATCAACTGGCTGCGGGTCCTGCCGTTGCGCGCCGAGGCCGGCCCCAACGTGGCGGCGATGCCGATCCTGCTCGCGCTCGACGCGCCCGTGGACGCGACCACGCTGGGCCAGGAACTGCACGCTCGGGGCATCCACGCCCGCGCCTACTTCACCGGCCACTACCGGCCGCACACCCTCCGCCTCGGCGGCCCGACGCCGGTCACCCACGACATCGCCGACCGGGTGGTCTGCCTGCCGTTCTGGGGCCGGCTCACCGAAGCCGACATCGCCCGCGTGACCACGGCCCTCAAGGAGATCGACGCCCGGCGGAAAGGACCACGTCATGCGCCTTCTGTTCACCTCGCTGGCCGCCCCGCAGCATCTGTATCCCCTGGTGCCGCTGGCCTGGGCGTGCCGCGCGGCCGGGCATGAGGTGGTGTTCGCCGGCGCGCCGGCGATCGCCGCGGTGGCCGTCCACACCGGACTGCCGGTGGCCGCGGTCGGCGAGGACCTCCCGCCGAACTCGCTGACCGCGCCGGCCACGACGGCCGCGACCTATGGGCACGAACGGTTTCCGCCCAACTGGCCGCTGCATCCGCGCCGGCTCAACGCCGATCAGCGGGCGCTGCTGGACCAGCTGGGCCGCAACTCCGCCGCCTCGGCCGAGGCGATGGCCGGCGACCTGATCGCGTTCGCCCGGTCCTGGCGGCCGGACGTGATCGTGCACGACACGGCCAGCTTCGCCGGGCCGCTGGCGGCGGCGGTGCTCGGGCTGCCCAACCTGCGCCACCTCACCGGGGTGGGGTTGCGGCCGATGGAACGGCGGGCCGGCAGCCGCGAGCCGCTGCCCGAGTACGCCGCCCTGTTCGAACGTCTGGGCGTGCCACCGCGATTGCCGCCGACCTTGAGCGTCGACCCGTCGCCGCGGAGCCTGCGGCTGCCGGTCGACGGCATCTGCCTGGAGCAGAGATTCGTTCCCTACAACGGTTCCGGGTCGCAGCCGCGCTGGCTGCTCGGGCGACGCACCCGGCCCCGGGTGTGCGTGTCCTGGGGCTACAGCGTGCTGGGCGCGGCGCTCGCCCTCGGCCGGGCGGCGATCATGCCGTGCCTGGCCGCGCTCACCGGCCTCGTCGATCTGGACGTCGAGGTCGTTCTCCTGGCCACGTCTCGACATCTGACGCTGCTCGGCGACCTGCCGCCGGCCGTGCGGGTGGTGGAGTCCACGCCCCTGCACCTGGTGCTGGCCCACTGCGACCTGATCGTGCATCAGGCCGGCGACGGCACCGCGCTCACCGCGGCGGCGCTCGGCGTCCCCCAGCTCACCGTGACCAGCAAACCGGATCCGGCCCTGACCTCCGACCGGCTGGCCGCCATCGGCGCCGCGGTCCACCTGCCGTACCGGGAAGTGGCCGCGGATCCCGCGCCCAGCCGGCTCATCGGCGGAGTGGCCGAGAAGATGCTGGCCGACGCCGCCTATCGGGGCGCGGCCGGCCGGCTGCGGCGCGAGATGGCCGGACAACCCTCGCCGGCCGCGGTCGTGCCGGCCCTGTGCCGACTCCTGGAGCAGCCGTGAACGAGGAGACCTTCGGTCTGTTGCACGCCAACCACTACGACCTGTTGCACCCGGCCAAGGACTACGCGGCCGAGGTCGGGCAGCTCCGGGAGCTGTTCGACCGCGAGGGGCCGGTCGAGTCGGTCGTCGACCTCGGCTGCGGCACCGGCCGCCACCTGGACCTGTTGGCGGCCGAGGGCTTTCGGGTGCTGGGCGTGGACCGGTCGGAGGCGATGGCCGACCAGGCGGCCAAACGCCTGGCCCGGCACGGTGATCAGGCCGAGGTGACGCGGGCCGACATCATCCGGTTCACCGCGCCCCGGCGGTTCGACGCCGCGATCATGATGTTCTCCCTGCTCGGCTACCAGGTGTCCAATGTGGACACGCTGGCCGCGCTGGCCGCCGCCCGCCGGCAGCTGCGGCCCGGCGGCCTGTTCGCGTTCGACCTGCTGGACGCGGCCGCGGTGCTCGGCTCGTCGTGCCCGCCGGACGGCCTGGCCGTGATCGACGAGGGCCCGGACCGCCTGCTGTGCGGGCACTCCACGGCGGTGGACCTGGACGACCAGGTGCTGGACCTGCGGCTGCGGATGTGGCTGCTGCGGGGCGAGGAGATCGTCGACCGGGCCGACGAGCGGCACCGGATCCGGCTGTTCGGCGAGGTCGAGCTGGCGCTGCTGCTGCGGGCCGCCGGATTCGAGCCGGTCGGCTCGGCGCCGCAGGCCGGGGACCGGCGGGACTCGTCACGGGACTGGTTCCGGCTGGTGTGGGCCCGGCGAATCGAGTACGGAGGAGACCACGATGGACGGTGACATCTTCGGGCCGCTGCACGCGAGCTGGTACGACCGCTGGCACGAGCACAAGGACTATCCGGCCGAGGTCCGGCAGCTGGAGGAGGTCCTCCGTCGAGAGGGGCCGTCGACCTCGGTGCTGGACCTGGGCTGCGGCACCGGCCAGCATCTGGAGCGGCTGGCCGCCGCCGGGCACGAGGTGCTGGGCGTGGACCGGTCGCCGGTGATGGTGGAGCAGGCCAAGTCCCGGCTGGCCCGCTACGGCAGCCGCGCCTCGGTGGTGCAGTCCGACCTGCTCGACCTGACCGTGGACCACCCGTTCGACGCCGCGATCATGATGTTCTCGGTGCTGGGCTACCAGACCACCAACGAGTCGCTGCTGGCCACGCTGGCCGTGGTGCACCGGGCCGTCCGGCCGGGCGGGCTGTTCGTCTTCGACATCCTCGACGCCACAGTGGTTCTGCGTGAAGGACCCAAGGGCGGGGTGACGGTGGTGGACGACGGTGATCATCACCTGCTGCGCGCCACCACCGGGAAGCTGTTCCCGCAGGAGCAGGTGTACGAGCTGGGCATGCAGCTGTGGCTGATGTGCGGCAACCGGGTGCTGGACTGCGTCACGGAATCCCACCGCCTGCGGTACTTCCTGCGCCGCGAGCTCGACCTGGCGTTGGGCATGGCCGGTTTCCGCACGCTGGGCAGCGCCCCGCTGGCCGGCGGCCAGTCCGGGCCGTCACGGGAGTGGAGCCGACTGGTGTGGGCCCGGCGCGTCTGACCGGGCCGGCAGCACCGTCAGCGCGACGATCACGGCCAGCGCGATGGCGGTGCCGGACAACAGGAACACGGTGGCGGGCGGGAACAATCCGGTGGCCAGGCCGCCGAGCCCGAGCGCGCCCGCGCCGGCCGTGCGCAGCAGGCCGTTCAGCGCGGCCTGCACCCGGCCGATCACCGATTCCGGCGTGCGCAACAGGATCAACGCCGTCGCGGCCACGTTCACCACCCCGGCGCACGTGCCGGCGCAGGCGTAGCAGACGAACACCTCGGCCAGATTGCCGGCCAGGCCGACACCGACCAGGCCGGCGGCCATGCCGACCGACCCCGAGGCGACGACCAGCAACGCCCGCCCCGGCGACGCCAAGCCGGCCGACAACACCGTGCCGACCAGCGCCCCACCACTGAAAACCGCCGACAGCGCGCCGAAAGCCGCGGCGCCGGCGGCAAAGGTGTCCCGCACCAGGAAGACCTCGGCCACCGACACACCCTCGCCGACCAGGATCAACACCGTCAGCAGGCCGACGATCACCGCGACCGGCCGGTCCTTCAGCAGCACGGCGAATCCGCCGTGCCAACGCGGACGCGGCCCGGTGCGCACCGGCTTCCGCACCCGTATCACCACGCCGAATCCGGACAGCACAAGGAAAGTCCCCGCATCGACCAGCAACGGGACGGTGGCGCCGCCGGTCAGCCCGGTGAGCACGCCACCCGCCGCCGGCCCGGCCAGCACGGCTGCCATGTTCGCGCCCTGCTGGAGGCTGGTCGCGGCGGCGAACCGTTGCGGCGGAACCATTCGGACCAGCAGCGTGACCAGCGCCGGGCCGGTCACCGCCGAGCCGAACGCCGTCAACGCGACCAAACCCAGCAACGCCACGGGGTTGTGGGTGTAGGCCATCAGCAGGCAGGCGATCGTCTGCGCCAGGCCGCTTCCGGCGATCAGCCGCCGACTGTCGACGCTGTCGGCCAGCCAGCCGGCCAGCGGCGCGCCGAGCGCGAGCGGGACCGTGCCGGCCGCCAACAGGCTGGCCACCGCCCACCCGCCGGCGCCCTCGTCGTGCAGCCGCAGCAAAAGGGCCACCACGGCGACCTCACTGCCCAGTGTGGACAGTGCGCGGACCCCGGCCAACCACAGGACTTCTCGTCGCATCGCGCGTCCTACCCAGGTGACAACCGACTACTTGGTCACATCCGCTCATTTCACCCGACACACCAGGGCTGGCAGATTTCACCGCAGCACGACACTACTCCGTGTCGCCGGAGGAGCACAGATGGTTGGCAGACTTCCCGTGAAAGCCCGCATCGCCGGCCTTCTCCTGGCGCTCGCGACGCTGGCCGCCGCGGCCGTCGGCGTCGGCGCGATGGCCGCCGGCACCGGGGCCGCGCCGGCCGCGCCCACCGGGCAGGTCGGCCGGCTGGCGGCCACCGTGAGCGATGCCGGCTGGCTCGGCATGGACCACGACATGTCCACCACCGCGTCCGGATACCAGATGCCGCCGGCGATGATGCCCGGCATGCCGGCCACGGGCGACGACCGGCTGTCGATCGCCGTCACCCTCGTGAACACCGGGCCGGACACCGTGACCCTGCACCCGGTGGACGAGTTCACCCTGCACGCCGGCCCGGCCGCGACCAAGGTCACCGCCTACGGCGGCACCTTCGGCGAACTGCCCCGGCTCGGCCCGGGCGCCGCGGTCAGCGGCTCGCTGTTCTTCGACCTGCCACCCTCCCAGTTGGACAGTTCCGGCGCATGGCTCGACTGGAGCCGGGACGGGGGTTCCGCCCGACTGTCCATCCCCGACGCCGCCATGACCATGCAGCACCAATGACGTCATGAAGGGCCCCTTACTGACGTTGAACGTCACGATGGGGCCCTTCATGACGTTCAACGAGAGGAACGGTCCCTTGATCTTGGCGGAGGGGCCGGAGGTTCGGCGAAAGGAATCCCCTATGAGATGGTCGCGTTCCGCGCTCGCGGTGACGATCGCGATCGTGGTGAGCATCTGGCGACATGTCGGCGATCTCGCGCCGGCGGCCCTCGCACTGGACGCGATGGCCGTGGTGCCGGCCGCCGCGGCCGCGGTGTGGCTGGCCGGACGGACCGCTCCCCTACTCGGTCTGTCCGGCGATCGCGCGTGGACCAGGGTCGCCTTCGCGGCCCTGGTCTCGCTGTGTTTCGTGCCCCTGTTCCTGCCGCTGGCGCTCGCGCTGCCGGCGCTCGACCTCATGGTCGGCTCGGCCGGATCGCCCATTGTGGACGTTCCGACGGCCGCCCGGGAGGCCGTGGCCGCACAGCCGATCGCCTTGCTGGCGGCGCTGCTCGCGGTGCACGTCTTCACCGAGACACCCCGGCTGGAGCCGGTCCGCCGCAGCCGCGGCTGGCCGGTGGTGATCATCTCGATCGCCTCGGCCGTGGCGCTGGCGGCGTTGCAGCTGGTCGTCCCGATCGCGCCGGCCAGCGCGGCCGCGCCCGCGGAGGAAACGGCCGGCAGCTGCGACACCGCGCCGAAACGGGTCTACACCGTCTACGCCATCAACGTCGACATCACGGTCGACCGGTTCGGCGACCACGACCCGTTCGGCTTCATGTACGTGCTGGCCGCCGATCTCGGGGCCGTGCGCGCGCAGGAAGCGGCGTTGCAGAAGGCGGCCGCGGTCGGCGCGGATCCCAACACCGGGGCCAAGGTCTCCAGCGGCCTCGACGAGGACCCGATCCAACCGCTGGTGCTGCGGGCCCGGCTCGGCGAGTGCGTGCAGATCACGTTGACCAACAAGCTGACCGACGCGCCCAAGACCGGGCCCGGCTTCGGCGACCCGTTCGTGACGACCCAGCCCGGCGGCGTGCCGTCGGTCTCGATCGACATGGCCGGCGTCTCCTACAACGCCGCGGCCGGGGCCGGCGGGCAGGCGGTCGGCAACAACCCGACCAGCGTGATGGTGCCGCCCGGCGGCTCGCACACCTACCAGTTCTACCTCGACCCGCTGATCGGCGAGGGCGCGAAGGTGTTCCACAGCGGCGGCGACGCCACCCAGCTCACCGCGCACGGCCTGTTCGGCGCGCTGGTGGCCGAGCCGGCCGGCTCGACCTGGCTGGACCCGGACACCGGGGTGGACCGGACCACCGACGCCACCTTCAACAGTTTCGCCGCGATCATCAAGCCGGGCAGCGGAACCGTCTTCCGCGAGTTCGCGATCATGTACCACGAGATCGGCGACGAGATGTTCAACCTGCGCCGACCGGCCCGCGAGGACGGCGGCGACACCAACTGCTTCGACGACCCGGACGGCCTCGGCGCGCCACTGCCGATGCTCGACGAGGGCGGCATCGACAACTGCGGCACCGACACGGCCGACTACCGGCCGGGCAGCCGGGCGCTGAACTACCGCAGCGAGCCGTTCTTCCGCCGCCAGGAGTTGTTGGTGCAGCAGAAGGGGGCCGACGACAGCACGCTGCCGGCCAGCGAGTCGCTGATGTACTCCTCCTACACCAACGGGGATCCGGCCACCCCGATGCCGCGCTCCTATCTCGGCGAGCCGACCAAGACGCGGCTGATCGACGCCGGCTTCGAGCAGCTGCACGTGCACCACCTGCACGGCGGCGGCGACCGGTGGCCACAGAACCCCACCGCGCAGGCCAGCAACTTCGCCGGCGGGCTGGAGAAGACGCCGCCGAACGACACCGCGTCGATCAACCTCGACTCGCAGAGCATCGGCCCGGGCGAGACCTACAACCTGGAGCACGAGTGCGGGGCCGGCGGCTGCCAGCAGGCGGTGGGCGATTTCCTCTACCACTGCCACATAGCGCAGCACTACATCGCCGGCATGTGGGGCATCTGGCGGGTGTTCGACACCAGGCAGTCCAACCTGGCGCCGCTGCCCGGCCGCACCGCCCCGCCGACCGCGGTCACCTCGCAGTTCCTGCTGGGCCTGACCATCGGCGGCAAGACCGTGGTGCCGCGGGCCGGGCTGAACAACCCGGCGACCCAGATCGCCGTCGAGGACCTCGTGGAGAACGAGATCCCGCCGCAGGGCGCGCGCCTGAGCGACACCGACGCGACGGTGTGGGACTGGCAGAAGGCCGGCACCCCGGCCGCCCCGCTGTATCTCGGGGAACCCGAGGACACGGCCGTGTGGCAGGACTACACGTCGTCGAGTCCGGGGCAGCGCAAGGCAATCCTGTTCAATCCGCTCAACGGGCGGCCGGCGTATCCCCTGATGGCGCCGCATCTGGGTGAGCGGCCGCCGTTCTCGCCGGCCGGGCACTCGGGCACGCCGTACCTGGGCAACACCGTGTCCTCGAACCGGGCCGACGGGCTGTGTCCGGCCAACGCGCCGGTGCGGACGTACAATGTGACGGCGATCAGCACTCCCATCAAGGAGACCGTGCGGGAGACCGACCAGAACGGCGAGATCTACGTCCTCAACCAGGACAAGGCGGCCGTGCTGGGCGGCACCAAGGCGGCCGATCCGCTGGTGATCCGGTCCAACGTCGGCGACTGCGTGGCGATCACCCTGTCCAGCGAGTTGGATCCGTCCGTGCAGTCCAAGGTGAACATGCACACGCACTTCGTGCAGTTCGACCCGCAGGGCTCGGACGGCGTGATCACCGGCTACAACTACGAGCAGTCGGTCTACGCCGACCAGGACGAGGGCCGCACCACCACGGCCGCGTCCGCCACCAACGCCAGCGGTGTCACCGTGTCCAACACCACCAACCTGCGGCCCGGCATCTTCATCGGCGTCGGGGTGGGCCGCACCGACATCGAGATCCGCAAGATCACCTCGATCGCCGGCAACCGGCTGACCTTCGACGTGCCGCTGGGCCAGGCCCACGCGGCCGGCGAGCCGGTGAGCGTGGAGTTCACCCAGTACCGGTGGTACTCCGATGTGGACAGTGGCACGGTGTTCTGGCACGACCACGTCAACGGCATCAAGTCGTGGGCGCACGGCCTGTTCGGCGCGCACATCATCGAGCCGGCCGGCTCCACCTACCACGACCCGAAGACCGGCGCCGTGATCCAGAGCGGCACCATCGCCGACATCTACACCACCAACCCGGTCGGCGTCGGCGTGAAGAACGCGTTCCGCGAGTTCACGGTGTTCCTCGGCAACGGGCGACAAGGACGCCCTGAACTGTCCAATCCGGACCTTCCCGGTCCACAGAGCCGCAACGCGGGACAGGAGTGCGAGGAGGGCTCCATCAACCTGAGAGCGGCGCCGCTCGGTGAACGAACACCACCGGGCGCCACCCCGGAAAATCCGGCGACCACGCAGCAGCGGCAGGAGTTCAACGGCGCCGTCTGCCGCAACGCCTACAGCAACGTCAACGACGGCACCGGAGCCGACACCGCCGCGGCGACCGTGACCACGGTCGACCCGTACGTGTTCTCCTCGGTGAAGTACGGCGATCCGTCGACCCCGCTGCTGCAGGCCTATGTCGGCGATCCGGTGGTGCTGCGCACCATCGGCGTCAACGACCGCAACGAGGCACTGCGAATCCAGGGAGAGCGGTTCCGCCGGGAGCGGTTCAACGGCGACGGCGAGCTCGTCGACGCGGCCACCACCGGCATCTCCGAGCGCTTCGACTACGTGCTCGACGGCGGCGCGGGCGGACCGGCCGGCATGCCCGGCGACTATCTCTACTACAGCACGAGGAATTTCGCCGTGGAGAGCGGGGCCTGGGGCATCTTCCGGGTCCGTGACCACGTCGACGCCAGTCTCAAACCGCTGCCGGACCGCCCTGCTCCGCCCAGTGGCCAGGGATTCCCCGTGTTGAAGGCCGCGACCGGCAACACCCAGGCGGCGCCGGGTCCCAACCCGCCGTCGATCGGCGCGACCACGAACAAGAGCCCCTGTCCGTCGGGCGCTCCGACCACGTTCTACGACGTGTCGGTGTTCGGCACGACGCTGCCGACCGCGCCGACCGCCGACACCAACGGGGTGGTCTACTCGCTCACCACGGACATGGCCGACATCCAGGCGGGCAAGAAGAAAGTCGAACCGCTGGTGCTGCGGGCCAACCAGGGTGACTGCGTGCAGATCACCCTGCGCAACCAGATCGCGGCCAATTCCCTCTACGGCGGGACACGAGCCGGGTTCGACCTGGGCAAGCTGCTGGGCAACCCGCAGCTGTCCGGCGGCGGCGCGGTCGGGCTGAACCCCGACACCACCGTGGCCGCCGGAAAGTCCGCCGTCTACATTTACTACGCGGACAAGCAGCTCGGCACGTCGATCTTCCAGGACCTGGGCAGCGTCGCGGCGCTGCGGCACGGCGCGTACGGCATGCTCATCGTCGAGCCGTCCGGATCGACCTGGTTCAACAGCGCCAACAACGCCCCGCTCACCGCGACGGCGACCAGCACCCAGGCGATCATCCGGTCGCCCGGCGGCAACTTCCGGGAGTTCGCGCTGTCGATGGGCACCACGGACCAGCAGTACGCGCGCAGCATCGTGCCGTACCAGGACGTGGTGGCCGGGGCCGGCGTGAACAGCGTGTTCGCCGGCAACCAACCGGTCGCGGACCTGGCGCACAGCAACGTGAACTACGCCAGCGCGCCGCTGACCACCCGGATGGGCAAGTCGGCCAACTACGGCAACGCCTTCAGCTCGGCCGGCTACGGGGATCCGGCGACCCCCGTGCTGACCGCGCGGGCCGGCGATCCGGTGGTGATCCGGGTCGGCCTGGGCGCGTCGGACCAGTTCTCCACCTTCGGCGTCGGCGGGCACGAGTTCCCGCAGGAGCCGGGGATGTGGAACGGCACGACCGACCGGCGGTCCCAGCTGCTGACGGCGCGGTCGCTCACCGCCGGCGAGACCATGGAGGTCAAGCTGGTCGGCGGGGCCGGCGGTCCGCAGCACTACACCGGCGACTATTTGTACGGCGACAACCGGCAGCCGTTCACCGAGGCTGGCATGTGGGGCATCCTCCGGGTTGTCCCGACATCCGGCGCCGGCCCGGCGACCCTCTAGGAGGTGGGACCATGCTCCGTCTGATGTGGACACTGCCGGCGGTGGCGCTGGTGTTGCTGGCCACCGCGGCGCCGGCCGCTGCCCACATCACCGTGCACTCTGACGACGCCGTGGCCGACGGGTACGCGCAGATCGCCTTCCGGGTTCCCACGGAGAGCGACACGGCGGCCACCACCTCGCTCCAGGTGGCGTTCCCGGCCGACCACCGGCTGGCGTCCGTCGCGGTCCGGCCGCATCCCGGCTGGACCTACCAGGTCACCAAGTCCACTGTGGACCCGCCGCTGGTCACCGACGACGGCGTCAAGGTCACCGAGGCCGTCAGCCAGATCGACTGGACGGCCACCGGTCCCGACACCGCCGTGAAACCCGGTGAGTACGACGAGTTCCTGATCGAGGCCGGGCCGCTGCCCAAGGCCGACCGCCTGGAGTTCAAGGCGGTGCAGACCTACAGCGACGGCACGGTCGTGCGCTGGATCGACTCGGCTGCCGCGGATGCCGAGCACCCGGCGCCGGTACTGGCCATCACCCCGGCCGCCATCGCGCCCGCGGTGGCGCCGGCGGCCGAGGCCAGCGCCGCCAGTCCGCCCTGGGCCCTGGGCGCGGCCACCGTGGCCGTGCTCATCGCCGCCGTCTCCGTCGCGCTGGCCTGGCGGCGGACCCGACGCCGGGCCGACTGAGGGCCGGACACCGCATGGGCGTCGCCTCCGGGCGGCGCCCATGCGCATGTCCACCGGGCCGACGGTAAACCAAACAATATTCAACAGCTACCCAAGTGACCCTTGCGAACGGCCTGGTCGGGAGGCTAAGAAGAACGTCGCCTGCTTGTTTCCGTTCGGTTACGAGTGGTGTTCGAACACGACCACCCATGACCGAACAGCTCCGGGCTTCCCCTGCTCCTGGATGGAGGGCACGTTCGATGGACACCAGAGAGGCAGCCGACCGGCCGAGACCGGGCCGGCGTCGCCGCGGCCTGGCCGGACTGGCCGCCGCGCTGCTCGTCGCCGGCACCCTGCCGCTGATCACCGCGCCGGCGGCCCAGGCCCTGGCCAACGGCCTGGCCAAGACCCCGCAGCTGGGCTGGAACGACTGGAACGCCTTCGGCTGCGACGTCAGCGCCGCGCTGGTCGAGCAGACCGCCGACGCGATGATCGCCAACGGCATGCGCAAGGCGGGCTACCAGTACGTCAACATCGACGACTGCTGGATGACCCACGACCGCGACGCCGCCGGCAACCTGGTGCCCGACCCAGTCAAGTTCCCCGACGGCATCAAGGCCGTCGCCGACTACGTGCACGCCAAGGGGCTCAAGCTCGGCATCTACGAGGACGCCGGCACCGCCACCTGCGCCGGCTATCCCGGCAGCCTCGGGCACGAGAAGCAGGACGCCGCCAGCTTCGCCAGCTGGGGCGTGGACTACCTGAAGTACGACAACTGCAACAACGCCGGCAACAGCGGCACCCAGCAGAACATCGACCGGTACAGCGCCATGCGCGACGCCCTGGCCGCGACCAACCGGCCGATCCTCTACAGCCTGTGCGAGTGGGGCGAATTCCAGCCGTGGACCTGGGGCCCGCAGGTCGGCAACTCGTGGCGCACCACCGGGGACATCAGCGACGGCTACGGCAGCATGCTGTCGATCTTCCAGACCAACGTGTGGCTCTACCCGTACGCCGGGCCAGGCGCGTGGAACGACCCCGACATGCTCGAAGTCGGCAACGGGCACATGACCACCGCCGAGTACCAGGCCGAGTTCAGCCTGTGGGCGGCCATGAACGCGCCGCTGATCGCCGGGGCCGACCTGCGCCACCTCAGCGCCGCCGATCTGGCCATCTACACCAACACCGACGTCATCGCGGTCAACCAGGACTCGTTGGCCAAACAGGCCGTTCCGGTCGCGGCCGGCGGGAAACCGGCCGGCAACAACGGGTTGTGGGTGCTGTCCAAGCCGCTGGCCGGCGGCGACCGGGCCGTGGTGCTGTTCAACTCCACCGGCGCCAGCGCCACCTTCGGGGCCACCGCCGCCGAGGCCGGCCTGCCCAAGGCCGACGACTACCAGCTCAAGGACCTGTGGGCGCACACCACCACCGAGACCGCCGGCGCGATCAACGCCACCGTTCCCGGGCACAGCGTGGTGATGTACCGGGTTTCCGCCGGCAAGGTCGGCTCCAACGTGGGCCCGAGCGTGACCCTGAACGAGAGCAGCGTCGACGGCGCGGCCCCGGGCCGGCCCATCACCGTCACGGAGACGTTCACCAACAACGGCCGCACCGCGGTGAAGCAGGCCGACCTCAAGCTGTCCGCCCCCGCCGGCTGGACGGTCACCGCCACCGGTCCGACGCGCTTCACCAACGTCAGCACCGGGAGCACCGTGACGACTCGATTCACCGTCACCGCGCCAACTCCGACCACTCCCATCGAGACCGACACCCTGACCGCCACGGCTTCCTACCTCTGGCGTAACCAGCAAGGCACCGCGACCACCAGCCAGCAGGCCGCGCTCGTGTCGCCGGTCCAGGCCCCGTACTCCACCTACTCCTCGGCCACCGACGCGCCGGCGCAGTACGGCCAGGTCGGCGACGACTTCGCCGTCAACGGCGCCGGCCAGGACGTGTGGAGCAGCAACGACAACTACTCCGCCATCTACCGCTCCGGGGTCGTCGGCACCAACGCCACCGTGGAAACCACCGTCACCTCCGCCACCGGCTTCGGCGGCTACGCCAAGGCCGGCATCATGGTCCGCAACTCCATGACCGCCGCCGGCTCCGGGCCCGAGGGCATCATCCTCTACGTCTCGCCGTCCGGCGGCATCCAGATGGAGTGGAACAGCGACGGCAACCCGTACATCGACTCCGTGACCCCGGACAACGGGTCCATTCCGTCGACCGTGCCGGTGCATCTGCGGCTGGTCCGCGCCGGGGCCAGCTACACCGGCTACTACTCCAAGGACGGCCAGACCTGGACCGCCATCGGCACCGTCACCGTGCCGGGCCAGGCCGCCACCCAGGACGCCGGCCTGTTCGTGGTCTCCGCCTCCTCCGGCGCGCAGGCCCTGATCACCTACCACGGCCTCACCGTCAGCTGACCGATTTTGGTGTCATGAAGGGCCCCTTACTGACGCTGAGCGTCATGATGGGGCCCTTCCTGACGTTCAACGAGAGGATCGGTCCCTTCACGACAGCGGGTGCGAGGCGGGCGGCGTCATCGCCAGGAAAGGCCCGATACTGGCGCTGGGCGCAGTGCTGGGACAACGCGGTGGCCGAGTCGTTTTCGCCACGATCAAGTCCGAGCTGCTCGACCGCCAGCCCTGGCCGTCCAAAGCCCAGGCGCACAAGGCGATCTCCGAATACATCGAGGGCTGGTACAACACACCTGCCGACGGCATTCCAGCCTGGCTACCTCAGCCCAGCCTCCTACGAAGCCACGCACGCATCCGTTCCACAGTCAGCGGCAGCCTGACCGCATATCGACCCTGTCCGTCCAATCGGGTCAACCCCACCCGACCGACAGGCGCGTGCCACGCATCCCGCTACGTCTGCAAGGACCTTGATGAGGTCATCCAGCGGGGAAGCACTGGGACGCCGGGCACGGCGCCAACCAGGACGCGGGCGACTTCATCAAGTGGATCGGCCAGGTCACGGGCTACGCCAAGTGAGTTCCGGGGCGCGGTCGCCCGACGGACCGCGCCCCACTTCACCGCACATCACCGACCACGATCCCCCACCGCGTCGCGATCCGCTCGCGGATGTCCTCGATGCTCGGCACGCAGGTGCCCCGTTCCGTGGCGAGCGCCAGGTAATCGTCCATGTTGGTCGCCGCCCACGGTCGCATCGTCGTCAGCCGCAGTGTCCGCAAGTGTGACGGCATCGGCTGGTAGGGGGCCAAAGCGCCACCCTAGCTGTGCAGGCGGTGTGCATGCGTGGCCATCAGGGTCTCCGCGATACCGAGCGGGTCAGACAACGAACGGCCGGTGAGCTCCTCGATCCGTGCTAGCCGGTGCCGGACGGTGTTGCGGTGGCAGTAGAGCAGTTCCGCGCTCCGGTTGACGTTGCCACCCGCCCGACACCACACGTCCAACGTGTCCAGCAGCAGCCGTCGGCTTTCCTCGGGCAACTCAAGCAGCCCGCCCAGTACGATGCGGGCCATGTCCCGCGCGGTTTCCGGCGCGCTCGCCACCAGGGTCTGAAGTGGACGGTCGCCGTAGCCGACCACGCCGGGGGAACCGGGCGGCGACGCGGTCAGTGCAACGTGCGCCAGCCGCACGGCTAGCGGGCTGTGGCTGAGCTGGTCGTAGACCGGACTCAGACCGACGCGTCCGGTGGCCGATCGCATGGCCTCGCGAACGGTGCCCACCGAGCCGGCGGCGCCCAAGCTGACGATGCCGACCTGCTCGGCCACGTCCACCAGCCACACCGAGACCACGCCGCGGGCGCGCAGGGTGGGTTCGGTATCGGCAGCGGCACCGGATTCCATGACCACCACGCAGAACCGGCCGCTCTTGGGCAACCCCAACACTTCGGCACTACGCCGCAGCAACGCCTGGTCACCGCCGGCGCCGGTGAGCAGCGCGGACACGTGTGCCTGTCGTTCCTGGGCGTCGCGGTGGCCACCCCACCAGCCGGCCTCGCGGCAGGCGCGGCCGATCGCCGACGTCCAGTGCTCGTGTTCGAGCCAGATATCCGCAGCCCGCTCGAGCAGTTCACGAGAGGTCGGCGCGTCGCGTTCGCGGGCCAGTTCCCTGGCAAGGTTCCAGACGGCGTGCACTCGGGTCCGTAAGGCGGCAAGTGCCGTGTCCGGGCTGATGCCCGCCGCGACGATCTCTCGCGCGGCGTCCTCGGCCTGCCCCTCGCCCGCGCCGTCGGTGATGCCGCGGATCGCGTCGGCTGTAAAGCGGTCACACAGGTCCACCAGCGCCGGGTCGGCGGGGGCGTCCACGCCGACCAGCCGATCGCGCAACTCGGCCGCGAGCAGGGACAACTTGTGCATGTGCACGATACTAGCCGCCTCCTGGCCGCCCCAACAGCAGTGACAGCGGTCACGAATTGTGCATATGCACAATGCGGCGCTGGCCATCGTGTCCACCGGGACCTGGTCAACCGGCAACGCCCGGCAATAGCGTCGGAATCGATCGAATTCCCCAGACAGCCAAGGAAAAGGTGATCGCCATGCCCACCGTCCATGACGCGACCTGGACGCTGCTACGCAGGCTCGGCGTGCGCAAGGTGTTCGGTAACCCGGGCTCGACCGAGATGCCGTTCCTCAAGGACTTCCCGTCCAACATGGAGTACGTGCTCGGTCTGCACGAGAGTGCCGTCGTCGGCATGGCCGATGCCTATGCGCAGGCCACCGGTGAGCCCACGCTGGTCAACTTGCACACCGCCGCCGGCCTCGGCAACGCCATGGGCGCGATCATCAACGCTGCCGCCGCGAACAGCCCGCTGGTGATCACCGCTGGCCAGCAGGTGCGGGCGATGCTGTCGCTGGAACCGTTTCTGGCCAACGTGGACGCCACCACGTTGCCGAAGCCGGCGGTGAAGGCGGCGTTCGAGCCGGCACGGGCGCAGGACGTGCCAGCCGTGCTGGCCCGGGCGTTCCACCTGGCGTGCCTCGCACCGCGCGGACCGGTGTTCGTGTCGTTGCCGATGGACGACTTCGAGCAGGAGGCCGAAGCGGCCGAGCCGGTGATCCGCCGGGTGGCAGGGCGGGCGATGCCCGAGCCGGAAACCGTGCGCCTGCTGGCAAAGCGGCTGGCGGAGGCGCGCAGTCCGGTGCTGGTGGTTGGTGCGGGGGTGGATGCCGCCCCGGGCGGCTTCGAGGCGGCGGCGGAGCTTGCCACAAGGCTCCAGCTACCGGTGTGGCTAGCGCCGAACGCCTCCAGGGTCGGGTTCCCGACGGACCATCCGAACTTCCGTGGCGTGCTGCCCAGCGGCATCGCATGGGTGTCCGATGCGTTGACAGGCCACGACTTCGTGCTGGTCGCCGGTGCGCCAGTGTTCCAGTACTATCCGTACGCGCCGGGCAGCTACCTGCCGGAAGGCTGCGACCTGGTGGCCATTGTGGACGATCCGGACGCAGCCGCCCGGGCCCCGATCGGTGACGCGATCGTCGCCGACCCCGCACTGGCCCTGCGTGCGCTCGTCGAGGCGGCGCCGGGCGCCGCTCGGCCCATGCCAACGCCCCGAACCCCACTCGAGATCCCTGCAGCGGTCGATTCCCTTACCGCAGAACAGGTGTACGACATCCTCGGCCAGGTGTTCCCGGACGACGGCGTGATCGTTACGGAGTCGATGAACGGCGGCGCGGCGATGTGGGACCGGGTAAAGTTCCGCCGGCCGGGATCGTTCTACTTCTGCGCAGCGGGGGGCCTGGGCTTCAGTCTGCCCGGTGCGGTCGGTGTCCAGCTGGCGCGGCCGGACCGGCACGTGCTCGCCGTGACCGGCGACGGCTCCGCCCAGTACGGTGTCCAGGCGCTCTACACCGCCGCCTCGCTTCGGCTGCCGCTGACGATTCTGTTGCTGGCCAATGGAGAATACGGCATCCTCAAGGGTTTCGGTGAGTACCTGGCCATGGGTGGGGTGCCGGGGCTGGACCTGGACTACCTCGACTACGAGAAGCTGGCTGCGGGCTATGGCATCCCGGCGGTCCGCACCGGCCGTCCTGACGAGCTCGCGGTGGCGTTCCAGAAGGCGTTCGCCGCGTCGGACGGGCCGCGCCTGATCATCGCGGACGTCGCGCCGGGCGTCCGTCTCGGCGGCTGAGTTCGGTTCAGCCGAGGCCGAGCAGGCGAGCCGCGTTCCCCGCTGCGGATCGCGTCGAGGTCGGCTGGCGAAAGCCCCGCCACGCCGGCGATCTGGTTGACCGGATTGGTCACGCACATGTCGAACGGGTAGTCCATGTCTAGCAGCACCTGGCTGGCTGGCCTGCTGACCCGCGAGGCAGCCGTTCTGCGCCTGCTCGGCAGCACGGATGTGCCCGCGGCCGGCCTCACGACGGCCCGCGAGCAGGAGCCCTGGCCAGCGGGCCTGTCATGCGCCGTCAGGCAATCCCGCGCTGTGCGTTCTATGCTGATCCATCGCTCGGTTGACCGCGTGGTCCGCATCCTCCGGTAGCAGGAATCGGCGCGCGACCAGGGCTTGCGCCGCCGCGCGTACGGCGGCCTCGTCCGGCTGCGGCACCGTCGTCAACGTGGGCAGGCGGCTCCCGGCCATCTCGTAGAGCACGTCGGGCAGCCCGTCGACGTGCTTGCGGGGATTCCAGCCGGTGTAGGCGGCCGCGGCCGTCGCGACTTCGGGGAGGCGGATCCCCGCGAGCTCGTTGCCGTGCTCGTCCACAGTGGACACGATAGCGACAAGTGGCTTGCCGATCCGCTGCGGCCAGGCGCCGTCGGGGTAGTTGTCCGGGGTCCACGGCAGGTTCTCGACGCAGCCCAGCGCGGCATCGGGGAAGGCGGCGAGGACCTTGTCCCGGGTCGTGGCCGTGCCGTCGAAATGGCGCGGAACCTGGCTGGGCTCGGGTGTCCGGCCATCGCAGACCCACTGTTCGAGCTGGACGAACAGGGCCCGGTGGACGAGCGTCGGGTCGAGGCTGTGGGCGGGGTTGGCCAGCGGCAGGAATCGGGCGAACGGCGCGGGGTCGATGTGGTCGGTGCCGGAGACCAGGTGAACCCGGGCGTCGGGGTCCTCCGGCAGGTCCTCGCCGGTGCGGGCGTGCTGGTGGACCAGGGCCCCGTCGCCGCGCCAGTACTCCCAGGCGCTGTTCACCGACATGATCTTGGGCACGCCGCCGATGCCGCGCTGGCGCCGCAACAGCCCGGTGGTGTCCAGGTCCGTGCCGTAGGCGCCGGTCACCGGGTTGGACAGGGCCGGTTGTCCGTGCCGCTGGTTGAACTCCCCGCGTCGAGCGCTGGCGAGCTGGCTGAACACGCCGTCGAACACCCGCGCCCCAGCCTCGTCCACATTGAGTCCGTCGTACAGGAGTTGACGCAGGACGCGACCGCTCTGCGACGCTCCGCCGGCGAACAGGTGGTCGTGCTCCCGGCGGAGGTGGGCGCCGAAGTCACGCAGCGCGAGCAAGCCGGCGCCGACCACCGGCGCCAACGCCGTCCGGTACTTCAACTCGTAGTAGTGGAAAGCTCGGAAACCGCCGTCGACCGCGACTCGGATCGGACTGGTGAAGCGCCATCGGGAACGGGGAACGATCTGCCGCGCCCCCATCGGCGTGGTGCGGACGGTGAGGACGGCATCCGGGTCGTCGAGGTCGGTGCTCGGGTAGTCGGTGTGCCGGAACAGCGGTCCGGAGTCGCTCAACGCGTGGTCGGGTTGGTCGGTGTCGGACCGGAATTCGACGCGTGTCCAGCCAGGCCGGACCCTGGCGACCGGTGCGGTGAGGCCGAGTGCTCCGGCCGCACGCTGGACATCCCACTGCCAGCCGCACCAGGCGATGGTCCAGCCCCGTCGGAGCAGAAAGGCGTCGGTCGCGGCCGGGATGACGGCCGGGTCGAACGCGAAGGTCTCGGGCAGCGGCCGGTCAAAGGGGATGCCGAGGGTCA
This sequence comes from Kutzneria sp. NPDC052558, assembly GCF_044547355.1. Classification (NCBI taxonomy): domain Bacteria; kingdom Bacillati; phylum Actinomycetota; class Actinomycetes; order Pseudonocardiales; family Pseudonocardiaceae; genus Kutzneria; species Kutzneria sp. NPDC052558. The sequence continues at coordinate 104,847 of NZ_JBIUAG010000031.1, forward strand.
TGCCGCGGTTGGGCGGCACCAGCAGCGCACGTCGGTTGCCACCCGAGGTGGGGCGCAGCAAACGCACATCAGCGTCGAACCGGACGCGCCCGTCGGCGTCACGGGGAGCCATGTCGAGATCGACGATGCGGTTGTTGCCCGGGGCAATGGGGTCCACCGCGAAGACCGCGGTGGCACTCACCCATTCGTAGGGGTGACCGACATAGCGCCGCACCGAGTGGATTTCGAGTTTCTCCAGCACGTTCAGCCTCGTCGTTTCGTGTCTTACCTGAATATCGGAGCGATATTTCCCCACATTGTGGACGTGTCACCCGATCCCTGGCCTCAGCTGCGCTGCCGCGCCAAGGACTTCATCACGCGCTCGGAGTTCTTCGGCCTCGGTGGCCCACGCTACATATCCGTCCGGGCGGATCAACGCCGCAGTGACGTCCGCCCACTCGGCTCGTGTCTGGTACGCGCGTATATACGTCGATATGCCACGCTCTCGCAGCTTGGCCGCAGTGGTGTCATTCACGACCCCGGGGGCTGCAACGACCACAGGCTGCGCCGCATGCAGCGCTTCGAACAGCGTGGCCACGACGCCGACAAGAGGAAGATCCGGCGCGCGTGATCCTGCGAGCGAATGACCGGGCAGAGCGTACTTCACAGACAGGCCCGACAGGCGCTCGGCGAGAACCTTGGAGAATTCGGGAATGGTCGCGATGAATTCCGAGATCAGGGCGCGGAGCGCAAGGCCGTCGGCCGTGTACGTGGACATCAGCGCGGACTGCGCCTGTGTCGCAAGGAGCAGGTCCAAGCCAACCTGGCGGCGCTCGGCGGCGTAGCGGTCGAGAACAGAGTCCGGCGCCAGGCCATGGACAACGTCGGCAAGCCGCCATGCGAGGTTCGCCGCGTCCTGGATGCCGACGTTCATGCCGACGCCACCGGCCGGCAGATGGATGTGCGCCGCATCGCCCGCCAGGAACACGCGGCCGGCCCGATAGGACGACGCGATCTTCGCCGCGTTGCCGTAACGCGACAGCCAGACCGGATCCCTCATCCCGAAGTCTGTGCCGGCGATATCCACCACCGCACCCCGGAACTGCTCGAAGGTGAGCTCGTTGCCGGCCGGCAGAGCTGCCGAAGTGCCGACGATCCGGGTCAGGCCACCCCGCGCGAGCGGGGAAAGCATGATGCCCCCCTGCTCGGTGGACACGCTGAACACCGGCCGATCGGGCGGGCTGTCGAGAACCACGTCGCCCAGCATTCCCCAGTACGTCGACCTCGTGCCTTCGAATGCGATCCCGACCGCATCGCGCACGAGACTACGCGCCCCGTCGGCGCCGATGAGGTATTCGGACTCGACAAGATAGGTCGAGTCTCCCGAGCGAACCTTCGTGATAACGACATCTCCCTTGTCCGTCACCTCGATCGCCTCGTGCTCGCGGCGAATGTCCGCGCCCAGTGCCCGCGCCGCGCGTTCGAGCAGGATCTCGGTGTCTTCCTGGGAATACTTCAGAGTGAACGCGTACGGCGTGTCGAGCACCGCGAAGGCCATCCGGTTGTCGAGGTTGGCGAAGTGGCCGTCGGGGACCCGGACACCGACGTCGATCGCCTCCTGCGCCATGCCGCGTTGAGCGAACACCTCAAGCGTCCGTGGATGGATGGTGAGCGCCTTGGAATAGGGCGAGGGCCTGTCCAGTTTCTCGAGCACCACGACATCGACGCCGCGCCGCGCCAGTTCGCCCGCTGCCCACAGGCCCACCGGCCCCGCTCCGACAATTGTGACGTCAACCATGTGAGGATCCTTCTGTTCTCGTCGCGTTCAGGCGCCGTGGTCGAGCGCCGCCAGCAGGTCGGCCCGGCGCGCCGGCGGCGGGGACGGCTCGATGCCGAGTGTGGCGATGCGATCGGCGAGGTCGTCATCGTCGAACACCGAACGTGGGATCAGTTGTGGCAAGAGCGTCCCCGACCGCATGCACACCGAGCAGGAGCGGTCTCCCACCGAAGGCGCCGTTCGCCAGGAGGGCCGACAACACGTCCGGCAGGCGCCGCGCGAGGATCGCACGGCCCAGTGCCATCGTGCTGTGTGCCTGGCGCACCTGCGGGACGGTTGGACGTTTCCACTCGTCGTGAGTGCGGGACAGTGACGTCGAGTCCCGTTCGAGGACGGTCACCTCGTGGCCGTCACAGGCGAGCATCAGCGCCGCCGCGAGACCCGTGAAGCTGCCTCCCAGGATGACGACGTCTGACATCGAACCTCCATATGGTGAATCTGCGGGGCAAACACTCGCCCAGGAAGAGCCTGACGCCGCGGCAGTCGACGGCTTCGACTGCGGCGGGCCGCATGACGGCATTGCGAGCACAACTCGACTTAGGTGCGGAGCGCGGTGCTCAAGGAGGTCCGACCGCCCCGGGACACGCAGTTGCCGGGCTAGACCACGGTCACCTGCTCAGACATCCCGGCACGTCGACAGTGGAGCACAGCTCGGAATGGTCGACCGCCCGGGAAATCTGGTCGCGATCGACGAGTCCAGCGTCGTCATGTGGCCTCCCACGTCAGCATGTCGCCCATCGTGAGCCACCGGACATCAACTGAAAACCACAAGTATCAGCGCAAGAAACTCACAATAGTCGAGGTTCGGAATCGAGGGTGCTTGTCGCGAACCGGATGAACTCTCGAGCCCGGCGGCCCAGTCCCGACCCATCGGACCAGACGAGCACAACTCGCACCGGGTCGGGCTGTGGGCGCCGCAGCGGCGTGGCCACGACCGGCAGCCCTTCGTACGTGATCGACGATCGCGGCAGCGTGACGAGCAGTGCCCAGCCCAGACCGCGGCCGACCAGGGCTCGGGCGGTCTCGTATGTCCCCGTGCGATAGCGCACCGCGGGCCGGACACCGGCATCGGCGCAGAGCTTGAGGGCGTGGTTGCCACTGGGCGGAGCATCGAGCAGCACCATCGGCTCGTGCTCGATCTCACGCAGGTCCAGCGGCGACGCGGCCAGCGGGTGATCGGCGGCGAGCAGCACGTAGGGCAGCCGGTCGTCGAGCTCCGCGCGGCGCAGAGTGGACGGGAGCTCGAGGTCGTACATGATCGCCACGTCGAGCTCGCCGTCCGCGAGCCTGCGATACAGACGGTCCTGGGTGTCCTCGTGGAAATCGACCACGACTCCCGGATGCAGCTCGGCGAAGCCGGACAGCAACCGGGGCAGCACGGTCGGCCCGAGCATGGGGTAGCACCCGATGGAGAGCGGCCCAGACAGCACCACACCCGCGCCCGACACCTCGGCCTCGAGCTGATGGGCCTGATGCAGCAACGCCTTCGCCAGGCGCAGCATCGCCTGCCCTGACGAGGTGATCTGCACGCCTCGGGCCCGTTGGCGCAGCACGAGCTGCACTCGCAGGGCCCGCTCCAGCTCGGTGAGCGACATCGACACCGCGGACTCGGCGACACGCAACCGCGCCGCAGCCGCCCGGATCGTGCCCGACTCCGCCACTGCGACGAAGTAGCGCAACTGACGCAGCGAGTAGGACGGCGGCCTCGACGGGTCCATACGGAGAGGATGGCAGCTTCCGTGACAGCGCGCCAACTACGCGATCGCAGATCGCGCCGACCCGAGATGCCTGCACTTTCGGACACCATGGGGGTCGGGCGGCATTGCACGGAAGAACTCTTCCGATTAGCCTGCCACGAGCAGCCGGCGGTCACGTGACGCGCCCGGTGGCGACGGCCGGATTCGGGCCGGCACATCATGGGGCGGGATCCGCAGCGACTGACGAGCTTTCCTCGCGTACTGATGATCAGGTTCTCGCGGCAAGGGCGCAGTCCTGCTTCGCCGGTCGTCCGCGGTTGGACCAGTCGCCCGAGGCGGCGCCGGTGTCGCATTCGAACCGCCCTTCGCTCTTTTCAGCCAAGGAGAACAGCATGAAGTCACTGTCCACACGCGTCACCGGCTGGAACCGCCCGATGCTCACACTGGCGGCGGTCATGGTGGTGATGGCCGCCGCCTCAGCCGTGGGTCTGGTGTTCGATCAGCGCGAGCTCCTCGGCGCGCCGATCTGGCTCAAGCCGTTCAAGTTCGCGATCTCGATCGCCATCTACAGCGTGACCTGGTCGTGGTTGTTCTCCTTGTTACGCGCGCCGGTGAGACTGGCGCGGAACACGTCCACGGTCATCGTGCTGATGATGTATGTCGAGTACGCGCTCATCGTCGCCCAGGTCGTCCGAGGGCGGGCGAGCCACTTCAACTTCACCAGCGCGTTCGACGGGCTCGTCTACTCGATCATGGGTGTCTGCACGGCGGCGCTGTGGACGGGGACACTGGTCCTGACCATTCTCGTGCTGCGGGCGCCGATCGCCGACGCGGCGACGAGGTCGGCCTTGCGGCTCGGCTCGGTGATCTCCCTGATCGGCATCGGCCTCGGCGCCCTGATGGTCGTGCCGACGCCCGGTCAACTCGACGCGATGGAGAACGGAACGTCCACCGGGGTCATCGGCGCGCACAGTGTGGGGATCGACGACAGCCTCAGCAACGCCATGCCGATCCTGGGCTGGAACACCGCCGGGGGCGACTTGCGCATTCCCCACTTTGTCGGCATGCATGCCCTCCAGGTCCTACCCGTTGTGGCGTTGGTGCTGTCGCTGCTCGGTTCCGCGGTGCCGTTGCTGCGGTCTCCTGCGGTGCGCGCCCGATTGGTGAGCACTGCGGCGGCCGGCTACCTCGGACTTACCTTGGTCGTCGCGTGGCAGGCCGAGCGTGGCCAGGCACTGGTGCATCCGGACGCGCTCACGCTGAGTGTGGTCGGCGTGTTGGTCCTCGGGGTGGCGCTCGGCTGTGTCGTCTCGGTTCTGCGACCGGCAGGACCGAAGGCCGATGCCGCGCAGGCGCCACGTCCTTCGCATACACACCAATAGCGTCGTGGTCCGCGGCCGGCTGGCCCGCGGGCTGCGCCGGATTGTGGCGGCTGGTAGGAGCCGGCGGCTCGTCGGCTCCTACCAGCCGATCGCGGTCGCCGCCGCTCCGGTCGCGGTCGAACTGGACCAGAAGGCGCACCTGTGTTTGGCGGCGAAGTCGGTCTCCGGCCGCGGTTGCGGCGGGATCAGTGACTGGATCTCCTGGGTGATCTCGTCGAACCACGGCCAGAAAGGCGCGCCACGAGGTGCGCCGAACTTCGCGAAACCGGTCCAGTACCGCACCATCGTCGCGGCGAGCCGCTGCTGGTCGAGGGAGAGTTCGCCGGCGCTGACCGTGAACTTGAACAGGTACTGCAAATCGTAGGCGTGTCCCGCGCCCTGGGGGAAGCTGACCGGTGGCACCACCAGCGGCGGCGCGTTCTCGTCGTTGAACTCGTACCCGTACGTCGGCACATACCGCGACGTCGAGGTGGTCACGGTCAGCGCCGGGCAGGCGAAGGTCGCGTCGGTGCCCATCGCGCTGAAGGCGAGAGCGGGGCTGGGGTAGGCGTTCGGCGGGTACTCCGCGGCGACGGCCGCCGCGGTTTCGGGCGACACCTTGAGCGACTTCTCAATCAGGCCTTGGTAGTTGTCGGTGGTGACGACATCGCCGTGCGCCTCGCTCTGCGCCACGAACAGACGCCACTCGTCCGCGGTGGAACCGTTCAAAACCGGCACGCGGGCGAACCGCCCGGCGGCCAGTGCCGTGTCGATGGACTGGCCGAGCACCTTTCCGTCGATGTTCGGCACGTAGGTCTGGTCCTGGTTGTCGAGCAACTCGCGGACCGGCAGCGCGCGCAGGCAGGCCGCCGACTGGTCCGCGCAACCCACCTTGTCGGCGAAGGCCCTGCCGTCCGTCTCGGCGTCGGCCAAGGACTTCTGGGTGAGCGCGTAGGCGCCGCTCATCGCGACGGCGCGGCTCATGAGTCCCCGCGCTGCCGGGGAAACGAGCTGCGCCAGCACACTCAGTCCGCCGGCGGACTGTCCGGAGATCGTCACATTGCGCGGGTTTCCGCCGAATCCGGCGATGTTGCGCGCCACCCAGCGCAAGGCCGCCTGCTGGTCCATCAATCCGTAGTTTCCGGACGGCCCTCCTTCGCGGTCCGCCAGTGCCGCGTGGGCCAGGAAACCGAGCGCGCCCAGCCGATAGTTGACGGTCACCACGACAACACCGTGCTGCACCAGATCGACCGGGTTGTACAAGCCGCCTGACCCGTTCACCAGTCCGCCCCCGTGAAACCACACCATCACAGGGTTGTCATGCGTCGATGCCGGCGGGGTGTGCACATTGAGGAACAGGCAGTCCTCAGCGGTGCTCAGCTCGTTCAGCGACCCGGCCAGTTGGGCGCAGGGCGAACCGAGTTCGCTGGCGTCGCGGACTCCTGGCCAGGGGGCGGCCGGTTGTGGCGGCTGCCAGCGCAGGGGGCCGATCGGCGGCGCCGCGTAAGGGATGCCGAGGAACTGCCGCCCGGTCTCGGTCGCCACACCGCGAAGCAGGCCGCCGTCACTGGCTACGACCGGCGCCGTCGACAGCGGGCTCGAATTCGCATGCGCCGCACCGGTCGACATCACCGCCAGGGCCAACACGGCGACACTCAACCGCCGAACCACAGTTGCGCGACACATAGTTCTGCCTTCTCATTCGTCGAGGCTGGGGTCGGACCGTGAGGACACTGCCCCACGGCGACGTCGGCTGCCACCGGGCATCGTGGCCGGCACACCGTCAGAAGGCCTTGCGTAGTCCCGAGACGACCATACGCCCGACGCCGCGAAGGCAGGCGGCGAGGTACGTGGCCTGGTCGTAGTAGTCCCGCCACAGCGTTATCCGGTCCTCATGCACCTCGAACGTGCCGCACACCCAGAACTCCGCGCTCCACGCTCCGCGCCGAATGATGTCGGTGCGCTCGGTCAGCACCACCGGTCCGTTCACGGCGATGTTGTGCACACGCACCTCGCATTCCGTGTAGAGCCGGTGGAACGCGTGGAACTGCTTGGCCACCGCGTGGACGCCGCGGGCCGGCGGCAGCGGCACGTTCTGGTACACCACCTCAGGCGCCAGGTGCGACACGATCTGTCCCACATCTCGTCGCTCGGTCGCTTCGAGCATCGAGGTGACGACGGTGGCCGGATTCGACATTGGTTGAGCCAATCATTGTTGACGGATACTCAGGTGGCGTGGGGAGCAGTGCACGTCGGCCGCGGTGGACCGGCGCGGGTCCAGCAGCGGGCCGAACCCGGTTTCGTGCGCAGCGACTTCCGGCAGCGCGTCGCGGGGCACAACCTCCCCGGCGTGCGGGGGCGACCTGATCCAAGTGCTCTTCTCCGCCGAGGCGGTGTTCAGCTCCCGGGCGCACGTCGCTCGGTCGAGTAAGTTGCCGACAGCGCCCGCGACGCCGTGTCGCGCGCGACCGCCGCCAGATGTCACCGGGCTGTCGGCGCATGATGATCGTCGACGCGCGAGCGCTCGCCGGATCGAACCAGACGCGGCGTTCCGCCTGGAGATCTGTGGGGTCGGCGGCACGACCCGTTCGGCATCGAGATCGCGCAGTCCGTCGGCAGTCTCCACCTCCAGCGCGACCGCGTCGACGGGCAGGAGTCCGCCCGGAGATCCTCGCGGCGGGCCGAATGGGCGATCGGCGCGTCCAGTGTCGTCATGCGGCCTCCCGCGTCGGCATGTCGCCCATCGTGAGCCACGTGACTTCACCTGAAAACAACGAGTATCAGCGTTAGGACCTCAGAATGTTCGAGGTTCGGCTTTCGGGGGCGCGCGTCGTGGACTGGATGAACCGAGCGGCGCCGGAAGATCTCCAAGCGATCCCGGCGCCGTCGGGACTCGTTGCCGGTCAGGCGCCTTGGGTTCCGTTCTGGTCGATCGGGGCCAGCCCGAGCACGCTCTGCGGATCGGACGGATTCACGCCCTGCACGTCGCCCACGTACTGGGTCAGCCGCGCCTTGTAGCGGTCCAACGCGGCGCGGTCGGCCATGAACGTCCCCAGCGCCAACGGGTCCATGTTCGGATAGTCGAAAATGCCCTTGGCGCCGGCCGGCGGCGGGACGTCGCGGCGGACGCTCCACGTGCCAATGACCTCCTGCTGGGTCTGTTTGGCCAGCAGCCAGCTCAGGTACAGCTTCGCGGCGGCCTTGTGCGGAGCCCGCCGCAGGATCGCCGCGGTCTGCGGCCAGCCGACCCACGGACTGCGCACCGGATTGGTCTGCCGCGCCAGACCCGGCTGCCCGCCGGATGTGCCGAAGCTCGCCACGTAGTCTCCGCTGCCGACAAGATCGGCCGAATCCTGGGTGCCCCGCACGAACTTCGGCCGCTGCGCCACCAGCCGCCGCAGGAAGTCCCAGCCGTACCGGTCGGTGAGCTGCTTGAAGTAGAACAGGACCGCGTCGTCGTCGTTGGGGTAGGTGAAGACCAGCCGGTCCTTGAACTCCGGCCGCAGAAAATCCGTCGCATCGACCGGGGCCCGGTCGCCGAGGCTGGTGGCCACGACGTTGGAGAAGGTGAACAAGCAGATGCCGGTGTGGTAGCCGTCGCGGTCCTTGAGCTGGTCGTAGACCTGTTCCCAGCCGGCCGGGCAGTACCGCTCCAGCGCGCCCGCGCGCTTCCAGTACGGGAAGTCGTCGAGAGTCTGCAGATGCACCGCGTCGACGACAACCCGGCCCCGCTCGAGCTGGTCGTCGACGCGGGCGTTGTGGTTCTTGCTGAAGTCGACCACGAGGTTGGCTCGCATCTTCGGGAACCGCTGCACGAAGGCGTCACGCAGGTAGTCGGCCTGGCCGGGCTTGTCGCCGCCGGCGTAGACGACCAGGTCGCCCCCCTCGGCCAAGGCCTGCTCGTAGAGCCGGTTCAGCAGTGCCTGCTCGTCGGTCGGGGCCGGGGCCGCACCCGCCACCGCCGTGGTGCTCGCCGCCACCGCTCCCATCGCCAATGCGCCCAGCACTGCCCTGCGGGTTGTCCTCACGCCCGACTCCTCACTTCTGACTGTCCGTCGTGCAACTACCGAGGTGGAGGCGACCGCGAGACACGTTGCGCGGAAACAGATGCGCGGCGTCGAGGACGCCAGGGCGCAGACCTGTCGACGATCATCGCCGTCGAATCCTCGGTCGTTTGATTGCGAACAAGCTAGGGTTGTCGCCCCTGCGCGGTCAACCCCTACGTTTGTGCTGGATCTGTGAGTCCAGGTGCCCCGAAGATGGACCGGTGATGAACGAGGTGCAGCACCTGACCGACGGTCTCGCCGAGGAACTGAGGCGTTCGGTCGAAGTGGACGACTGCGACCTGCGCCCGCTGGCGATCAGTGAGCAGTTCGAGCCGGTCGACGCCGTTCGGGTGCAGTCCGTTCTCGCGCGTCGGTCCTCTCCGGAGGTCATGGCGTACGCGCTGTCACGTGACATCGTGAATGCGACGGGCCCGGTTCGCTACCCGGCGAACGCCGACTTGGGCACGCTGCCCCGGGTCTGCGTTCCGTTGCGGGTCCACGAGGATCTCCTCGGTTACCTGTGGCTCATCGATAGCCCACCGGTGACGGAGAGCGAGCTGGCCCAGGTGTCGCACGCCGCGGCCGACATCGCGAAGGTGCTCCATCGTGATGCGGTCAAGGAGAAGACCGAGCTCGACCACGAACAAGATCTGGTCGCCGAGCTGATCGTGGGCCACGGTCTGGCCGACGACCTCGCCGAGCGCGTTCCGGCCGCGGGAATCCTCACGGCTTCCGAACCGTTCTCGGTCATTGTCGTGCGGGTGAACGGCTCCGCCTCGACCAAGAAGCGGCGTTTCCTCCACGATCTCACGCGGGCTCGTCCGATCGGGCGGTCGCTGCTGGGGTACGCCGACGGCGCCGTGACACTGGTGTTGTCCGCCAGGGACAGGGCGACTCCCTTCGTGCCGGCGGTGACGCGCGCCGCGGCCCGGCACGGCTTGTCGTCGCACGGCGGCGGCTTCGGTCCGCTGTGCCACGACCTCGCGGACCTGCCCGACACGCATCGCAAAGCGGTCTACGCCGCGACTGTCGCTCGGGCCACCGGTGAAGAATCGCTGTCGTGGTCCCAGCTGGGCAGCGACGCGGCCTTCTACGGTCTGGCCTGGACCGTCGACACGGTGATGGTTCTGTGTCCGGAAGTCGGGCCCCTGCTCAACCCGGAGCACCAGCAGCTACGGGAAACAGTGGAAACCTACCTCGCGTGCGGGGCCGACACCCAGCAGGCGGCCAAGCAACTCACGATTCACCGCACCACGCTCTACTACCGGCTCAACCGCGTGAGCGAGCTGCTGGGTCCGGCGTGGTCGGGCGGACACCGCCGGCTCGGGCTTCAGCTCGCGCTGCGCCTCGACCGTCTCATCCGCAACGGCGGAGAAGAACCGGTCCGGTGAGGCGGCGGCGGTGTGCTACAGAAAGATAATCGGACGCTCCGCTCTTTCGAACGCACGAGGATGACAGGAGTCAGGCCCGGGAATAGCATCTCCTCAACTGAACATGGTTCCCGGAGGATTCAATGACTGAATCTGTCCTCGACAGCGCGCGCCTGTCACGTTTTCATCTCAAGACCTCCCTGTACGGCAACGGTGGGCATCTGGTTGACGGATACATCCTGGGAATCATCGTGCCGGCGCTGCCGATATTCGCGGTCACGCACCCGATCTCTCCGCTGTTGAGCGGGCTCCTGGGCGCCGCATCGCTGATCGGAGTCTTCCTCGGCAGCCTGATCTTCGGCTCGGTCACCGACCGGTTCGGTCGGCGGAAGATGTTCATGCTCGACCTCGCCGCCTTTGTGGTCCTGTCGATCGCGCAGGTCGCGGTGACCGACGTCGTCTCTCTCCTGGCGTTGCGCATCCTGCTCGGAATCGCGGTCGGCGCCGACTACACCATCGCCAGCACGCTCGTCGCCGAGTTCGCGCCGAAGAAACAGCGAGGGTTCCTGCTCGCGCTCGGTCCGGCGATGTGGACGGTCGGCTACGTCGTCGCCATGCTGGTCGGCTCGCTGATGAGCGGGCTCGGTCCGGACGCGTGGCGCTGGATACTCGTCACGAGTGCCGTTCCCTCGCTTGTCCTGCTGATTCTTCGCAGAAAGACGCCCGAGTCACCACGCTGGCTGGCCCGCGAGGGCCGCACGGACGAAGCGCTCGCCATTCTGCGTGAACACGTGTCCCGAGACGCGACACTCGACGACCTTGAGGAACTGGGCGCCGAATCCGCCGGGCCCAGCGCGCCGTGGCGCGAAGTGGTGGCCGCACGCCACCGCAAGCGGCTGGTCTTCGTCTGCCTGTTCTGGTTCTGCCAGGTCGTTCCGTATTTCGCTGTCTTCACGTTTCTGCCGAATATTCTCGTGGCCCTGAATCTGGGTTCAGGCCTGTGGCAGACGACCAGCGTCAACCTGTTCCTGTTGCTCGGCGGAGTGGTCGGAGTGGCGACGATCGGCCGCTTCGGGCGGCGGCCTTACACACTGGTGTCGTTCGGTCTTCTCACCTTCAGCACCCTGGTGATCGGGGTGTGGCAGAGCGCGCCGTCGGTTGTCGTGATCGGCATGTTCGCCCTGTTCGCGCTCGTGTCGTCGGCGATGTCCGCCCTCGACACCGTGTACCCGAGCGAGTTGTTCCCGACGGAGGTCCGCGCGACCGCGACCGGGATCTGCGTCTCCGTGAGCCGGATCGGCGCCGCTGTCGGAACGCTGCTGCTGCCCGCCGGCATCGATCGGTTCGGCGTGTACAACGTGACGCTCGTCGCGGCGGCGGTCGCGGTGATCGGACTGTTGGTCAGCATGGCCTGGGCGCCGGAAACGGCCACCCTCTCGCTGGCACGGGCCAGCGCGGGCAGCGAGGAGCGAGCCCTGCGATGACTGTCGTGATCAACGGTATCGAGGATCTCACCGCCGAAACCGTGGTGCGGGTGGCGTGGGAGGGCGAACGGTGCGAGCTGGGCGCGGCAGCGATCGAGGCGATCCGGTGGCGAAGGAAGGAGTTCGAGGCCTTCGTCACCGAGAACCGGGACCAGCGCCTGTACGGCATCACGACGAGACATCACGTCGGCGCCAAGACGCTTCTCGATGCCGAAGCGCGGGCCGAGTTCGCACGACGCCTTCCCTCGACTCCCGCAACCATCGGCACTCCGCTGCCCGAGAGGCTGGTCCGCACCATCGTGCTCACCCGGCTGTCGGACGTGCTCAACGGAACCGCGTGTCTGCGACCTGACACCGCCGAACGCCTCGTGCGCATGCTGGACACGACCTTGCCGCCGGTCTTCGCCACCGGCAATGGAGAGCCGGGAGACATCATCGCGTTGGGGCAACTGTTCCGCGGACACTTTGACGGGACGTTGCAGATCGGCGAGGGAATGGCATTGATCAACGGCTCGCCGGTGGCCGCGGCCGCGTTGTGCGATGCGGTCCTGTCCGGCGGGCCGCGCGTTCACACCGTGGAACGTGCCCTGGCACTCGGTGCGACAGCGGCGAGAGCTCCCGCCGCTCATTTCTCCGCCGAACTCGGAGCCCTCTGGAAGGACCCGCATCAGGAAGCGTCCCTCCGCGTCGTTCGCGAGCTGACCGAGCGCGCGGACCGTTCGGCAGAACTCCCGCACCAGGCGCCGGTGTCCTTCCGGAGCGGCCCTCGTCTTGCCGGATGGATGCGCCGGGCCCAGGCCACCGCCGAGGAGTGCGTTGCCATCGTGTTGACGGCCTCCTCCAACAATCCCGTCTTCGTCGGGCCGCGGGAATCTCCGCCGCATGGTGCGATCTTGTCCAACGGCGGCTATCACAATCCCATGGTCTCCGCCGTGCTCGACTCGCTGGCGCGCGCGTGGGCCGACATGGCCCAACTGATCACCGCACAGGTCAATCGACTGGTGGAGGACCCGGCCGGCTTGGCGAGAACCGAACCCGAAGCGCAGATCAGCCTGCTGCACATGACCTCGGCGGGGTGGGCGGAAGAGGCGCGCGCAGCCGTCGGCACCCCCTCGCTGACCGGATTGGGGTGCGCCGGACAAACCGACACGAGCACCGTTGACCTGCTGGCCTGGCGCAAGGCGACGGCAGCCGGGGTGGCGCTCGACAACACTGCCGCGATCCTCAGCATCGTCGCCGCCCACACCGCTGCCGCGAGAGGGCTCGACATCCCTCCCGGCCTTTCGGACATGCACAATGCAGTGCTCGCCGCGTTGCCGGTCGACACCGCGCCTCTCGACTTCGCGGACCGGATCGCGAAGGTCGTCGACATCGCCCATCGCGCGGGCCGTTCTCCCGACAGCACCACCCGGGCAAACATTCACCCGGTCACACTTCGTTAGCCCAATTCGGCGAACGCGGCGAGTTCGATGTCGTCCCAGGTCGATGCGGCGCTGCTCCACCTGACCGCCCGAGGTCTGTCCACGGTGGCGCCTCGGCCGGCTCGGCGCCCAGATGCTCTCGGCGAAATCAGCTCACCGGAGCGTGCCACGAGGACAAGATGCGCAACGCCTCGTGCGACGGCGAGCCCGGCTCGGCGGTGAGCACCATCAGCCGCTGGTTGCTGCCGTCGGGGCTGGCCCACATGTCACAGTCCAGGGTCAGGTCGCCGACGACGGGATGCCGATAGCGCTTGACTCCGAAGCCCGCGTCGGTGGCGTGGTGCGCGGCCCACCAGGTGCGAAAGTCGTTGTCCTGCACAGCGAGTTCACCGACCAGGGCGGCCAGAGCAGCGTCCTGCGGGTCCTCGGCCGCCTCCATCCGCAGCACGGCGACGCCGGCGCTGGCCGCCTCTGCCCAGTCCAGGTGCATGGCCCGCACGCCGGGATCGGTGAAAACAAGGCGGACATAGTTGCGCCGGCTCGCCGGCAGGGCGTCGAAGTCCGTGTAGAGCGCGCTGGCCAGCCGGTTCCAGGCCAGGATGTCCAGGCGGTGGCCGAGCACCAGCGCCGGGGCCCCGGTGAGCTGGTCCAGCAGCCGCCGCATGGCCGGCCGCACCCGCTGCGCGGACCGCCGTCGGGGCCGGGCCGGGGCCTTGCCGGCTAGCGTGTAGAGGTAGGTCTGCTGCGTGTCATCGAGCCGCAGGGCCCGCACGAGCGTGGCCAGCACGGCCGCCGACGCGGCGACCCGGCCCTGCTCAAGGCGCGTGTAGTAGTCGACGCTGATCGAGGCGAGCTGGGCGACTTCCTCGCGACGCAGCCCGGCCACCCGGCGGTGCTCCTCGGGCTCGGGCAGGCCGACGTCCCGGGGCGTCAGCTCCGCCCGCCGTGCCTTGAGGAAGTCGCCGACACCTGAACTCATGGGTTCATTCTCCACCCGGGCTCGCCCGCCGTGGGAGGGCAGGATCCTGCCCAGGAACACACCTGATCTGGTACGACGCGCCCGGCCCGACGAGCGTGGTGGTCATGCGAACCACCGTGGACTTCGACAGCGCCGGCCTGACCATCGCCGGCCACCTCTACACCCCCGACCGCCCGACCCCGGGGCCGGCGATCGTGGTCGGGCACCCGGCCGGCGGCGTCAAGGAGCAGGCCGCCGGCCGCTACGCGAGCCGGCTCGCCGAGCGCGGATTCGTCGCCCTGGCATTCGACGCCGCCCACCAGGGCGAGAGCGCCGGCCTGCCGCGCGGCCTGGAGAACCCGGCCCAGCGCATCGAGGACGTCAAGGCCGCCGTGTCCTTCCTGACCTCCCGGGACGAGGTCGACCCGGACCGCATCGGGGCGCTGGGCATCTGCGCCTCCGGCGGCTACGTCGTGGCGGCGGCCACCGACCAGCGGATCAAGGCGGTGGCCACGGTCAGCGCCGCCGACATCGGCCGGCAGTTCCGGCAGGGCGCGCAGGACGACCAGGATCCGGCCGTCCTGACGGGCCTGCTCGCCGCGGCCGCGGCCGCTCGCACCGCCGAGGCCCACGGCGCGGCCCCGGCCACGTTCCCGATCTTCCCGCCCGACGAGCGGACCGCGCGGGCCGGCGGCCAGCACGTGTTCGACGGCTGGGAGTACTACTGCACCGACCGCGCCTGGCATCCCCGCTCGGCCAAGGAGTTCACGCTGTCCAGTGTGGACCGGATCGCCGCCTTCGACCCGTTCCGCTTCATCGACGCGATCGCCCCGCGCCCGCTGCTGATGGTCGTCGGCGCCGAGGCCGTGACCAAGCACATGACCACCGAGGCCTTCGACCGCGCCGGCCAACCCAAACGTCTACAGTGGATCGACGGGGCCAGCCACGTCGACCTCTACGACCGGCACGTGGACCGTGCGGTCGCGCCCATCGCCGACTTCTTCGGAGAGTCGCTGTGAACTATCGCACCCTCGGCCGCAGCGGACTGCGCGTCAGCCCGCTCGCCCTCGGCGCCATGCTGTTCGGCGACGCCCAGCGCGGCTGTGACCGGGCCACTGCGCACGAGATCCTCGCCCGCTATGTCGAAGCCGGCGGCAACGTCGTGGACACCGCGAACATCTACGCCGGCGGCCGGTCCGAGGAGATCGTCGGCGAATTCCTGTCCAGGCAAAGGGATCGGATCGTGCTGGCCACCAAGTTCGGCGGCAGCATGACTCCCGGCGATCCCAATGCCGGCGGCGGCGGCCGAAAGGCAATCATGCAGCAGGTCGAGGGCTCGCTGCGGCGGCTGGGCACCGACTACATCGACCTGTATTGGTTGCATGGCCAGGATCCGCACACCGGAATCCAGGAAACCATGTCCACTTTGGACGATCTCGTGCGATCAGGGAAGCTGCGGCACATCGGGTTCTCGGACACGCCGGCATGGCAGGTGGCCCGGGCCGGCACGATCGCCGAACTGCGCGGCTGGGCGCCGCTGGTGGCATTGCAGCCCGAGTACTCGCTGCTGGCCCGGACCGTCGAAGGCGAGACCTTCGGCGTCGCGCGGGAATTGGGGTTGGGAGTCATGCCGTGGTCGCCGCTGGCCGGCGGCGTGCTGTCCGGTCGCCACACGCGTGACGGGCACGCAGCCGACTCCGGCCGCGTGGCACGCTTTCCGCTCACCGAAGCCACATTCGCTGTGGTGGATCGGCTGCGGGCGATCGCCGACCGCCAGGACTCGACCGTGCCGGCCGTGGCCCTGGCCTGGGTCAGCCGCCAGCCCTTGGTCAGTTCGGTGATCATCGGCACCCGCAGCGTGGATCAACTGGCCGGCAACATGGCCAGCCTCGATGTGACGTTCACCGCGGACGAGCTGGCCGATCTGGAGACGATGACCCGGCCTGAGTTGGGCTTCCCCTATCAACACCTGGCCGGCATGGCCCAGCTCCAGCAGGCCGGCGTGATCATCAACGCCTGAGCATGCCGGCGCCGGCTTGCCCGGCAACCACGGGCAAGCCGGCGCGTCTCGTCCCAGATCCGGCGTGCCCGCTCAGGGAGATCCAGCAAGATCGGGTCGGGAGAGGTCGTTCATCCTGAGCGACGATCCACAGCGGTCGACCGACGTGGAGGGCCGGGCTTGAAGCCGCGCCAGGCGCGACCGACGGACGTGCCGCGAACGGGGCGTGGCGACATTGCAGGTCATCATGGCCGACGACACGATGGCGTGGCACGTCCGCGCCAAGGCCGCTCGTGTGCTCGCCAAGTTGAGCACGCCATGCCGCGCTCAGGCCCGTCGACTGCTCGCAGAGCTCAACTCTTGGCAGCGGCCTTCGCCGCCTTCTTGAACGCCCGCACCTCACCCAGCGACTTCGCGTCCACCACGTCCGCCACGCTGCGCCGCGAGCCTTCCTCGCCGTACGCACCGGCGGCCTCACGCCACCCCAACGGCTTCACGCCCATCTGCTTTCCCAGCAGCGCCAAGAAGATCCGCGCCTTCTGGTCCCCGAAGCCCGGGAGGGCCGTCAGCCGCTTGAGCACCTCGGGACCGTCCGGCTTGCCCTGCTTCCAGATCGACTCGACCTTGCCGTCATAGTGCTCGACGAGGAACTGGGCCAGGGTCTGCAACCGCTTGGCCATCGACCCCGGGAACCGGTGGATCGCCGGCGGCGTCGACACCAGCGCCGCGAACTCCTCCGGATCCGCCTCGGCGACGGCGTGCACGTCGAAAGCACCCATCCGGTCCAGGATCACCTTCGGCCCCTTGAACGCCTTCTCCATCGGCACCTGCTGATCGCAACAGGTAGGTGGATGTATGACACGAAGTACACCCGTTCGGATCAACGCCCACTCGGCCATCTGCTCGGCGGACTGGCTTCGAGGTCACCGTCGCCAAGCTCGGGCCCGCGCGCGCATAGGTCTTCGAGACCATCTACCCCGCACCACGGCCCGCCACACATGGCTACAACACTGACTCCACGATGCCACGATGCCGATCACAAGTACCTGATCTTGATCCTCCTACCCGCGCCAACGATCCGGTGCCGGTTCGGATAGGTGCGGACAGTCAGCTCAACATCGCCCAATCCAGAGAGGTCGATGTCGCGCGGCGCGTCGACACTGGACAGGATGTCCATCGTGGACAGTTGGGTCAGGCGGCTGATCTGAGCCAGATGATCCGGGTTGACGGGGGTGACTATCTGCAGAACACGAAGACTCTCGACCGTGGCAAGTGGAGCGAGATCATCGACGCCACAATTGCGGATCGACAACTTCTCCAGGGCTGGAAAGTGTTCGAGCTGGTCGAGTCCATCCAACGGGCGGACTAAGAGGAACCCCAACCGGGCTACTCCAGGAGCATCTGCGGCCAGCTGGCGTATGCCACCACGGACGCTGAGCCCGGCCCCGTCAAGGGTGCGTCCGAGTTCCAACATCTCCAGGTCGGTAAGGTTGCGTAGGAAGCGGAGATCGGCGTCTGCCGGGTATTCATAAAGGCACAGAGTGGTCAGCGAGCGCATATCGCCGAGCGGCGCGAGGTCATCGACCTCGTCGAGCCGATGCAGCGCCAGGCAGTCCAGGCCGGCCATCGACCGGAAGAGCCTGAGATCCGTCACCGAGGCGACACCCGGGTAGAAGCACAGAGTTCTCAGGGTCGACAGTCCAGCGAGCGGGCTCGGATCGACCACACCCCTTGGCGCCAACAACAGCGATTCGAGCTCGGCACAGCGCGCCAGTGGTCCGAGATCGCCGAAATCTCCGGCGAGCTGAGCGTTGCGCAGACAGGGAAGTCGCGTCAGGAACTCCAGATCGGCGAGATCACGGAGGTCGAGATGTAGCTCGCGCAGGTTGCGTAGTCTGGCAATGGCGGGCAGCAGCGCCTGGTCGTCGATGGCCACTCGGCCGTCGAGCAGCGGAGCCTCGGCAAGAACGCGGGCGGCGTATTCATCGGGGTCGAAATACCGCCAGGCCTCGATCAGTTCCTGCTGCACCCGGGGCCGCCGATCCTGACTGAACCTCTCCAGAACTGCCCACGCGTCCGGGCCATTGATCAACGCTGCTGTCCGGACCGTCGCCGCGGCGGCGGATTCAGACAGGTTCGAGGCCTCGTTGTGCAGGCGAGGGAGTAGGACCTCGCCTGCCGCGGCGAGGGACCGGGCCTCGGTCACCCGTCGTGGCGGGATCAGGGCGGACAGCGAGCGCTCCAGGCGCGCAGCGAGCTCCACTGTCAGGACAGGCGTTGACTCCATGGCCGCGGCGGCAAGCAGGTGGAGTTTCCGCCGCGCCCTCGGTTCCGCGTCGGCCCGGTCGAACAGGCCCTGGAACAGCTGCTGTCGAAGCGGTGCGTTGAGCAGGCCCGCCGCCATCACGAGCGTGTCCCGCCACTGGTCCAGATGCGCGTTCTGGACCAGAAGCCCGACGTCGCCCTGATCAGCTGCCTCCTCCGCCGTCAGGAACTCCTGGAACGAACGGTGGATGAAATCGATCGTGTCGGTCGTCGGTGCGCGCACGATTCCAGTGCGCAGTGTCAGGTGGTCGAGCAGGCGCTCGGCGTCGTAGTCGATTCGCGGCATCGTCGCGAGACGTTCGGTGAGGCGCCGGACCGCCTCCTGCCGGCTCAGCTCGGAACGGCCGTTCACCGACAGCCGCCAAGCGAGGTGTCGAAGCAGCTGGCGGCTGTCCTGACTGGTGAGTGTCACCGAGCGAGCAATACCTCGTTCGGCGTCGCGACGTTCCAGAAGCATCGACAGGGCGGTCACGTAGAGCTCGAGCCGATCGCGCGGGAGGAATGACGAGCGATCGAGATTCAACGCGCACAACATCGCACACAACAACGGGGTCGTCGCGAGCGCCCTGAGGTGCAGATTGCCGTCCAAGCGGCCGAGCAGCACTCCTTCATACCGAGGCAGGTCCTCCTCGGCGCAGGGCAGACTCCCCGCATCGCGCGCGGCATGGTGCCAATGACGGATCAGCGCCCGCACGTCGGCCTGACTCATATGCTCGATCCATGCGGAGCCGAATCCTTCCGCGCTCAGCCATGTCTCGCCGGCTCCGGTCGGCCGGGACGTGAGGACCACCCGTATGTCGGGAAAGGCGCGCACCAGATCGGCGAGCCAGCGTCGGACCGCACCGCGCTCGTCAGCGGCGAGTTCGTCGACGCCGTCGACGAGCACGAGCGCGCGTCCTGCGGCAAGTTGGCGGTGGACGTAGGCGGACGGCATCAACGCGGCCAGCGGTTGCGCAATCCCGTCGACGAACTCCTCCGGCGCCGGCAGCCCACGACCGGAATAGCTACGCAGCTTGATCAGGAACGGGATGTGCCCATTGAGACCTGCCAGCTCCCCACGGAAGGTTCCCCTGGCGGCGTTGATCGCCAGCCAGCGCAGTAGCGTCGACTTGCCCGAGCCTGCTTCACCGTAGATCAGGATCCGGCTGGCCGCCGCAAGCGCCTGCCCCACCCGGACCGCGCCGTCCTGACTCCAAGTGGAGTCCGCACGCCAGGAGAGGATCTCGTGAGCGTGCCCAGTCGGGTCGATGCGACGGTGCCGGCCGCGGACGGTGACGCTCACGTAGGCGACACTGAGCGTCGTCCGCGGGCGAAAGCTACGCGTGTCCAAGCCAAACAGCTCGATGTCGTCGAGGCTCTCGCTGACCAAACGCAGGTATCGCGAGCGAAAATCAGTATCTGACCCGGTGCCGTCGGGAGCCATCAACGTGGGTGCCGGCAACCTGATGAGGACCCGTTCCAGCTGTTCAGAGAGGCCGGAGACGCGGCCGAGCAGTTCCGCGCTAGCTCGGGCCGCAAATGGAGTCAACTGCACCACGAGGCGAATGTAGTAGACGCAGCACTCGTCGAGGACGCGGTGATAAAACCAGGTGCCGGCCTCACCGAGACCGGCGAGTTCCGACGCGTCCGGCAGGGCGGCCCGCAACCGCCGAGCGAGCTTAGCGGCATCCACATCAACCTCGAACAGTTTGACATCACCAAGATCCGCTTCTTCGAAGGTGGACGCGACCTCCGCCAGCGCCGCCAGTCGCTCCCCTTCGTCGAGTTTAGGAACCTCTTGTCGGCACAACAACGCCAGTCGCTCGGACACCACATCGACCAATGCTTCGACCTCTCTGTCGAAGCGCCTGCGCGTGAAACCGACACCGACACGGGTCTGGATCAACTCTGTCAACGGCCTGTCCCGCTCCGCCTGCTGCCTGCGATTGGTCAGCCACGACTTGACCGCGGAACGCACTACTGCCGTGCCCACCCGCAGGACCATCGACTCCATGCCAGACGAGTCGCGACAGGACTACCGTCCGTTACGGCCGGCCTGGCCGTCGTTCGGGTCGACGACGCACCACAGGATGGGCCGGTGGTGCACCTTTCCACCTCAGACGAGCAGGCCCGCACCTGCCCGGGATG